>JBIITW010000061.1:0-21193 GCA_044340265.1 Burkholderiales bacterium | reverse complement strand
GAAGCTCGCCGCCAGCAGGTTCGGGTGGTCGGGGAACAGTTCCCACAGCAGCGGCAGGATCGCCTTGTTCGACAGCAGCATCTTCCACGGCGGCTCGATGAAGGCGGTGCCGCAGCCGGGGATGAGCGGCCCGAATGCCTCGCGCAGCATCCACTCCCAGGGATAGAGCTTGAACATCGTCCTGATCGGATGGCCGTCGAGATCGACGAAGCAACCGCCCTGACCGCCAGCATTGCCGTCGCCCCCGCCGATCCGCGGCGCCCAGCCGATCGCCTCGACATCTATCGCACGGGCATCCAGCCCGGCCTGGAGCGCGGTGTCCAGCAGGTACTGCAGGTTGTCCGCGTCCTCGTCGTTCTGCATGGTGCAGGCGAGCGTGACCTGGGTGGGCAGCGCCATTTCGCGCCAGCGCTCGACCAGCCTCTCGTGCAGCGAGTTGAACTGGTCGCGGTCGGGATGCGTATCCTGCAGCCAGTACCACTGCACGACTGCAGCCTCGACCAGCGAGGTGGGTGTGTCGGCGTTGTACTCGAGCATCTTCGGCTGCCCGCTGCCGTCCCAGGAGAAATCGAAGCGGCCGAACAGGCTCGGCTCGCCACGCTTCCACGAATCGGTGACCAGGGACCGGGCGAAGTCCGGCACCTGGAATCGATCGAATGCGCCCTTCGCCACCACGTGATCGACCGCCTCGAGGCAGCACCGGTGCACCGCCTCGGTGGCCGCCTCGAGCACGTCGACTTCATCCGCGCCGAACACATAACAGGCGGACTCGTCCCAGTAGCCACCGTCCTCGCTGTGAAAGGTGAAGCCGACCGCCTCGCAGCGGGCCTGCCAGTCGGCACGGGGCGTGCAACGCTCGCGGCGCACCGGTCAGCCGCCGCTGCTGCTGCGTGCGCTGGACCCGAAGCCGCTGCGCGACGTGCCGCCCTGCGCGGCCGCGGCGCGGGCGTTCCAGTCCTGGCGCAACGCGCTGCCGCGGCCGTATTCGATGTTGCCGTTGCGGGTATCGACCACGCCGAATCGGTTGTCGCGGCCACCGGTGTCACGGCGGCCGTAGTTGTAGACCGGACCGTACCAGCCCGGGCCGCCGTCGGTCGTCGAGGCCTGTTCGCAGCGGCCGTTGTCGCCCCAGTCGAGCTTGCAGTCGCTGTCGCGTGCGTAGAGGTCTCGCAGCGGCACCGGGGCCTGCTCGCAACCGGCGAGCAGCGAGCCGGCCAGCAGCAGCGGAACGCAGGCGGAACGGCGGAACGCCTTGCTCATCGAAGACGGGACCTGGCAGCTGGAAAGCCTGCAGTGTAGGAGACTCCGCGGGCCGGTTCAACGCAGGCGCCGAGCGTGGCGCCCCGGATGCCGCGTCCTTCATCGCCGGGGAACGGCGGCGGCCGTGACCACCGAACCCGGGCTGAAGCGCGCACTGACCGCGCCTCTCACCAGCCCGTTCGCGATGGCGGGCACCTGCAGCATCAGCATCGCCGACACACCGGAGAGCAGGAACGCCGCTGCAAAATAGTAGAAGTTGAACGCGCCGGACGCCGGGTCGATCGCCGTGCCCATGCCCGCCATCATCGGTTCATGCATGCGCGAGACCAGCGTGACGACGACGATGCCGACCACCTGGTAGAGCGCGGCCACCAGCGTGAAGCGCACCCAGCCGTCGAACAGGAAGCTGGCCGGCCGCAGCAGCAGCCAGGGCAGGAACACCGGCCCGAGCGCGAAGGCGATCGACAGCAGGGTCATCGACATCAGGTAGATGCCCAGGTAGATGCATCCGCACAACAGCAGCAGGATGGCGATGGCCAGCTTGAACAGCAGGGTGCCGACGAGCATCAACGGGTCGAGCACGGAGCCGATGCCGGCGTCGGCGTGCTCCCAGAGCCAGAATGCCGCATCCAGCATGCGCTGCACGCCATGCACGGCCGCCGGTCCGTCATGCACGTTCCCCGATACCTGGCGCGAGACATCCGCTGCCCCGGCGGTGATCGCCCCGGTCACGCCGGCCCAGTTGTCGAGCACGGCAAACAGGATGCCGGCCGTGAACATGAGTGTGAACAGTTCGCCCACCAGCATGCCCAGCGGGGGACGTTCCAGCGCAGTCTTCAGCCCCAGCCAGACCAGGGAGATGCCGGACAGCAGGACCAGCAGGTCGAGCCCCCAGGGCAGCAGCCTGCGATGGATCGTCGATGCCGCTTCCAGCAGGCCCTCGACCGGCGCGCGCAGCGCCCGTTCGAAATCGTCCCGAGTACCGCTGACCACCGGCAGCTGCTGGCGCCGGTCCTCCGGGCTGTCGACCATGGTGCCAGGCATGCCGGCTGCCCATGCGCCAGGCACGAAGACAGCCGGTGCATGCAACGCAACCAGCAGGCATATCCATGCGGGCAGCAGCAGGCGCACGATCAGCCTACCGTTGCAGCCGGCGGGCTTCGATCGCGCCGGAGGCACGTTCCCGGGCGCGCGCGGCGACCTCGCGGGCGTCGAGCGCGCGCCGGTCCGCCGATTGCAGTTCGATCTCGCGCAACCGCCTGACCCGCGCCGCCATCGATTCGTCGCGGGCAGCATCATGCGCCGAACGGGCGTCGGCTTCGGCGAGTCGGCCCTGCACCGCGGCATTCTGCGAAACCAGCATGCTCACCTGCTGGTTGAGCATCTGCAGTGACTGGTGCGTACCCTCGGTGTCGAGGATGCGTGCCTGCACTGCGCGCACCTCCGCGAAATCGGCCTCGACCCGTGCCATGGTGCGACGCGCATCGGCGAACGCCTCACGCTGGCGGTCGATGCGCGCACGGGCGAGCGCCTGCTCTCGCTCGACATACTCGGGCCAGGTGAGGCGCGACATCGAATGCGCCTGCTGTGTCGCGACCGCTTCGGCGCGCAGCGCCTCGATCGAGCCGCCGAGGCGATCGAGCCGCTGCAGGTACTCGCCGACACGCGCCAGCTGTTCACCGGACATCGCCCGCAGCGAGGCCAGGTCCTGCGGGCGCAGTCTCGCCAGCTGGCGAAGCGCGGCTTCATGCTGGCGGCCCTGCAGCATCAGCGACTCCCAGTGCTGCTGCAGCTGCCTGGCCCGCTGCGCCTCGGCGACCAGCGCAGCCTGGGCGTTGCGTACATGCTGCACGTACGAAACAGGATCATGCACGATCGTGCCGGTGCCGGGCATGCTGCCGCCGGCACAGGCCACGCGCAGCGTGGCTGCGATCGCGCAGCCGGCCAGCCAGGCAGCGCGGTTCATTGCCCCCTCCGCGCCGACGGGGCTGCGTCCAGGCCGGTGAGTTCGTCGAGGTAGTCATGCGCCCATCCCGGCTGGCCGCTCGCATGGTGGCGCGCGAACACCTCCTGCGCGCGCGGATCCGAACGCAGCGCCGCCAGCAGCCGCGGCGGGAACACGATGCTCGCCAGCCGCGACCGACCGGGCTGGGTGATGTAGTAGTCGCGTTTCGGGCAGGCGTGGCGGATGCGCGCCAGCTGCGTTTCGTTCAGCCCGAACCGCTCGAGGTAGAGCCGCGCATGCGCCGCCGCGTTCGGATTGGCGAGGTAGATCCGCGTCGGGATGTTGTCGACCACGCTGGCGAAGATCGAGCTGGCATCGATCTCTTCCAGCGACTGGGTGGCGAGCACGACCGCCGCATTGCGCTTGCGCATCGTGCGCAGCCAGTCGTTGAGCCGATGGCAGAACAGTGGCTCGGCGAGCATGAACCACGCTTCCTCGACATAGATCAGCGCCGGCCGCCCGTCCAGGGCCTGCTCCACCTGGCGAAACGCATGATCGAGGAATGCACCGGCCACCCGGGGGCTCGCGAACAGCTGGCCGATCTCGATGCAGGTGAAGTCCGAGCCGGACGATGAATCGGGCTGCGTCGGCCAGGCGTCTCCGTCATGGTCGAAGTAGCGCGCGAGGGTCCCGTCGCCGACCCAGGCATCGAGCTCCCCCGCCAGCCGGCCGGGCAGCAGGGGCACCAGCGACCGCAGTCGCCAGGCTGCCCGCGGCTGCGCAGAAAGCAGGTCGATCGCCTCGCGCAGCGCACGGTCGTCATCGGCACTCATCGTGTGTCCACGCGCGCCAAGCAGCAGTTCGAGCCAGCGCGCGAGCCACTCGCGCTGGCCCGGGTCGACCAGTCGCGCCAGCGGATTGATGCGCAACGGCGCCTGCCCCGGCCCTGCATCGACATGCGTACCGCCCTGCAACAGCACCGGGATGCGGCAGGAGTAATCCTTGTCGAAGATGAACACCTTCGACCCGTGATACTTGCGGCCCTGCGCGATGAGGAAATTCATCAGCACCGACTTGCCGGCACCGCTCGGACCCAGCACGAGCGCGTGGCCGACATCGCCGACATGCAGGTCGAAATTGAACAACGTCCGCGCCTCGGTGGGCAGTCGAGCCAGTGCCGGCTCGATGCGCCCGGACTGGCGGCTCAGGTGTGCGTTGACCTCTGCACCGGCCGCGCAGGTGCGGATCGGCGCGAGGTCGGCCAGGTTGGCCTCCGATACGAAGAACCATCGTGGCGACATCGCCCACTGCCCCGGGATCGAGACGCTGAATGCGCCGAGCAGGTTCAGGCGCTCGCGCAGCACCGGATAGCCGAGGCGACGCAGCTGCCCCGACGCTTCGCGCAGGGTCTCGTCGAGGGCGGTGGCATCCTGTCCGCGCACCAGCACGACCACGGCGCAGTGCCCGAAGGCGCCGCCGCCGGAAGTCAGGTGCGCGAGCGCGCCCGAAGCATCCTCGGCGAGGCGCAGGCGCCCTTCGTCGACGAGCGCGGTCGCCTCGCGGGTGATGGCCTCCTTCAGGTAGCCGGCGAAGGTCTTCTGCAGGTTGCGCTGGTGGCGCTGGACATCCCGGATACGCCGTGCGGCCCGCGCCGGATGTTCGAAGCGGAACGCCACGACCAGCGACAGCTCTCCCGGGATGCCGAGCAGGCTGTCGAGCGCGCCGGGCCATGTACTTTCCGGCCAGGCCTTCACCGACAGCGCGGCCACTTCGACCGTCTCGACATGGCTGAACCGAAGCCGGTCGGCGTGCACCGAAAGCTCGTTGTCCGGCAGCCACGCATCGAGGAATGCGCACTCGCCGACGTCCACGATCGGCTGCCCCTCCGAAGCAGGCGACACGCGGTCATGCAGCGCCGTGAGCAGGCGCGCACCCTGCAGGCGTTGCAGGCCGAGATCCGCACTGGTCTCGACGAAGGCGCGAAGCACGTCCTCGAAGCGTGCGCAGTCGAGCTGCAGTGTCGCCGCCTGGCTGGCGAACGCATGGCGCCGCGACAGCGACCAGGCAGCGGGCACCCGGCGCTCCGGCGTCCAGGCGATCGCCACTGTGTGCCGGTTGATGAAATGCGGATCGCGGCGGAAGGTCTCCTGCCACTGGCGGTCGAGGTGCGCGGAGACCGGGTGGTCGAAGCGCGACGGCGCCTCGACCGGCGCACGCCTGCGATCCACCATCCACCAGATCGCCAGCCGCTCGTCGAAGTCCCGCATCGCCCGCTCGAGCAGGCGCGCCTGCCGGTCGACCGTTTCGGGTGCCGTGCCCTCGACATCGATGCCCGACAGTTCGAACATGGCCAGCAGGGAACCATCCTTGGACAGGACCACGTCGGCCGTGAGCAGGATCATCCACGGCACGAGTTCGGCGAAGCCGCGCGAACCGCGTCGCTGCTGGCGGAGCAGCCGGCGCAGGTTCAGCACAGCAGGTCCCTGCCGAAGCCATCCGGCCGCCGCCCGCGGCGCATGCCCGGGCGCGGCCAGGGATCGTAGGCATCCGCTTGCAGCACGTAGCCGGCGTACACCTGGCGCAGCCAGGGATCGTGCCGGGTCAGCCGGGCTGCCAGCAGGTGCAGGAAGACCGCGATGAACAACCAGTGCCAGAGGCCGGCACCCATCGTGATGGCGAGCGCGAAGGTCGCGTTCAGGATGGCGAGTCGGTCCTCGACGCCGGCGAGGGTCTTCATCTCGAGCAGCGACCGGTGGACCGGCGTGCGGCGAAGCGCGGATGAATGCAGGGTGCGAGCCATCGATTCGCTCCGGTCAGCTGCCGAAGCAGGCAGTCGTCGCGCCGGCACGGATCAGACCGAGCCACTGGTCGGCGAGCAGCGCGAACGAGATGCCGAACACCAGCCCGAGCAGGCTCTTGAACACCCCGCCGAGTTCTCCGAACGCGATCATCAGGCCGGTGATCACGATCGCGATCACCGCGACCGCCTTTGCTACCGGCCCGGACAGGCTGCGTGCAACGACGCAGATCGGCCCTTCCCAGGGCGCCGCTGCCTGTGCATGGGCCGGAGCCGATGCCAGCAACAGCGCAGCCATCGCACACAGCATGGCCGCAGCAGTGCAGGCGGCGATGCACAGGGCTGCCTCAGGCCTCGATTGCGTCTGCGCGCGATCCATTCACGGCCTCCTTGCTGGGCAGATGGGTGGTGAGGTACCGGCGCTGCCGGGTGTCGAAGCCGTCGATGCGCACGATCTCGGCGACCGCCCGCCACCCCTCGTGGCGCGCCATGAACACCACGAGGTCGAACGCCTCGGCAATCTGCCGCTGCACGGCCTCGAACGGCCAGCGCACGCCCGCGGTCAGCACCAGGGTCTCGAGCCGGCTCAGTGCACCGAGCGCGTCGTTGGCATGGAGGGTGGCGAGTGATCCACGGTGGCCGGTGTTGGCCACCTGCATCAGGTCGAAAGCCTCGGCGCCGCGCACCTCGCCGACCAGGATCCGGTCGGGCCGCATGCGCAACGCCAGCCTGACCAGGTCGCGCGCAGTGATGCCATCGGCCTCGGATGTCTCGAAGGCCACCCAGTTGGGCGCCGCCACGTCCAGTTCGGGCGTGTCCTCGATGGTCACCAGCCGTTCGTGCGCCGGGACCTCCGCAAGCAGCGCGTTCATGAAGGTGGTCTTGCCCGAGTCGGTCGCCCCGGCAATGATCAGGTTGCAGCGCCCGACCACCGCGCTGCGCAGCAGCTGCGCCGCCTGCGCGGTCAGGCAGCCCGCCTGCACCAGCTCCGCCAGCGACAGCCGCCGGCGCAGGTGCTTGCGGATGCACAGCGCATGGCCGCGTACCGCCGTCGGCGCGAGGCAGGCCGCGACACGCATGCCGTCGAACCGGGCATCGATCATGCCCTCCCGGGTGCCGGCAGTCGCATCGCGCCGGGACAGCCGGGCCAGTACCTTCACTGCGGCCTGCAACTGTGCCTCGGAGACCAGGCAGGGCAACCGCTCGCTCGTCCCGTCGCGCTGCACCCAGAGTTCACCCGGCGCGTTGAGCATGATCTCGGTCACCGCCGGGTCGTCGAACAGCGGTGCAAGCGAGGCGAGCGTGCCGCGCAGCAGCTCGGTGGCGTTGCGTGTGGTGGGCCTGTCCATTCGTGCCTCCGGCTTCAGGTCGTGCGTCGCGTTCGACGGGGACGCAAAGTTTCCCTTCAGCGATGCAGGGTGGCGCGGGGAGGAACTACGGCCTGTCCTGCGAAACCCCGGTGCTCAGCCGCGCCAGGCGGGCCGATGCGAGAACTGCCACGCCACCAGCAGGGCGACCACCACGCCACCCGCCGGGACAGAGGCCGCAGGCAGGTCGACCGGCAGCGACAGCGCGACCAGGATCGCGCCGGCCACCGAGATGGCCGCATGGCAGGCCAGCCGGTGCAGGGCCGGATTCGAGGCCGCGAACGCGGCCCTGCGCGCATCGGCGATCGCCCATCCTTGCAGGGCCGCCGCAATCCACAGCGGCACCAGCAGCCACAGCCAGGCGCAAAGCGTGGCCACACGCAGGGCGAGCAGCGCCGGCAGCTGCTGCAACGAGGCCTCGTGCATCGCCGATGCCAGGTGCAGTGCACGCGCGTGTCCGAGGCTTGCGACGAGTTGCGCCTGCCAGCGCTGCGCCAGCGGCTCCAGGTCGGCGGGATGCGCGAGCGCAGCGGTGAAGGACGCGGCACCCACGATGGCCGCGAACCACGCTGCCGCATGCCGCAGCGGACTCATCCTGCCATCCGCGGCAGTTCGCCCTTCACCGTTCGCCCGCCCGCGAGGCGCGCGACGAAGTGCAGGTCGGGCAGCAACCCCAGCCATTCGGGTGCGAACAGCGGCACTTCCCGATGGTCGCGCCGCACGCCGATCGAAGACGACGCCTCGGCATCACCGAAGGCCGGGCGCATGCCCGTGGACCGGCTGTGCACGATCGACTCGACCGAGACCGGCGCCAGGCTTGCGGCGCAGAAGCGCTGGGTCTCGAGGTCCGCGGTGCGCAGGGCGATCAGGTTGCCCGGGTTGCCGAGCAGCATGCGTGCAGCAGCCGCGCTGCCGAGCCTTGCCTCGTAGTCGTGCACGGTCTGCGCCGCGAGGCAGAGCGAGAAGCCGGCTCCGCGCGACTTGTTCAGCAGCTGCACCAGCGGCGCATTGACGACCTCCGCCGCCTCATCGACGAAGACCAGCACCGGCACGCGCTGCGACTGATCGTCATTGAACAGTTCTCCCGCCACCTGCGCGAGATCCGCGAGCACGATGGCGCCGACCGCCGCCGCCACCACCGGGTCGGTCAACGCATCCAGTCCGATGTAGAGGCAGCGCCGCTGGTCGAGCACCTTGCGTGCATCGAATACCGGACGCCGGTCCGACGGCCCTGCGGTATCGGGCGACAGCATCGGTCCGAGGCTGCCGCCGGTCAGCGATGCGAGCAGGGGCAGCACGTTCTGGATCATCTTCGAGAAATGGACGGGATCGTGCATCACCATCGACAGCAGGCCGTCGATCGCCGGCTCGCGCGCCGAAGGCGCGGTCGACGCCCGCTCGCGGTAGCGGGCGACAGCCGCAGCCAGCCGTGGCTGCAGCACCACCGCCTTGTGCCTTCGGCCAGGGGCCGCGCTTCCGGCGCGCCGCGCGCCTTCAGCGGGGTCCTGTGGCCGGTCCGATGTACTGCGCTGGCGAGCTTCCCAGACCTCCAGCACCCGCGCCAGCAGCGGTTGCGCATCGTCCTCGAGGCATCGGCGGATCGAGACCAGGCTGGGGCGCAGGCCGGCATACACCATCGCTTCGACCACCCGATGGATTGCGCGCCAGGCGAATTGCGCGAACGGATCGCCCTGTCCCGACGAGGCCAGGAGCGCGGTGATGCGGGTGGCGATCGAACTGGCACGGGTGAAGTTGCGCAGGGGATCGAAGCGCACCGATCGATCGGGAAACGCGAGATGCAGCTCGATCAGCGCGTCCGGCCTGCCGGTCGCATGACAGGCCCGGGCGAGCAGCGATTGCAGGTCGCGATCGCCCTTGGGATCGATGACCAGCACCACTGCATCCGGATGGCGGGCGAGGAAGCCGGTGACCAGCAGTTCCGCCAGCCGCGTCTTGCCAGTGCCGGTCTGGCCGAACACCAGCGTGTGCGAGCCCAGCGCGTGCGCGTCCATGGACAGGGGTCCCGGCCGCGGCTCGATCGAATCGAGCAGGCGCAGACCCGCTGCCGCGGAAGCCGCACCGGAATGCAGCAGGCGCTGCATGCGCTGCGCATGCAGCGGCGTCCAGTCGAAGCCACGGCCAAGCCATTGTGCATCCGGGGCGCGGCGCGATCGCGCGACCACGCGGGCAACCGGTACCGTCCATTGCGGTGCAGGCCGCAGGCGGGCGTGGGTCCGCCACCTGCGTCCGATCGACAGCCCGTTCAGCAGCGCCAGGGCGAGCGCCGCTGCGATGAACGGCCCTGGCGGCGCAACAGCGGCGGCCTGCATGGCTGCAGGCAGCCATGCCATCGCAGCGGCAGCCGACAGCCAGCCGCCGATGCCGACCAGTTCACCGGCACGCAGCACGCCGGGCGGCATCATGCACCGGCACCCGCCGGCGGCACCGAGCGCAGCCAGGCGTGCGGATCGGCCAGTTCGACGACCGGCAGCGCCTCGGTGTACGGGGTGCGCAGCGGCATCACCGGACCCCGGTCGATGACGATGCCGTGCCGCACCAGCAGCGACAGCAGCAGGGCAGGATCCAGTGCGAGACGCGCCGATAGCTCGTTCGCTGCCGTCTTCCAGGCAAGGTACAGATGGCCATCGAGGAACCACAGGCGGGAGCGCCGCACGTTGAGCGTCCAGTGGCCATCGGTGATCAGTGCGCGCATTGCGTCGATCACATCCTGCGGCGCGGGCGCGCGCACCGGCGGCAACGCGGCGGCCGCCGGCATCGCCAGCGCAAGCGCGGCCTCCAGCAGCGGCGGCGTCGCCTCGCAGGCGGCGGCCATCGCGGGCGCGGCAAGTGCCCGCAGCAGCAGCACCATGCCGAGCGGGCGCAGGCCGGGCCGCTCGTCGTCGGGCGTTTCACAAGGCGCGCGCGATTCGATCAGGTAGGGCACCGGCGCATCCTCGAGCTGATCGGACAGGGGACGAGCGGCCAGCACGAGGGTCCGACCGTCCCGGGTGCGGACCTGCCAGCGCGCCGTGGCGGCGACGACCCAGGGCGACAGGGCGTGCAGCACCACCGCGTCCTGGCACGCCGCCGTGAACGCCGCGCGCGAGGGTCGCCCGTCCTGCGCAGCAGGGTCGACGGGCGCCGCGAGCAGCGCACTGGCGCAGGCCTCGAGGCCGGCATCGAGCAGCGATCCGCAGGGCGCAGAGAAGCTCGCTGGCAGCAGGTGTGCATGGCGGGCAAACGCCAGCAGCAGGGGCCCCGCCGTGCGCCGGAAGTCCTTGTCGCTCCAGTCGCCGCATGCCCGCACGCGGCCGAAGGCAGACGCATGCCGCCGCACCAGCGAAGCCAGGTCGAGCGCGGGGATCTCCCCCCAGGGGCCTGGCCTGGCATCCGGTGCATGCATCAACGCCATGCAGCCTCCGCATGAGCCATTCGAAGCTGCCGGCAGACGGGGCAGCGCGACCCGGGAACGTCCAGGCGCAGTTCGAGGTATGCGCACGCGCAATCCCGACAGCGGATCAGCGTGAAGTCCGGATGGTGGCGGGCGCGCAGCACGAGCGCCACGGCGTTGATGTCGAACCGTGCGGTCGTACCGAACAGGGAACGATAGGTGTTCCAGGTCCCGAGCAGGGTGGGCGCCGGCGCGTACCCCGCCTTGACCAGACGGTCCGCGGTGACCGCGACCACGCTGGACTGAAGCTTGCGCGCATAGGTGGCAACGATATGCTCGCCGAGCTGCGGCAGCGCACCCTGGCGCGGACCGTGTCCGACCACGTCGATGAACAGCTGGCGCAGCGTGCCGGTCATCGCGAGCCCGGTGACATGGGTGACGATCGGCGGGCGCGCACCCTCCCGGAACAGCGCCTCGGCCCAGGCATATCTGCGCGCGAGGTCGGCCAGCGGATGTGTACGCCTGGCTGCCGCCGCATCCACGACAGCGCGCGCGCGACGGACGGGCGACGCAGCCGTTCGCCCTTCGCGCGCCGTCGCACAGTGCGGACACCGAAGGTGTGCCGGCCGCGATGCCGCAGGGGCAGGCACCGGCGCTGCAGGCACTCCCTGCCGCGCCGGACGCAGGCGCGAATCGAAGTAGCTGCATCTGCACTGATCGCAGGCGATGCGATGGATCGATCCGTGCTCGAGGGCCCGAGCCAGGACCCAGCCCTGGTCGATGCCCAGGCTTTGCTCCGCGCGCGTCGCGCCGGGATGGCCCTTGCGCCCCACGGCTTCGAGGCACTCCCAGGCGCCCGCGAGAGCGGACCCGCTGTCTGCGCCGGCCATGCGCAAGCGCTGCCAGGCATCGAGGAAAACCGACCCGTCCATTCGCGCAGCGACCGTGCTCAGCAGTTCCACATGGTCGAACGGCAGCGGGCCGCGCGGACGGCCCGGCCCGCGAATGCCCACATACATGCGGCGGACCAGCGCCCGGGATGGACCCGTGATGGACAGCGCATCGACGACCACCGCCGAGCGAGCGCCCAGGCGGATAAGGCGTTCAGCCGCCTGCAGCCGTGCGCCGAACCCGACCACTGGCACATCCGTACATCGCAGGCGAAGGTTCATCGTGCGTCGTTGGCCAGCAGCAGCCGAGCGCCGGACGCGATCTGGTTGGTCCGCGCCAGTTCCGCCTGCATCGGCAGGTGCGCGGCATCGACGCGCAGGCCGAAGATCAGTGCGTGGGAATGCGCGAGCGCCTCGAGGTCGGCGAGGGACAGGCGGTCGAGCGCTGCGCACGCAGCGGCATCGAGCCCGAGCCGCGTCACTGCCAGTTCGCGCGCAGACCTCGCAAGTTCACGGGCCACATGCAGGAACGAGAGGTTCAGCTGCGCGATGTCGGCTTCGATGCGCGCAGCCATCGGCAGGTCGACCAGCACCTGGGCCGCGGACGCCTGGACACACAGACGAGCGCTCGGACCGCCCGGGGCCGGTATCGGTGCACAGCGGCTGCGTGGCGCGCCGGCCGAGGGCCCGGTGGCCAGGTGGTCGGCAGGGGATGCCGTGCTGCGCGAGGACGTGACCGACGGGGAGCGGCGGGCACCCGCGGGGGCGGGGGACTGGACCGGGGACTGGACCGGGGACTGGGCGGACATGGCGAACTCCTTGACACAGACGATGGGAAGGACAGAAGACGGACGCTGTCGCGGCAGGACGGACACCCAACCACGATGCGTCGCCAATCTAGCCGGCACCTCAGGTACCTGTCAATACTTTTAGTATCTTCTCTAGAACTTTACGTTCCACCTCTTTGCGACGCATTCATCCGCTCCCGGGAAACAGCACCAAACCCATGTTTAATTGAATTTTTCTATTAATCCCCAGCTCGAAAACCAGTGCCGCCCCACCTGCTTCCGCAGAGCGGCAGCAACTTTCCCATCTGGCTGCATACTTTCGGTATCATTGCCACGCATGGCCTACCGACGCCCTGAACCGCAGACTCGCGCGGTCGATCCCGCCCCCGGGACGGCCCAGCCCGACCCGTCGAGCCGGCGGCTGGGCCGGCCCAGCAACGAGCGCTTCCGGCAACTGTTCACGCGCAACCTCAACCAGATGCTCGACCAGCGTGCCGATGTCCCGCGCGAGGCGGCCGCACGGGCGGCAGAGCTGGCGCGCGTGTGCGCAGTGACACCGGCCGCTGCGCGCAAGTGGCTGACCGGCGCCGGCTGGCCGACGCTGGAGAAACTGCTCGACCTGGCACATCGCTACGGGTTCGCACCGGACGACCTGCTGTCCGAGGGTCCGCGCCAGGTGGTCGACATCTCGCGCCTGGTCGATACGCAGGCGCTGCGCCGGGCGGCCCTGTCCGAGCTCACCCCCGCGCCGCCGCTCGACGGCGCCTCCCCGCTGCGGATGGCGATCGATCCATCCGCCTTCGCGTCGGTTGCAGATTCCAGCGCAGCGCCAGCCGTTGGCGCAACCCTCGTTGAAGTGGACATCGGTGACACAGCCCCCGATGCCGCCTTCACGCCGGGAGATCGGGTGGTGGTACGACTCGATCCCCATTGGCGCGGCGACGGCCTGTACCTGCTGCAGGTGACCTCGACCTCGCCTGCCGTGCTGCGCAGGATCACCCAGGTCGCCGACGGCTTCCGGATCGAAGCCCCCGCCGGGGGCGCGACTGTCCAGCCGGAGACCGTCGCCGGCTTCGCCGCGGATGAGGCTCACGCGCTCGATGGCTCGCCGATCCTGCGTGGCCACCCCCTCTGCCTGGTGCGCACCCTGCGCGACGACACCCGCGAGTAAGCCTCGCCACGGGTGGTTTCCCGATCGCGCGAATGGCTGGGGACATTCTAAGATCACGGCATGACCCCTCCGATCGTGCTGTCCGAAGCAGGCATGCGCCCGCCGCCCCGTCGACCCGTCCGCGCACCGGCGCGTGCGGGCGCGGTCCGCGCGCTGATGGCGATTGCGGAGGCCTCGATGATCCTGGCGCTGATCGGAGCGACGGCCAGTGCAGCCCTTGCCCAGACTGCGCGCTCGGCCCAACGCATGCTGGTGGTGAGCCAGACCGCCAGCCCTTCGGGTGCGTCCGTCACCGCACGCATCGCCAGCCTGACCTTCGGCCCGACCGGGCTTGCATCCGACCGCCTGGCCGAGACGCTGCCCAACGCTTCGTCGATCGCCCAGGTCGCGGTGCGCGATTTCGGCGACACGCTGTCGCAGGCACAGCTGCTGTCGGAGGCCCGCGTGCACCTGGGCGCCCAGGCCCCGGCGCTGGCTGCGGCATTGAGTTCGCTGCTGCAGGCACGCGGCGTAGGCCAGGCGACGTTCTCCTTCGACCAGCAGGTGACGGTCACTGGCAGCGCCCGTCCGCGCCGGCTGGTCTGGACACTGTCGGTCGACCGGGCAGGCCGCACCAGCTTCCCCGACCCGCGGCTGTTCGATGCGCAACCGCACATCCTCCATGCGCAGTACATACCCCTGCGGGTGGCGACCGGGCTGCCGGCGGGATGGGCCTATCCCGATGCAGGCCGGCTGCGCTGGCAGCGGCTGAACCTGATGATGGAGCCGATCGGTCCGTCGTCGACGATCGATACCGGAGGCGCATTCGATGCACCGGACATGCTCGATGGCGCGCCGGCCGATCCCGAAGCGGGCCTGCGCTGCCTCGTCGACCGGCGCGCCCGGAACGATTGCCCGCAAGGCTTTACCGATATCGTCACGCTGATCGACGAACAGGGCTCGGCCAGCGCACTGGTCGACTACGGACTGCGGCTCTCGCCGGTCTACGATGCGGTGGCCACGGGCAATGGCGGTGTCGAGCAGGTCGCGCGCCTCTCGCTGCAGGTCGACCAGCGCGAGCTGACCTACGGCGGATGCTCGGCCGACATGTCGTTCCGCAACGCAGGACGTTTCGGCTATACGCTGACGGCCGCGAACGATCGGTATGCGGTCGCCCCCGACGGTCGGTTCGCCCGGCTGAACCGAACCGAGACCACCACGATCTCGCCGACCCTCACTTATGACTGGTCGCGCCCGCTCCGGCCGACAGCCGTATCTGCGCTCACACCACTGATCCTCGACCCGCTGGATCCGGGCCGGCCGCTGCTCGCGGCGGCCAGCGTCGCCAACCTGCTTTACCTCGCACCGATCACGACCTCGGGCCAGAGCGAACAGACCGTGGTGAACTTCATGTCGCCCCCGCTCGACCGCACCCGCCTTCAGGTAGAGATCCGCTGCTCGTCCGAGGGCAACTGGACGGTCCGGTCGATGATCGCACCGTGGGCGCAGTGCCGCTCGGGCGGCTGCAACTCCACCTACCAGACCTATGAATGGACCTTCACGGCCGGGCAGGCCGCGCTCGCCCCGGCCGTCTTCACCGCCGTGACCTACGAGGGCTATGCATGGACTCCGCTGCAGGCGGAATATGACGGTGCCACCACCCTCACGGTCTGGCATGACGACTACCCCTGCAGCGCCCGCACCGGCGCACGTTTCTCGTTCAGCGGCCAGTACCTGGGAACCACGGGCCCGCCGGCCTGCTAGCCGTGGCAGGCCTCACGGGCTGCTGTATGCTCCGCTGCACGCACGGTCGTCCACGGCCGGCAGAGCCCGAACGAACGAGGAGCGAGCGCAACATGAGCGTCACACCCGGCAACCCGAAGAACGCCCCCGGCGTCCCCGACGTGCTGACCGAAGCGCTCGAGCTAGGCCCTGACACCCTGTCCCCGCGCGACTTCTACCTGCTGCTGACCGCGCTGGTGGTGCCGCGCCCGGTCGGCTGGATCTCCACCATCTCCGCCGCCGGCGTGCGCAACGTCGCGCCGTATTCGTACTTCAACCTGATGGGCTCCGAGCCGTTCTACTGCGCGTTCGGCTCCACCGGCGAGAAGGACAGCGTGAAGAACATCCGCGAGGTGCCGCAGTTCGTGGCGAACATCGTCACCATGGACCTGCTCGAGAAGATGAGCTTCACCTCCGGCGACTGGCCGCGCGACCAGGACGAGTTCGAATGGGCCGGCCTGACCGCGGTGCCGTCGAAGACGGTCAAGCCCTACCGCGTCGGCGAGGCGAAGGCGCACCTCGAATGCGAGGTGAAGCACATCTACCAGGACGGACGCACCCATATCGTGATCGCGAAGATCGAGCATGTGCATGTGTCGCCGTCGGTCTGGAAGAACGGCCGCGTCGACCCGAAGCTGCTCGATCCGGTCGGACGCCTGTCCGGCTCGCTGTATGCACCGCTGGGCGACATCTTCAGCGTCGCCCGGCCGGACATGTCGAAGGTCGGAGACACCCCGTCGCAGCAAGGGATGCCGAAGGCCACCCGCAGGTAGAAGTCAGACACACGGCCGGCCACTGCACGCCCCGGCACAGGGGCGGCAGCGGGACCCACGGCCGCACACGGGAGGGGAAGCCATGCCTGTCACCAGACGATCGCGCCTGTCGGCGTGCGCAGCACTGGCCTTGCTGTCGGCCGTCACCGGGGCCTCGGCCCAGTCGTGGCCGGCGAAGCCGATCCGCCTGATCGTGCCGTTCCCGCCCGGCGGCGGCAACGACATCGTGGCGCGCACGATCAACATCCGGCTGCCTGCGATGCTCGGCCAGCCGGTGGTCATCGAGAACCGCCCGGGCGCCGGCGGCAACCTCGGCGCCGAGATCGCCGCGCGGGCGACCGCCGACGGCTACACCCTGCTGATCGCCAACAACTCGCTGACCGCGAACCTCAGCCTGTACCGCAAGCTGCCCTACGATCCGTTCCGCGACTTTGCACCGATCTCGATGGGCGCCACCTCGCCGAACATGATCCTGACCCACCCGGCGCTGCCGGTGAAGACGGTGAAGGAGCTGATCGCGCTCGCACGGGCCCGGCCCGGCGCGATCACCTTCGGATCACCCGGGGCCGGCACGCCGTCGCACCTGGCCGGCGAGCTGTTCATGTCGCGCGCGAAGGTGAACCTCATCCATGTGCCGTACAAGGGGGCGGGACCGCTGGTGGTCGACCAGATGGCGGGCCATGTGACGATCTCGTTCACCGCGCCGATCGTGTCCAAGCCGTTCATCGACGCCGGCAAGATGCGCCCGATCGCGGTCACCAGCGAGAAGCGCTGGCCGGGCGGGCCGGACATACCCACCGTGGCCGAAAGCGGCTTCCCCGGCTTCGACGTGATCGCCTGGTTCGCCTATTTCGCGCCGGCGGCCACGCCGCGCGAGATCATCGACCGGGTGGCAGCCGACATCGGCCGCGCCGCGAACAGCCCCGACGTCAAGGAACGCTTCAAGCTGCAGGGCATCGAGGTATCGCCGGGCACGCCGGAGGAACTGGCCGCCTTCATCAAGCGCGATTACCAGGCAATGGACGCCCTGATCCGGCAGCTGAAGATCGTGCTCGACTGACGGTCGCGCAGCTTCAGCTGTCGAAGGCCCAGCTGTCGAGGGCGATCGTGCCCATGATCGCGCCCTTGTAGAGCCGGCGCGCGATCCACGATTCCCCGGCTGCACCCAGCGCGAGAAACAGGGGCAGCAGGTGCTCGGCCGTCGGGTGGTTGCGCTCGGCCTCCGGCCCGCGCACACGCCAGTCGAGCAGGGCTTCGGTGTCGCCGGATGCGAGGCATTCGTCCGCCCAGTCGGCGAAGGCGCGCGCCCAGGGCGCCTGCACGGCGCTGCCGGCCATCGAGAACGCCGTTCGCAGGTCGTGGGTGATGCCACCGGAACCGATCACCAGGACCCCCTCGCCCGGCAGCGACGACAGCGCGCGTCCGATCGCATGCTGGCTACCCGCCACCGCGGCAGGCTGCAGCGACATCTGGACCACCGGGACGTCTGCGCCGGGGTAGAGGTGCAGCAGCGGCACCCATGCGCCATGGTCGAAACCGCGCTGCAGATCGATGCCCGCTTCGATCCCCGCTGCGCCGAGCAGATGATGGACCTGTGTTGCCAGTTCCGACGAACCGCGCGCCGGATAGGCGATGGCCAGCAACGCCGGATCGAACCCGGAAAAATCGTGGAGCGTCTCCGGTAGCGTCGCCCCGGTGAGCATCGTCATGCCGGTGCCCCAGTGGGCAGATACCACGAGGACGGCCTTCGGTCGCGGGATCGAATTCGCGAAGCCGGCGAGCGCAACGGCGAGGGTTCCATGGCTGCCGCCGTCGACGGCGCTGTCGAGCGCAAGCGTCGGAGCGCCATGGGACAGGAACAGCGTAGGCAACCTTCCAGTCACTTCGGCAACCTCGCAGTCGACCCTTTCAGACACGCAATGCATGGGCCCGGACACGAATTGTCTTTGTCTTGGTCAACGAAATAAAGACGTCTGTACGGGATTGACAATCCCATCCTGCGGGATAATCCAGGGATGGATCGTCTTCTCGCCATGCGAGTATTCATGCAGGTCGTGGAATCCGGCAGCTTCGCGCGCGCCTCAGAGCGGCTGGGCCTGTCGACCACCGCCACGTCGAGGCTGGTCGGCGACCTGGAGAGCCACCTGGGCACTCGCCTCCTGCAGCGCACCACGCGCAGCCTCAACCTGACCGATGCCGGGCGCAGCTACCTCGAACGTTGCGGCGCGATCCTGGCCGATGTCGAACGGGCAGAGGCAATGGCGACATCGGCGACGGAGCAGATCACCGGCGTGTTGCGGATCAGCGCGCCGGTGGTGTTCGGCGGCCGATTCCTGGGACCGCTGATCGCGCGCTATTGCGAAGCCCATCCCAGCCTCGACTTCGACGTCACCCTGATCGACCGCCAGGTCGACCTGGTCGAAGAGAACTACGACCTCGCCATCCGCATCACGCGCGAGGTGCGCACGACGCTGGTCGCGCAGCGGCTGGCATCGACCCGCCTCCTGCTGGTGGCCTCGCCCGCCTACCTCGACCGCCACGGCCGCCCGCGCACCCCGGCCGACCTGCTGCACCACCGCTGCCTGGGCTACGTACACAATCGCGGCGGGGTCGACTGGGAACTGTTCGGGCCGGAAGGGCCGCACCTGGTGCCGGTGCGCGGCCCGATGCGCGCGAACAACGGAGCCCTGCTGGCCGAAGCCAGCATCGGCGGGATGGGCATCTCCATGCAGCCGGTGTTCATCGTGGACCAGTCGCTGGCCAGCGGCGAGCTTGAAGTGGTGCTGCCCGATCATCCGCCCGCGCCGGTCAGCCTGCACGTGATCTACCCGAGCCGGGTACACCGGGCGGCGATGGTGCGCACCTTCGTCGACTTCCTGGCGAGGCACATCCCGACCAGCGCCGATGCCGCTGCACGCGGAACGCGGATCGCCTTCGACGCGGCCTGAATCGAGGCCCGAACCGAGGCCCGAACCGAGGCCGCACGCCATGCGACGCTCAAGTCCGGCTGTCCAGCGCCGATAGATTTGCCGAGACGGAATCGCGCAGCGCCCCTTGAACCGGCGCGCGCGGGGATGCCCCCAAAGTCGTCCCCGGGTTTCCGTTTCAGCCATGCGTGCCGAAAGCTCCTGCACGCGAGTGAAGTGGCGCGCCGGCGCGCCGCCACACCGGCCCTCCCTTCGTCCACCCCGCCCTTGCAAGGACACCCCATGTTCTCCAATCTAAAGATCGGCGTACGGTTGATCGCAGGCTTCCTGCTGGTCACATCGATCAGCATCGTCGTCGGGGTGATCGGCCTGCGCAACACGGAACACATCAACGCACTGAATACGCAGATGTACGAACGTGAACTGCTCGGGCTGTCGTACATCAAGCAGGCGGACATCGCGCTGATCTCGATCGGGCGGGCACGCGGGAACTTCCTGCTGGCGACGACCCAGGCCGAGCGGGACACGCATGCGGCGTCGATGCAGAAGTACACGACATCGGTGAAGGACCATGTGGCGAAGGCCAGGCCGCTGTTCGTGACCGAAAAAGGCAAGGAGTTCCTCGCTGCATTCGACCGGGACTGGGTGGTGTACGAGCGCGCCATGCAGCAGCTGATCGCCCAGGCCGGCACGCGCAAGCTGCAGGAGCGCGACGAGGCCATGCAGTCTGCAATGACCAGCGTGCGGGAGGTCGCCGACCGGCTGGACACCGTCCTGACGGCCATGGGAACGCTGAAGGAACAGAACGCCGCCACGGAGAGGGCCGAGGGCGACCGGGTCGCGGCTGAAAGCACGCGATTGCTGTGGACGTTCATGGCGGTCGGCGTCGTGGTCGGCGTGCTGCTGGGCTGGCTGATCGCGCGCAGCGTCAGCGTTCCGATCGGGCGCGCTGCCGAGGTGGCGCGCCGACTGGCCGACGGTGACCTCGAGGTGCGGATCGAAGGCAGCTCGCGCGACGAAACCGGCCAGTTGCTGGAGTCGATGCGCGGAATGGTCGAACGCCTGCGCAAGGTGGTCGGGGAAGTGATGTCGGGTGCCGAGTCGCTTGCCAGCGCGTCCGAGGAAGTCAGCGCGACCGCACAGGCGCTGAGCCAGGCCGCGAGCGAGCAGGCCTCGGGGGTGGAAGAAACCAGCGCGGCGCTCGAGCAGATGACCGCGTCGATCTCGCAGAACACCGACAACTCCAAGGTCACCGACGGCATGGCGAGCAAGGCCGCGGCGCAGGCCGAGGAAGGCGGCAACGCGGTCAAGGCGACGGTCGCCGCGATGAAGCAGATCGCCAGCAAGATCAACATCATCGACGACATCGCCTACCAGACCAACCTGCTGGCGCTCAATGCGGCGATCGAGGCGGCGCGTGCCGGCGCGCATGGCAAGGGCTTTGCGGTGGTCGCAGCCGAAGTGCGCAAGCTCGCCGAGCGCAGCCAGGTGGCGGCACAGGAGATCGGCGAAGTCGCCGATTCCAGCGTCGAGCTGGCCGAGCGGGCAGGCCTGCTGCTCGACGAGATGGTGCCCAGCATCCGCAAGACCTCCGACCTGGTGCAGGAGATCACCGCCGCAAGCGAGGAACAGTCGGCCGGCGTCGGCCAGATCAACTCGGCCGTCGGGCAGATGAGCCAGACGACCCAGCACAATGCCAGCAGTTCGGAGGAACTCGCCGCGACGTCGGAGGAAATGAGTGCGCAGGCGCAGCAACTCCTCGAGACGATGGGATTCTTCAAGGTGGGCAACGGCAGCGCCGCGTCGGGAGCGCTCCTTCAGCGTGATGTGTCGACGGCGCGCACGCCCCCGGCCCAGGCCCGCCGTGCATCTGCGGGCCGGCGCAACGGCGCGGCCGCCCCGGCCGCCAGCGAGGAGCCCTCCAGCGTCGACGAGTCGCGGTTCGCCCGCTACTGACCTGCGCCCAGGAACGCGAACCTGCCCGAGGCCAGGTGAACCCGGCTGCACTCACCGAAGGCGAGTTCTCCCGCTTCCGGCAATTCATCTTCGACGCGGCCGGCATCACGCTGTCGCCGTCGAAGAAGGCGCTGGTCTGCGGCCGGCTGGCACGGCGCCTTGCTGCC
>JBIITW010000263.1:0-5772 GCA_044340265.1 Burkholderiales bacterium | reverse complement strand
CCACCGCATGCAGCAGTGCCGACACCGGCGTCGGCGCGACCATCGCCGCCGGCAGCCAGCGATGCACCGGCATCAGCGCCGCCTTGCCGATGCCGAACATGCACAGCGCAAGCAGCGCAGCGAGGCCGGCCGGCCCGAGGGTTTCGGCGATCGCGGCGGCACCCGGCTGGCGCGAAAGCAGCCCACCCTCGACGAAGTCCGTGCTGCCGGCGAGATACCAGATGAACACCAGCGCCGGCAGCAGGAAGACGATCGAAGTGCCCATCAGCAGGCCGAGGTAGGTGCGCCCGCCGTCGCGCGCCGCCTGCGTGCCCTGGTGCGTGACCAGCGGATAGGTGACCAGCGTCAGCAGTTCGTAGTACACGAACAGCGTGAACAGGTTGCCGGCAAAGGCGATGCCCATCGTCGCGGCGAGCGCCAGCGCGAAGCACACGTAGAAGCGCGTCTGGTTCGACTCGCCATTCGCGCGCATGTATCCGATGGAATAGATCGAATTGACGATCCACAGGCCGGAGGCGACCAGCGCGAACAGCATGCCGAGCGGCTCCAGCGAGAAGGCGAGGTCGAGCCCGGGCATGACGGTGGTCAGCACGAAGGCCGGCCGGCCGCCGGCGAGTACGCCGGGCAAAAGCGACAGCACGAGGGCGAACAGTGCCAGCGCGGTGAGCAGGGTCGCCGCCTCGCGCAGGTTCGGCCTGCGCCGGGCCAGCACGATCAGCAGTGCGCCGGCGAGCGGTACCGCCATCGCCGCCTGCATCGCGAACGCCGGCGCCATCATCGCCCGTTCCCGCCGAGCAGGCCGTCCGCGGCGGCGGCCGCGGACCCGACCGTGAAGCTGGTGTCGATGCCGAAATACACGGTCGCCGCGACCAGGATGGCTGCGGGCACGCCCATCGACCAGGGCACCGACCGGGTCACCGGGATCACGTCATTGCATTCGCGGAAATAGGCGGCTTCGACGAAACGCCACACATACACCACCGCCAGCAGCGAAGAGCCCACGACCACGAACACCAGCCACCACTGTCCCTGCTCGAGCGCGGCGAGCAACAGGTACCACTTGCTGATGAAGCCGGCGGTCCCGGGTATGCCGATCAGCGACAGGCCGCAGACGACGATGCCGGCGCTGGTCAGCGGCATGCGCCGGCCCAGGCCGTGCACGCGCGCGAGACTGGTGCCGCCCATCACCAGCGCCACGCCGCCCAGCAGCATGAAGATCGCGCCCTTGGTCACGCCGTGGTTGAACAGGTGCACGATCGCGGCGGTGAGTCCGGACTGCGAGTCGAAGGACACACCGAGGATGATGTAGCCGATCTGCGCGACACTGGAATAGGCGAACAGCCGCTTCAGGTCGGCCTGGAAGATCGCGATCGCCGACGCGGCGAACATGCCGGCCAGCGCGAGCAGCAGCAGCATGCGCTGCATCGGCAGCGACTCGAATGCCGCCACCTCGCCGAACACCGTGAAATGGAAGCGCAGCAGCACGTAGACCGCGACCTTGGTGGCCGTCGCGGCGAGCAGCGCCGACACGGCAGAAGGCGCGTAGGCGTAGGCGTTGGGCAGCCACTGGTGCAGCGGGAACAGTGCCAGCTTGAGCGACAGGCCCACGGTCAGGAAGGCGAGCGCGGCGAGCACCGGGCGGGTGGCACCCAGCGATCCGATGCGCTCGCCGATGTCCGCGATGTTCAGCGAACCGGTCATCAGGTACAGCAGCCCGACGCCGATCACGAAGAAGGTCGCGCCAATGGTGCCCATGATCAGGTACTGGAAGCCGGCCACCAGCGCCCGCCGGTCTCGCCCGAGCGCGATCAGCACGTAGGTCGACAGCGACGAGATTTCCAGGAACACGAACACGTTGAACGCATCGCCGGTGATCGTGATGCCGAGCAGGCCGGCCAGGCAGAGCACGAACATCGTGTGGAACAGGTAGTGCTGCTCGCGCGGCACCTCGGCCTCGATGCTCGCCCGGCTGTAGGGCAGCACCAGCGCGGCGACGCCCGATACCAGCACGAGCATGAAGGTGGTCAGCCGGTCCAGCCGGTACTCGATGCCCCATGGCGGTGGCCAGTTGCCGATCGCGTAGGAAAGGGTGCCGCCGGCGGATACCTGCAGCCAGAGCAGGATCGAGATGGCAAAGGCGCTCCAGGTCGCGACCAGGGCGACGACGAACGCCGGCGTCCGGCCGCGCACCAGCAACGCGAGCGGAGCGGCGGCCAGCGGCACCACGACCTGCAGCGCCGGCAGGTGGATCGCGAGGTTCATCGCCGGCCGCCCGGGCCCTGCCGGTCTTCTGGCCGGACGTCAGATCCAGGACCGGCTTCGACCGCATCACCGGATGCCAGATCCAGGGCCAGCACCTCGTCTTCCTCGATCGTGCCGTAGCACTCCTGGATGCGCACCACCAGCGCCAGCCCGAGCGCGAGCGTGGCCACGCCGACGACGATCGCCGTGAGGATCAGCACATGGGGCAAGGGGTTCGAGTAGACGGTGAAACCCTCGGCCAGGATCGGGGCGGTCCCGCCGACCAGCTTGCCGGGCGCGATGTACAACAGGTAGACCGAGGTCTGGAAGATGCCCAGCCCGACCAGCTTCTTGATCATGTTGCCTCGGGCGATGACGATGAACAGCCCGGCGATCATCAGGAACACCGTGACGAAATAGGTGAAGTGGCCGGCTGCGGTCATGCCGGGCGCCCAGCGCGACTCAATCGTCCACCCTGCCGCGGCTGGCGAACATGTAGAAGATCTTCAGCATCACGCCGGAGACGGTGGTGGCGACCCCGGCCTCGACCCAGAAGATGCCGCGATGCTGTCCGTGCACGCTGTCCGCGTCGAGCACGAAGTAGTCGAGGTAGTTGCCCCCGAGCAGGATGCCTGCGAAGCCCACGCCCGCGTAGAGCAGCACGCCCAGGGCCATCATCGACTCGACCAGCCGGTCGGGCACCACCCGCCGCGTCTGTGCAAGGCCGTAGATCAGCGCATGGAAGATCACCGCCGCAGCCAGGATGACCCCGGCCTGGAAGCCACCGCCCGGGCCGAAGTCGCCATGGAACAGCACATACAGCGCGAACAGCAGGATGAACGGGATCAGCAGCTTGCCGACCACGCGCAGGATAAGGTCGTTGTTCACTCGCGGCGTGCCTTCGAACGCCGGCGCAGCAGCGCGATCACGCCGGCACCGGCGGTGAACACCACCGTCGTCTCGCCCAGCGTGTCGTAGCCACGGTAGCTCGCCAGCACGGCGGTCACCACGTTGGGTACATCCACCTCGGCCCGGCTTTCGTTCAGGTAGCGCGGCGCGACGTGCTGGTGGATCGGCGCATGCGGATCGGAGAACGCCGGCAGGCCCAGGCTTCCATACACCAGCACTGCGCCCACCGACAGCGAGACGGCCAGCGGCAGCCAGGGCTTCTGCACCGGGCGAGCCTCCTCGCTGCGGCACAGGTACAGCGCACCGAGGAACAGCACGGTCGACAGGCCGGCGCCGACCGAAGCCTCGGTCATCGCCACGTCCACCGCATCCATCGCCACCAGTACGGTGGCCATCAGGAAGCTGTAGATGCCGCCCAGGATGACCACGCCGAACAGGTTCCGGCAGCGGGCGATCACCACCACCGCCACCGCCATCAGTACCAGAAGCACGTTGATGATCAGGGTTTCGATGGCAGCTTCCCTTCGTCGTCGTCGCGCGCGAGCAGCGGCGCCAGCCCGCGCACCCTCGCGGCACGCGCCAGCGCATGCGCGGCGGTGGGCCCGGCGAACAGCAACAGCACGCCGACCATCGCCAGCTTCACCGACACCAGCGTGAAGCCCGCCTGCAGCATCAGCCCGAGCAGGATCAGTCCGGCGCCCAGCGTGTCGATCACGCTCGCCGCATGCATCCGCGTGTAGAAGTCGGGCATGCGCAGCAGGCCGACCGCGCCGACGATGCAGAAGAAGCCACCGGCCAGCAGGCAGACCCAGCTGGCGCTGTCGACCAGCAGGTTCATCGACCGCCCTCGCCGCCCTGCACCGGGTCGCCCGGGTCGCCGAGATCGCCCTGGCGGAAGAACTTGAGCACCGCGATGGTCCCGATCACGTTCAGCAGGCCGTACACGATCGCCAGGTCGAGGAATTCCGGTCGACCGTCGAGGAAGCCGAGCACCGCAAGCAGCAGCATGGCGGTGGTGCCGATGGTGTTCGCCGCCTGCGCCCGGTCGAACACGGTAGGGCCCAGCGCCGCGCGCACCAGCGCCAGCACCAGCGTGACCAGCAGAGCCAACGCCGCGGCGGCGAACATCAGGCCTTCCCCTCGAGCGCGCTCACCCGGCGGTCCATCTCGCTGTCCACCGTGCCTTCGGCGCCCTCGCGGGTCAGCCCGTGCACCAGGAACTCGCCGGGGGCAGCCTCGATCGCGATGGTGCCGGGCGTCAGGGTGATCGAGTTGGCATGTATCACCAGGCCCACCGCCGAGCGCTGACCGGGACGGATGCGCACCAGCGTCGGGCTGATCGGCAGCTTCGGATGCAGGATGATGCGGGTCACCGTCAGCGCGGACTTCACGATTTCCTTCAGCAGCCAGGCCCAGTAGGCCAGCGCGCGCAGGCCGAGGGCGACCGGATGCCCCTCCGCATCGACCACATGCATCCGCTTTGCGAACCAGACCACCGCGAGCGATGATCCGGCACCGGCGGCGATCAGGTAAGGGGTGTACATGCCCGACAGCAGGAGCCAGAAGGCGAACAGAGAGAGGAACAGGCTGGTCGGGTAGAACACGTCGAGCAGAGAACATTTATCGAGTCGCTCAGTTTACCAATTTTTAGTCTGCATCCGGACAAAAATCGTAGCGAGGCCAGGCCGGTATGCGGGCGCGCACTGCGATAGCATCAGTTCCCGCTCGCCAGGACCAGACCGATCAGAACCGCCCACACCGCCGCCGCCGCCACCCTTCCCTTCACCACGCTCGCCAATGGCGTGCGCCTGCTGGCGATCCCCGCGCCGCACCTGCACACCGCATCGGTGAGCGTGTTCGTGCGCTCCGGCAGTGCACATGAGCCGGCGCGCGACAACGGCATCAGCCATGTCATCGAGCACATGGCCTTCAAGGGCACGCCGACGCGCGACGCGCGGCGCATCAACCTCGATGCCGAGCGCCTGGGCGCAGACGTGAACGCACATACCGACAAGGACCACACCGCGTACTACATGTACGGGATGCCGCGCGACACCGGCACCATGATCGGGATGCTCGGCGACATCGTGCGCCATGCGACCTATCCCGAGGCGGAACTCGAACGCGAGCGCACCGTGATCCTGGCCGAACTGGCCGACGACCAGGACGATCCGATCTCCACCGCCTATCGGCTGTTCGACGAGGCCAGCTTCGGCAGGCATCCGGTGGCGCGCCCGGTGATCGGCACTGCGAAGACCCTCTCGCGCTTCACCCGGGCAGACCTGGTCGCGCATGTCGCGCGCCAGTACACGGGCGCCAACGTGGTCGCCGGCGTGATCGGCGACATCGACCCGGATTCGACGATCGCCGCGATGGCGGCCGCCTTCGAGACCATGCCGCGCGGTGAGCCGAACACGATAGAGGCGCCGGTGTTCGACGGGGGCCTGCGTGCGCGCCGCGTCACCGGCAGCAGCCAGACCCACCTCGTCGTGGGGTTCCCGATACCGTCGCTGCGCGCCGACGACCCGACCGCCCGCGTGGCCGCGGCCGTGCTTGGCGAAGGCATGAGCTCGCCCCTGCTCCACCAGTTGCGCGAACAGCTGGGGCTGGTCTATCACGCCG
>JBIITW010000262.1:0-5787 GCA_044340265.1 Burkholderiales bacterium | reverse complement strand
CGAGGGGGGCGAGGGTAACGTCCCGTCTTCAGCGCTCCGCGGCGGATCAGCCGCGGCTATCGGTGCTCAGGTGGGGGAGTTTGGGGTGGCCACAGGTGGGGGAATTTGGGTGGCCGCCGGGGCGCTGGAACGAGAACAGTCGATACACGTGATAGCAAGAGTTATGTCTCGCTGAAGCTGCAACTTCATTTCGAGTCACGTAGAACGGCGTCGCCTTCCCATACTTGGTCGTCTTGACTTCGATCAGGCGTTCTTTTCCGGAAACGTCGAACGAGAGTATGTCGTAACCCTCGTAGTCACCGCGGACGCTCGACGTGTGCTCTATGCGTGCCGCGAGTCGCTCATGACCTGATCGTTGAAGTCTTCTACGCTCATAGGCAAGAACGAACTCCTCTCCTGCGGCACCAAGCGAACGATTGCGGGCCTCTCGCTCAATGTAGTTGGTAACGGGCCGATGCGCTGGATCAAGCATCGTATTGGTTCTGGATGGGGCGCGGTCAATTGACGGCGGATCGGTAAGCACGCTGAGAATGTCATCAAGCTCGGGAGGAACGATCGGGCGGTCAGCATCCGACCCAGCGATTTCCAGAAGTCGGGGATTAACCGCTAACCGCTGCGCGATCACCTCTGCCAACAGCCCTTGGTAGTTCGAGCGTGGCTTATATCCGGCGATGTATGGGAATCCGAGGTCGATCAATGCTGCGCTGATGTTGGCGTGCTTGAACTCGATCGACGGGTTCGACCGACCATTAAGGATTGGCTGCAGAGAACGACGATGGTCTGCCTTGCTGTACTGCACTCCTGAGAGCTCTGCGGCGAGCATGCTCAAATAGTCGTCGACGGTCGCCTCTACCTCCGGCCGACTCCAGTCTGCAGCACTCACTCCACCGTCACCGACTTAGCCAAATTCCTAGGCTTATCCACATCCGTCCCTCGCGCCAACGCCGTGTGATACGCCAGCAGCTGCAACGGCACCACATGCAATATGGGCGACAGATCCCCGTAATGCTCCGGCATCCGTATCACCCTGACCCCCTCGCTGTCCGCGATCTGCGTATCCCCATCCGCCACCACGTACAGCTCCCCGCCGCGCGCACGCACCTCCTGCATGTTGCTCTTCAGCTTCTCGAGCAGCGCGTCGTTCGGGGCCACCGTCACCACCGGCATCGCCGCGGTCACCAGCGCCAGCGGGCCGTGCTTGAGCTCGCCAGCCGGATACGCCTCTGCGTGGATGTAGCTGATCTCCTTCAGCTTGAGCGCGCCTTCCAGGGCGATCGGGTAGTGCAGGCCGCGGCCGAGGAACAGGGCGTCTTCCTTGGTGGCGAAGGTCTCGCTCCATTCGACGATCGCCGGCTCCAGGGCCAGCACGGTCTGCACCGCGGCCGGCAGGTGGCGTAGCGCGGCGGTCGCGTCGTGCTCGGCCGCCTCGATCAGCCGGCCGTGGGCCTTGGCCAGCGTGTTGGCCAGCAGGTACAGCGCGACCAGTTGCGTGGTGAACGCCTTGGTCGAGGCGACGCCGATCTCCACCCCGGCGCGGGTGAGGAAGCGCATCGTGGTCTCGCGCACCATCGCGCTGGTGGCGACGTTGCACACCGCCAGCGTGTGCACATGGCCCAGGTCGCGCGCATGCTTGAGCGCGGCCAGGGTGTCGGCGGTCTCGCCCGACTGCGAGATGGTCACCACCAGTGCGCGCGGGTTGGGCACCGAGTCGCGGTAGCGGTACTCGCTGGCGATCTCCACCTGCACCGGCAGCCGGGCGATCGATTCGATCCACTGCTTCGCGACGCAGCCGGCGTAGTAGCTGGTGCCGCAGGCGAGGATCAGCACGCTGTCCACCGTCGGCAGCACCGACGCCGCGGCCGGGCCGAACAGGCCGGGGTCGATGCCGCCGACCGCCTCCAGCGTGTCGGCGATCGCGCGCGGCTGCTCGAAGATCTCCTTCTGCATGTAGTGGCGGTAGGTGCCGAGCTCGGCCTCGGCCGCCTCGGCCGCCACGGTGCGCACTTCGCGCTCGACGGTGCGGCCCTCGCGGTCGACGATGCGGTAGCCGTCGGGACGCAGGTCGGCGAGGTCGCCTTCCTCGAGGTAGACGATGCGGTCGGTGGTGCCGGCCAGGGCCAGGGCGTCGCTGGCGAGGAAGTGCTCGCCGCCGGTGCCCACGCCCAGCACCAGCGGTGAACCGAAGCGGGCGCCGCACAGGCGGTGCGGCTCGGCCCTGGCGAACACGGCGATCGCATACGCGCCGCGGAAGCGGGCCACCGCGGCCTGCACGGCTTCGAACAAATCACCCTTGTAGAGATGGCGCACCAGGTGCGCGATCACCTCGGTGTCGGTCTGAGATTCGAACACGTAGCCCAGCGCCTGCAGCTCGCTGCGCAGTTGTTCGTAGTTCTCGATGATGCCGTTGTGCACCACCGCGATCTCTCCGCCGGAGAAGTGCGGGTGGGCGTTGGTGGTGCTCGGCGCGCCATGCGTCGCCCAGCGGGTGTGCGAGATGCCGGTGCTGCCGGCCACGCCCTCGACTTCCACCTGCGCCTTCAGCTCGGCGACGCGGTGCGTGCTGCGGGTGCGCTGGAGCTGGCCGGCGTGGTGCACGGCCACGCCGCAGGAGTCGTAGCCGCGGTACTCGAGGCGGCGCAGGCCCTCGACCAGCACGGGGACGATGTCACGGGAGGCTACGCCGCCGACGATGCCGCACATGGGGGGTCAGGCCGAGTGGCTGCCGGCGGGGCGGCAGGGGTGGGTGGGCGGGGTGCGGGGGGGGAGTTTTGGGGGCTTTGGCATGGTTTTCGATGATAGCGCCTGCGGGAGAGGTCGCGCAGGATCGTCGTCGACCTGGCTGGAGCAGGTTGACATATCAAATAAGGCATAGGCAGAATAAGACATGTGGCGGATCGAAGAACACCGGCGCGTCGAGAAACAGCTCTCCGGCTCGATTCCGCCAGAAGTGCTGAAGCGCTACGAGAAGTGGAAGGACATCGCGGCACTGACCGGCCCCGCCGGCTTGCGTGCCATCAAGGGATTCCACGACGAGGCGCTGTCTGGACAATGGAGCGGGTTCCGCTCATCCAGGCTGGGCTTGCATTGGCGCGTCATCTACAAGGCGAACGCTACCGTCCTGCTGGTGCAGATCGTTGAAGTGACGGCCCACGACTACAGGAGGCCCTGAAATGAGTGAATTCACCGTCGCCCGCAAGCGCGTCGACGTCAGTCCGGGGGAGTCCGTGCGCATCCTCCGCGAGCTGCAGGAGCTGAGCCAGAACCAGCTTTCGGAACTGACCGGCATCTCCCAGGCGACGCTGTCCGCGATCGAGAATGGTCGTGTGAACCTGGGCGTCGAGCGGGCGAAGGTGCTGGCGCGTGCGCTCAAGTGCCACCCCGCTGTGCTGGTCTTCCCGGGATGGGATCAGGCGATCGAAGAAGCGGCATAGACTCAGCCGTCCGAATGACACACCTCCTCGCGCCCGCGCCAGTTTTGCAATGGAGAGACTGATGTCGAAATCAATCGCAGAAGTGGAAGCACAGGTGCTCCTTCTTTCTCCGGAGGATCGGGCAAAACTAGCTGACAAGCTGCTGGCGAGCCTGGCTTCTGATGCGGACGTCGAGGACGCCTGGTCAGCTGAAGCCGAGCGGCGCCTTGCCGAGCTGGAGCGCGGAGCAATCTCCGGGATTCCCGTACAAGACGCTATCGTCCGTGCCCGCGACGCCATTCGATGATCGCTTCTACTCATTGGCGGAACAGCTCGACGTGCAGGCTGACAGTTCACTCGGAGTATCATTTCCATCATGCAGATCGCGACTGGAACTGTGATCGACGGCAAGATCGTCCTTGAAGGGGTCCCGCTCTCCGAGGGCGCCAGGGTCACGGTTGTGACTCGCGGGGCTGACGAAGGTTTTGTCCTGACCTCCGCTCAGGAAGACGCGTTGCTCGAGTCGATCGCTCAGATCGAGCGCGGCGAGTGTTTTTCGCTCGACGAGGTGCTGGCGTCTCTGCCTGCCAGTAGCCGCTGACAGTGGCCCGGCGGATCAGGATCTCCGCCCGCGCTGCCGCCGAGATTCGACGAGAGCGTTGACGTCCTCGCCTTCTGGCACTCGGTTCGTGAGCATCAGCCTCGGCTATGAACCGCGCATTGAACCCTTGGAATGACCGCCATGATTCCTCGCCTCGTCGCCGCTGAGTACAGCGCTGGCCATACGTTGTGGCTGCGGTTCGCCGATGGCCTTGAAGGCGAAGTCGATCTGCGGGCTCAACTCCACGGCGAGATCTTCGAGCCGCTCCGTGACGAAGCCTATTTCCGGCAAGTTGCTTTCCATCCCGAGCTTCGTACGGTCGTGTGGCCGAACGGGGCTGACTTCGCGCCCGAGTTTCTTCGTTCGCTACTGCGAGTCGCGGCGTAACCGGACGTTCGAACGAACCGCCATCAGCCCAGCCCCGCGAGCGGGCGCTCGGATGCGCCTTGGCTTTAACATGATCTTCAAGAAGTCATTGCGATGCTCCTGGAAGACGGCGAGCTCGTTGATCAACTTCTCAAGGCGAGGCACGACGCGGGGCTTACGCAGGCACAGGTCGCCGAGCGTATGGGTACCCAGCCGACGTCTGTTGCTCGCCTGGAGCGGGCACTGTCCACTGGAAAGCACTCCCCTTCGAGGGATTGAGGTCGCAATCTGCGACCTCAAATCACTAGACGTCCGGTTTCAGCTTTTCGAGCAGTTCCGGAAGGGCTACCTGAACCGTATCCCAGAGGATGTCGGCATTGATGTCGAAGTACGCGTGGACGAGCCGGTTGCGCATTCCGACGATCTGGGGCCAAGGGACGTCCGCCAGCTCACGCCGAGCGGCATCGCTTACCTGGGCAGCGGCCTCCCCGATGATTTCAACGAGCCGTGTAAGTGCCAGGCGCAGCATGACGTCCGAATCCAGATCGGAGCGGTCGCGTCCGGCCACGAAAGCCAGTGCCTGCTCGGCTGCCTCGACCATGTGATTGATCCGCCACTGGTCATCCGGAGACATACTGCAGCTCCGCGGTACGCACGACTTCATCCCTGAAAAACCGGCTGAGGTCACCCGCCGTGCGCAGGTCTACCTTTCGGCCTCCCAGGAGCGTCGAAAGCTCGATCTCTATCTGGGCCATGTCCAGCAAGGTAATCCTTGCACCCGGCTCGAACTCGACCAGCAGGTCGATGTCACTATCCGGGCGAGCGGTACCCTTCAGCGTCGAGCCGAATAGTGACAGCCGGCGGATGTGGTGCCGCTGGCAGACTGCCGAGAGGATTTCAGGGTCCACTGCGATTCGCTTAGCCATTTTGGAGTGCCGCGAGGCGTGCCCGATCTTGCACGGTCAGGGTCTTCGCAAGTTCAGACAGTTTCTCTACAAGAGCGGGCATGGCTGTCTCCAGCGGGTGAGGCACAAGTTTACTGCCCGATCGAGCGCCGCGACATCTCGGACGGTCTACAACCACCTGCACATGAAATCCGCCATCGCCGGCCGCACGATATGCGAGCGGTCGTGGCAGCAGTGCCCGCTGTCCTCCCAGATCAGCGTCTCGACCGGGCCGCCCGCCTCGGCCGCCATCCGGGTAGCGTTCTCCATCGGGGTGATGGTGTCGAGCCCACCGTGCACGATCAGCAGCGGACAGCGGATCTTCGCCGCTGCGCCCTCGAGGTCGATGCACTCGAAGAACGTGCGCGCCTCCTCCACCGAGCGCGAGCCGCTGACGTAGACGAAGCCGTCCAGCGTCGCGCGCGGGATGCTCGCCAGGTTGCGCAGATGGAACATCGCGCCCCAG
>JBIITW010000261.1:0-5853 GCA_044340265.1 Burkholderiales bacterium | reverse complement strand
CGTGGTCCTGCTCGTCGCGGTGTCGGCCGTGCTGCTCACCTACGCGTTCGGCTGGACCTACTGGACCCAGCCGACCCCTGCGTCTGCGCGCTTCGGTGAATTCCTGATCGTGGGGGTAGCCCCCCTCGCGCTTGCCATCGGGCTGTGGTGCTTCAGGCAGGGCACTCCGGGCCAGATCGCCTTCTCTCTGGGCGTGGTCGACGCCGACACCGGTGAGCCGATCTCCGCGGGCCAGGGACTCATCCGGGCGGTCGTCGGTGTGCTGTCGGCACTTCCGGCCGGGCTGGGCCTGCTGTGGATCGCCTTCGATCCGAAGAAGCAGGGCTGGCACGACAAGCTCGCGGGCACGGTGGTGCTCGTCGGCGTGGAGATGCCGATGCGGGGACGCGACCCGGGGCGCGTGGTTCGGCGCGATCCCCGTCCCCAGACGCGCGAAGACGACGAGGACGCAAGCCTGCCGCTGCCCGACCTGGACCTCGAATGGAGTTCGGCCGTCGCGCTCGCGCGCAGCGATGGATTCGGGAAGATCGTCGTCGCCGTTCTGCTCGCGCTCGCAGGCCTCGGAGCCCTCTTCTACGCCGGGCCACTGCGCGAGGTCGGCCCCTGGGCGCTGGCCGTCGCGGCGGGGGTCTGCCTGGCACACGCGGCGGGCGTGGCCATCGGGTGGCGCGGCTCGCTGGCCTTCGGCCTCGCGCTCTTCGCGCTGCTGGGGCTGTGCAGCCTCGGTGCAGGCGCGTGGCTGCTCACACGCCTGCCCGGAACGACAGGCTGGGATTCCGTTGCCTACCTGGCCCTGGGCGTCACCGCGTGGGTCATGGGTGCGGTGTCCTGCGCGATCGGCATCGCGCTGTGGCACAGCCGCGGCGCGTTCAAGGGCGATGGGCAAGTCCAGGCCGGCGCTGTCGTCGCCGCTGCGGCATCGGTGGCCGCGCTGGCCTGGGCGGGCCATTCACTCTTCCAGTTCCATCGGACGTGCCAGGTGAAGAAGACACCAGCCTGCTCCGTGCTGGGCACCCGCCAGCCGCCGGCAACCGTGGCCGCACCCGGACCGGCGTCGCGGCGCACCTGAACGCGCCGCCGCCGGCGCGCGAGAACGGCCCGGCCACGTTGCCTTGCCCGCGCAAAGCCGCGATAATCGCGACTTGGGACGGAGCAGGCAGGCAATGGCAATGTCAATGACGCTGCAAACTCGGCGTTCTCGCGTCGGTGGCTGGATCCTTGCCGCCCTGCTGCTCGTTGCCGGTTCGGCGGCGTGGGCCGACGCCCTGAACGAACAGGCCGCGAAGCTGCTCGCCGCGAACGATGCGCGCGCAGCGTTCGCGCTGCTCTCGCCGCACGAGTCGCAGCGCGCCGGCGAGCCCGATTTCGACTTCCTGCTGGGCGTCGCAGCGCTCCATTCCGGGCAGCCGACGCGCGCGATCTTCGCGCTGGAACGCGTGCTCGAGGCCCGGCCCGGCCATGCGAGGGCCCGGGCCGAGATCGCGCGCGCCTACCTCGCCGCGGGAGAGACCGAGACCGCGCGGCGCGAGTTCACCTCGGTGCGCCGGTCGGAGCTTCCGCCCGAGGCCGCCGCCGGCATCGACCGCTACCTCGACGCGATCAGCCGCATCGAGGCCTCGCGCACGTTCCAGCTGCGACCGTTCATCGAGGGGCGCATCGGGCGCGACAGCAACGTGAACAGCGCCACGGGAAGCGGGCAGATCGCCATCCCTGCGCTGGGCGGGCTGCTGGTCACGCTCGATCCGCAAGGCACGCGGCGTGGGGACAACTTCCTTTCGCTGGCGGGCGGGGCCAACCTGCGCGCGCCGCTGCGGCCCGACCTCGCCATCGTCGGCGGCGTGGCCGCCACCCAGGTGGTCAACCACCGTGAAGACCGTTTCGACACAGGCAACCTGGACGCGAGCGCAGGGTTGTCGTGGACGCGGGGCCGCGATACCTACGGTCTCGCGGTGCAGGGCAACCGATTCCTGATCGACGGCAGCCGGTTCCGCGACGCGCTGGGCCTGGTCGGGCAATGGCAACACCATTACTCGGCGAACACCCAGGTGACGCTGTTCGGCCAGTTCGCGCGCCTGTCCTATCCGTCGCAGTCGATCCGCGATGCCGATCGCGCCGTGGCGGGCGTGGGTGCGGCGCATGCGTTCGCACCGTCCGGAGTGGTGGCCTACGGCAGCCTGTACGCCGGACGCGAGGACGAGCGCGCCGGCGGCGTCCCTCACCTCGGGCATGCGCTCGCCGGTGCGCGCGCCGGCATGCAGTGGCCTTCGAGCGCCGCCCATACGCTGTTCCTGGATGCAGGCTACGAGCGGCGCCGCCACGGCGGGCCGGAGCCGTTCTTCCTCGATACCCGCCGCGACGAACAGTACTCTCTGACGGTCGGCCTGCACTACGTACCTGCCCGTGACTGGCGCGTCACGCCGCAGGTGGCGATCACCCGCAACCAGTCGAACGTCTCCCTGTTCGATTTCAGCCGCAGCGTCGCGTCGGTGGCGTTGCGGCGGGAGTTCCAGCCATGAAGCATGCAGCCGTCCTGCTCCTGCCGCTGTTCGCCCTGGCTGCACCGCTGGCTGCCCAGGGCATCGGCACGATCGAATTCGTGACCGGCAACGCCACCGTGGTGCAACCCGACCGGCAGGTCAGGGGTGCTGCGCGCGGCGCCTCGGTCGCCGCCGGCGAGACCGTCGAGACCGGCAACGGTCGGCTGCACCTGCGCATGTCCGACGGCGCCTACATCGCGCTGCAGCCGGGCACGTCGCTGCGCTTCGACGAATACCGTTTCAGCGGGGTCGCCGACGGCCGCGAAAGCGGCGTGATGAGCCTGCTGCGCGGTGGCATGCGTACGATCACCGGCCTGATCGGCCGCACGAACCGTGACCGCTACCAGCTGCGCACCTCGGTGGCCACCATCGGCATCCGGGGCACCGAGTTCGCGGTGAGCTATGGCAACAGCATCACCGTGAACGTGGGCGGGGGCGAGGTGAGCGTGTGCAACGAGGCGGGGTGCCTGAACCTCGCCAGCGGGCAGACCGGCTACGTGGCCGACCGCAGCGTGCGCCCGGTGCTCACGCAACGCACGGTCGAGTTGCCGCCGCCTCCGCCGCCGACCATCGCGGAAGGGTTCCGGTTCACCGAGTCGCGCAACGCCGCGGGCCAGTCGTTGCTGGTCGCAGCGGCCGCGCCGGGGAGCGCACCGGCCACGCCTCCGGCGGTGCCGCTGTCCAGCGGCAGCTACGGGCTCTCGTCCTATGTCTCGCGCAGCGACGGCGCGATCGCGGCCGGGTTGCTCGGCGGGCCGATCGTCTTCGACAGCGCCGGGGCGATGATCTCCTACACCGACTGCTGCGGCTTCTCGTACACCAGCGGGGTGGTCGCCGACTTCAGTGCCGACGGGATCGTCGCCTGGGGGCGCTGGACCGGCGGCAACAGCACCAACGGCAGCGCACCGGGTGCGATCGCGATCCACCACTACGTGACCGGGCTCGATACGCCGGCGTCGGTGCTCAATACGCTGTCGCGCGCCTACGTGTCCTTCGCATCCACCGCGCCCACGGCGCTGCTCGGTGGCGTGGTGACGGCCGGTGCGGTGAATTCGGCCACCGGTACGCTCACCCTGAACTTCCCGGCCGGCACCGCCGCCTACGCGCTCACCGTACCGGTCGCCGGCTACACCTTCTCGCTCAACGGGACGGGCAGCTTCGTCAACAACGCGGTCAACAGCGGGGACCGCCGCTTCCTGGGCGGTGGCACGATCACCGCGACCGGCGGCGGCTGCTCACCGTCCTGCACCGGGAACATCCCGTTCGGCCCGAACGTGATGGGCCTCGTGTTCGGCGCGAACGGCGAGCGGGCGAACCTCAACTACGGCTTCACCTCGCCTGCGGCGGGCAAGGTGAGTGGCGCGGTGGTGTTCCGCTAGCCGTCCCTGCGCGGGTCGACCGCGCGCACCCGGCACGCCCGCAGCAGCACGCTCGCATGCGACAGTTCGTGCACGTGCCAGAGCCTGTCCAGCAGCGTCCTCGCACGGGTCGCCGGCAACACGGTACCCGCCAGGGCCAGGAACTTCGCCTCGAGTTGCGCATCGCTCACCGGTCGCCCCGGACTCCCGGTCGCATGTTCGATCGTCTGCCGCAGCACCCGCCCGTCGGCCAGCATCAGTTCGACCTCGCAGCCGTGCTGCGGCATCGCGGGATCCGGCGTCATCCCGATCGACCGTCGCACGCCGGCCACCAGCGGATCGTGCACCCGCTCGTCGGTGAACTGCGCGGGCAGGCAGGCGCCGTCGACGAACGCGGCCGCCATCGCATGCTGGAACGACAGCCGCGCGGCCAGGCCATCGGCAGGCTCGGGACGACTCTCCAGGCGGATCGCGAGCGGGTTCACCCGTCCGCCGATGCGCACCACCTGCGCCGGCGACACGCCGGGCTGGGTGCGCAGCGCGAGCATCGCATCGACCATCGGGTGGCTGAGGATCGCCGATGCGTAGGGCTTGGGCGCGTTGTCCATCAGCAGCCAGCGCTCGCCGAGGCCGTCGGTGATTGCCCCGGCATCGAACGCCCCGGCGGCGAAGGCCTGCGCGAAGCCGTGTGGCCCTTCGAGGATGCGCGAGGTGCTGCTGAAGCCGCGCTGCGCCATCAGCGCGGCAAGCAGCCCGGACTGCGCAGCGCGCGCCGGGTGGAACGCCTTGGTCATCGTGCCGAAGGTTTCGCGCAGGCCACCGGCCTGGGTACCGGCGAGCCCGAAGGCAACGGCCATCGTCGCGGCATCCAGGCCGAGCAGGCGGCCCGAAGCCGCCGCGCTGCCGAAAACGCCGGCGGTACCGGTCATGTGCCAGAGCGCGCCGTGGCGCATCTGCTGGATCGACAGCGCGACGCGGCAGCAGGCTTCCAGGCCCAGCACCGTGGCGGCGAGGAAGGTACGACCGTCCGTGCCGCGGTCCTCGGCCAGTGCCAGCGCGGCCGGGATCGTCGGCGCGGACGGATGCAGCACCGTGGGGAAGAAGGTGTCGTCGAAATCGTCCAGGTGGGCAAGCAGCCCGTTGGCGAGAGTTGCATGCATCAGCGGCACGCGCCGGCTGGCGCCGATCACCGTCGCGCGCGGGCGGCCTCCTTCGGCCTGAAGCACGTCGAGGAGCATCGGCAGGGCCGGATCCTGGGTCGCGTGCAGCGCCACGCCGAACAGGTTGACCAGGCAGCGGCGGCCCTCGTGCAGCACGGCCTCGGGGATCGCCTCGGCCTCGGCCTGCGCGACGAAGGTGGCCAGTCGTGCGGTGACCGCGCCGACGCCAGCGTCGTCCGTCACGGTCGCCGCAGCGCTCATCGTGGACTCAATCCGTCTGCGCGCCCGCGGCGCGGATGATCGGCGTCCACTTGTCGATCTCGGCCTTGATGAAGGCCGCGGTCGCCTCGGGCGTGCTGCCGACCGGGTCGAGCCCGAGTGCCGCCAGCGTGTCGCGCATCGACTGCGTCTGCAGGGCCTTCACCGCTTCCGCGTTCAGGCGACCGACGATCTCCTTCGGCGTGTTGCCCGGCGCGAGCAGCAGGAAGAACCCGGTCACCACGTAACCGGGCACGCCGGACTCCGCCAGGGTCGGCACGTTCGGCGTGATCGCCGGCCGCTTCTCGCCGGTCGCGGCGATCGCCCGCAGCTTTCCCGACTTGAGGAACGGCATCGCCGATGCGACGTTGCTGAACATGAAGTCGATCTGGCCGCCGATCAGTGCCGCACCCGCGGGCCCGGCGCCCTTGTAGGGCACATGCACCAGCTTCGTGCCGGTCATCTGCTGGAACAGCACGCCGGCCAGGTGGTTGGCGCTGCCGTTGCCCGAGGAGCCGAAGGTCACCTGCCCCGGCCGCG
>JBIITW010000260.1:0-5909 GCA_044340265.1 Burkholderiales bacterium | reverse complement strand
TCAGGAACGCCGCGAACTCGGCCCGGCTGGTCCCCGCCGGCTCGCCGCCCAGCTTGACGATGCGCGCACGCAGGTCGGGGTCGCGCAACGCACGCACGGTGTCGGACTCGATCCGGTCGAGGATCGACTCGGGCACGCCGGCGCGGGTCATCACGCCATACCAGGGACTCAATTCGAAGCCGGCCACGCCGGCCTCGGCGACCGTCGGCAACTCGGGCACGGCCGGCGTGCGTTTCGGTGACGTGACAGCCAGCGGCCGCAGCTTGCCCGACGCTGCATGCGGCAGCGTCACCGGCAGGTTCCCGAAGTAGACCTGGATCTGTCCCGACATCGCATCGATCAGCGCCGGTGCTGCGCCCTTGTAGGCGACATGCACCATGCTGATCCCGGCCAGCGTGCCCAGCAGTTCTCCCGACAGATGCCCGGGTGAACCGATACCACCGGAGCCGTAGCTGAGTTCGCCCGGCCGCTTGCGGGCCAGCGCGACCAGCTCCTTCACCGACTTCACCGGCAGCGACGGATGCACCACCAGCAGGAAAGGGGCGATGGCCGCCAGCGTCACCGGTGCGAAGTCGCGCTCGGAGTCGTAGGGCAGCTTCGCGAACAGGCTGGGGTTGGTGACGAAGTTGTCGGTCATCATCAGCAGCGTGTAACCGTCGGCCGGCGCCTTGGCCACGATGTCGGTGGCGATGGTCGTGCTGGCCCCGGGCCGGTTGTCGACGACCACCTGCTCACCCCAGGCCTCGGACAACCGGCCGGCGATCGCACGCGCCATCACGTCGGTGAAACCGCCGGGCGCGAACCCGACCAGCATGCGCACCTGCTTGGCCGGATAGGCCACGGCCTTCTGCGCGCTGGCGACACCGGGGAGGGCGAGGCCGGCGAGCAGGGCGGCCGCCGCGAGCGCACCGCCGACCCGTGATTCGGCCCGTGATTCGGCCCGTGATTCGGCCATTGATTCGGCCCCCAGTTCGACCCTGCGTTCATGCATCACCGTACGCAGCATGTGCGCTCCTATCTCGGACCGAGCCCGCGCGCCGCGCGCTCGGCGATCCATTGCATCCGCAGGTCCTGGCATTCCTGGGTGCGCACGCCCGTGACGAAATCGAGCTTGCGGTCGGTGAGTTCGAGCAGCGTCTCGACGCTGTAGCGGCCGACATCCTTGCGCCCGATGCCGGCATGGCGCCCACCGATCACCAGGCAGCCGACCTGCGCCTCGAGGATCGCCCAGCAGCACATGGGGCACGGTTCCATCGCGGTGTACAGCGTGCAATCCGAGAGCTCGACCCGCTTCTGCACGTCGCACACCTCGCGGATCACCACCATCTCGCCATGGGCGGTCGGATCCGAATCGGAGTACACCCGGTTGCCGCCGCGGGCGAGGATGTTTCCGTCGCCATCGACGATCAGCGAGCCGAGCGGCCGATTGCCCTGCGCCCAGGCCTCGCGCGACAGTTCGAGCGCGATGTCCATGAAGTGTTCATGATCGAGTGCCATTGCCATCCTCCTGTAAATCAGTCGAGCCGGATCTTCGCCTGTTGTATCACCTGCCCGAAGCGCGCGAGCTCGGAGCGGATCAACTGCCCGAGCACCTTGCCATCGCCCGGCGTCATCTCTGCGCCCTGGTTGGCGAAGCTCTTCTGCACCTGCGGATCCTTCAGCGCCACGAGCAGGTCGGACTCGATCCGCGACAGCACGTCGGCCGGCGTGCCCGACGGTGCGAGCAGCCCGTTCCAGATGACGACATCCATCGACGGATAGCCGGACTGCACCAGGGTCGGGACATCGGGTACCAGGCTCATCGGCTTGCCGCTGGTCACCGCCAGCGCCCGCAGCTTGCCGCTGCGCACCTGCCCGAGGACTGCCGGCACCGCATGCAGGCCGGCCTGTGCCTGCCCGTTCATGATGCTCACCACCGCGGGCGCTGCACCGGTATGCGGCAGGTGCAGCAGGTCGACCTGCGCCGCGCGCTTGAACATCTCGGCCGCCAGGTGGGTGCTTGCGCCATTGCCCGACGAGGCATAGATCAGCTCGCCCGGCCGCGCCTTCGCCAGCTTCACCAGGTCCGCCACCGTCTTCGCCGGCAGGGACGGATGCACCACGAGCACCATCGGCGTCGAGGCGATCAGGCCGATCGGCGCGAAGTCGCGCAGCGTGTCGTAGTTCAGCTTCGCATACAGGTTCGGGTTCACCGCCAGCTCGGTCGATGACCCGAGCAGCAGCGTGTAGCCGTCAGCCTTCGCCCGTGCCGCGACCTCGGTGCCGATCGTGCCCCCGGCGCCAGGCCGGTTCTCGACGAACACCTTCTGGCCCCAGCGCTCCCCGAGCTGCTGGCCGACGATGCGCCCGGCGGTATCGGATGCACCGCCGACGGTGAACGGCACGATCATGCGCACGGGTGACACGGGCCAGGACTGGGCGGATGCGCCAGTGGAGGCGGCCATGGTTGCAGCGGCTGCGACAAGGCAGCGATACACCGGCGACGAGATGCGATGCAGGTTGGCGTACACGGTGGACCCTTTCATCACGGAGAGCCGCGCAGCGTGTTGCCCCGCGACCGCTCCACCGGAAGCAATAAGGAAGCCAGCGCGGCCGCCCGCCGACCTAGCGCGCTCCGATCACCGGCAACAACACGTACGGCGCACGCTCCCTGTCGAAATGCAGCGTGTTCACCCCGCCGAACACCTCGGGTGGACGATCGACCGGGTCGGTGTGTACGAACGGCCCCACGCCCTTCATCGGATACGGTCCTTTCGGCGGCGAGGCATCGGTGCCGTCGAATTCATAGTCACGTCCGAGCACGGTCACCGCGAGGCGATAGCCCGCCGGTACCACGATGGACGTGGGCCACACTTCGACGTCCAGTTCCACCGGCACGCCCGGCTGCAAGGGCCACGCCTCGTCATGCGTGTGCCATGGCCGCCAGGGCCGGCTCTGGCCCGGGTCCAGCTTGCGTTGGGATGCGCGCAGCCAGCCGATGGCCACCGGCACGCGCGGATCGTGGGCACCGATGAAGGTGACTTCACGGCCCTGCGGATCGAACACGCGCACCACGAAGAACACGTCCGCATCACGGGTCCGCGAGGACAGCCAGAGTTTCGCCGCCACCGGCCCGGTGATCTCGAGCGGGGCCTCGAGCGGCGGCGTGCTGAAGGTGAGGCCTTCGCCCATCGCTTCATAGTCGATCGTTGCGCCCGCATCCGGGCGCGTGGTGGTCAGCATGCGGCTCGCCGGGTCCAGGTAGAACGGCGTGAAGCGGGTGCCGGCCAGCGGCCACTCCTGCTCGGCACGCAGCTCGAAGCGCTCACCCGGGTGGCGCACGTTGACCGACACGCGCGGCTGCCTGTCCCATCCGGTGTCCTCGCCCTTGAGGAAATGACCGAAGAAACGCTTCTGCACGCCGATGCCGTAGTGCGTATAGAAGTGGGTGAAGTGCGTGTCGCCATGGATCTCGAGCCACTTCTGGGTCGAGCCCGCGCGCAGGTAACCCTCGAAGTTGCCGCGCGTATGCAGGCCCATGCCACCCCAGTTGGCGCAGGACACCAGGGGCACTTCGATGTCCTCGAGGCGCGGCATGCGCGCGCGGTAGTAGTCGTCGATCATCGGCCGCGCGAGGGCCTCGCCGCCGAGGTCTGCGCGATTGGCGGCGAGATCCGCATCACTCAGTTCGATCGGGCCCGCGACCGGCTCGCCGGTCACCCTGCTCCTGGGGCCGCGCGTGCCAAGCCCGTGCTGCACCGACTTCACCTGCCGCCGATACCAGTTGTCGAGGAAGCCGGACAGGATGCCGCCGTGGCGCGTGAGTTCCCGGTAGTAGTCGGACGAGCCCTCCCAGAGGCACATTGCCGCGAGGTGCTTCGGGCGCAGCGCCCCGACCTGCCACTGGTTCATCGAGTAGTACGAGATGCCGTTCAGGCCCACCTTGCCGTTGCTCCACGGCTGCTCGCCGGCCCACTCGATGCACAGCTTCATGTCGAGCGTCTCGCGCGATGACCAGCAGTCGATCACGCCGGGCGAACGTCCGGCGCCACGCGAGTCCACGCGCACACAGGCGTAACCATCGGGCACCCACTTCTCGGGATCGATCAGCTCCCAGTTCTTGTACTTGCCGGACGTTCCTTCGAGGATTTCCGGCGCGGCCTTGACCAGCCGCGCCCAGTGGCTCGGATACCCTTCCTCGAAGTCGAGGCCCTTCGCATACGGACCGCTGGACAGGATCACCGGATGGCGCCCGCCACCGACCGGGCGGAACACGTCGGCGCGCAGCACCACGCCATCGTCCATCGTGATCGGGACATCCCAGTCGACCTGCATGCCGTCGCGCACTTCGCTGCGGCAGGCGTTGCGCCAGGGATCCTCGGCCGTCAAGGTCCGGGGCGGGGTGGTGCTCATGCGCGGGCCGGCCGGCTCATTCCTGCTTGTTGCCCCCGGCCTTCGCGATGCTCGCCGCCAGTTCGCGCATCTGCGCGAGGTCCTGCGCGACATAGCGCGCGAACTCGTCGGAGCGCAGGCCGCCGGGCAGCAGGCCGAGTTCGTCGAACCGGGCACGGATGTCCGGATCGGCCACTGCACGCTCGACCTCGGCATGCAGGCGGGCGACGATCTCCGGCCGCGTGTTGGGCGGCAGCCACATGCCGAACCAGGCGATCAGGTCGAAATCGGGAAAGCCGGATTCGCGCATCGTCGGCACGTCGGGCAGGCCCTTCCAGCGCACCGGACCGGTGAGCGCCAGCGGGCGCGCCCTGCCACTCTTGATCAGCGGCATCGCCACCGGCGTGGTCAGGAACAGCATGTCGATATGGCCGCCCAGCAGGTCGTTGGTCGCCTGTGCGCCACCCTTGTACTGCACGAAGCGGATGTCGGTGCCGGAACGCACCTTCAGCATCTCGGCCCCGATGTAGAAGATGTTGCCCACGCCCGCCGAGCCGTAGGTGAGCTTGCCCGGATGCTTGCGCGCGATCGCGACGAACTCCTTCACGTTGCGCGCCGGAATCGACGGATGGATCATGTGCACCATGCCGTAGGTGCGCGCGACCAGCGTCACCGGCGTGAAGTCCTTGACCGGGTCATACGGCACGTTGGCCGCATTGAACGCCGTGTTCGACGTATGCGAGCCGGTGGTGATCAGCCAGGTGTGTCCATCGGGCGCCGCCTTCGACACCAGGCTGCTCGCGACCACGCCTGCCGCACCGACCCGGTTCTCGAGGACGATCGGCTGTCCGAGCGCGGCGGACATCTTCGGCATCGCCAGCCGCGCCAGCAGGTCGACGACACCGCCGGCACCGAAGCCTTCGATCAGGCGGATCGGCTTGACGGGGAAGTCCTGGGGCTGGGCTGCCGCGGGCAGTGCCGTGGTCAGCGCGAGGGTTGCGGCGAGCGCGGGCAGCAGGCGCGAACGGCGCCTTTGTCCGTGGGATGGACTGCATCTGGACATCGGGTTCTCCTACGGACCGTGGCCCCGTCTGGCGCGGGGTGATGTGATCACACTTGCGTAGGGGAGTGTATGAACGCGAAGGACGGGGCGTCAAGGGCGATCATGGACCGCGATGCAGGGCCGGGATGCAGCACGGCATCGGCCGGATCGACGCCGGCGTCAGCCGACGCCGCCGGCACCGAATCGACCGATGCGGATCGCCAGCGCCTCAGGACGCCAGCGAAGCACCCCCCCTGCCCAGTTCGGCCGCGCGTCCACCGACCAGCTTGTCGAACGTGCTCTCCGGGTTGATCAGCCCGCGCTCGACCATGAAGTCGTAGGTGCGCTGGAACTCGGCCGGCGAGTAGAACTCGGGGTGGTTGTAGCGCAGCCGGGGCAGGTGCAGGTCGGATGTCTCCAGCTTCACGATGTCGGCCGGCACCTCGGCGGTGAGGTGGTGCAGCCAGGGCCGGATGTCCTGGTTGATCTTGTCGAC
>JBIITW010000259.1:0-5999 GCA_044340265.1 Burkholderiales bacterium | reverse complement strand
CCGGTACCGCCGCGACGCGGCTGGCCACGAAGAACCAAAGGAGAGACAGCATGAAATCTAACGGTGCGGCCCGCTGGGTCGGGCTTTCGATCTGCGGCGCCCTGTTCGGCCTGCCGGCGGCAGGTATCGCGCAGCAGTACCCGACCCGGCCGGTGACGGTAGTCGTGCCGTTCGCCGCAGGCGGTCCGACGGACACCATGGCACGCCTGATGGCACAGCAGTTCCAGGCCCACCTGAAACAGACCGTGGTCGTCGAGAACGCGCCCGGTGCGGGCGGGACGATCGGCGGCAACAAGGTTGCGCGTTCGACGCCGGATGGCTACACGGTGCTGCTGATGCATATCGGCATGTCCACCGCGCCGGCGCTCTACAAGAAGCTTCCGTTCGACCCGCTGAAGGATCTCGAGCCCATCGGGCAGGTGGCGGATGTGCCGATGACGCTGCTCGCCCGCAACACGCTTCCGGTGACCAGCCTCAAGGACCTGATTCCCTACCTGAAGGCCAATCGCGACAAGGTCACCGTCGCCAATGCCGGCCTGGGCGCGGCTTCGCACCTGTGCGGCCTGCTGTTCATGAGCAGGGTCGGCATCGACCTGACCACCGTCGCCTACAAGGGCACGGCCCCGGCGATGAATGACCTGCTCGGTGGACAGGTGGACATCCTCTGCGACCAGACGAGCAACACGGTCAGCCAGATCAAGGCCGGCAAGGTCAAGGCGATCGGCGTCACCACGCCGAAGCGGCTGGCGCAGTTGCCCGACGTGCCGACGCTGGCCGAACAGGGCCTGCCCGGGTTCGAGCTGAACGTGTGGCATGGCCTGTACGCGCCGCGCGGTACGCCGAGAGCAGCGCTCGACCGGCTCAACGAAGCCCTCAACGTGACGATCAAGGATCCGACCTTCAACGCGCGGATCGCCGAGTTCGGCGCGGTGAGCGTGGCGCCCGCCCTGGCGACGCCCGAAGGCCTGCGCAGCCATCTCGCGAAAGAGATCGCGCTCTGGGGGCCGATCATCGGCAAGGCCGGCATCTTCGCCGACTGAGCGCCGCTGCAGGCTTCTTCCCGGCCGGAAAAGGCGCCGCGACCCGCGGCGCTTTTTTTCGCCCGGGCGCAGGCTGCGGCACAATCGGACTTTCCGGGAGCAATCAGCCATGGCCGCACGCGCCGCCGCATCGCCTGCTTCATCTACTGCATCTACCGCATCTTCCGCCGCACCGACCAGCATCCTCGTCACCGTCGATCTGGACGGCATCGCCACGGTCACGCTGAACCGGCCGGAGATCCACAACGCGTTCGACGACGTGATGATCGGCGAACTCACCCGGGCGTTGCACGACCTCGACGCCGACCCGCAGGTGCGCGTGGTGATCCTGGCGGCCAACGGCCGAAGCTTCTCCGCAGGCGCCAACCTGAACTGGATGAAGCGCATGGCCGGCTACTCCGAAGCGCAGAACGTGAAGGATGCGCTCGGGCTGGCCGGGCTGATGCACACGCTCTACACGCTGACCAAGCCGACCATCGCGCGCGTGCACGGTCCGGCGTTCGCCGGCGGGCTCGGACTGGTCGCCTGCTGCGACATCGCGATCGCGACCCGTGAAGCCACCTTCTGCCTGACCGAGGTGCGGCTGGGCATGATCCCGGCGGTGATCACGCCGTACGTGGTCGCCGCCATCGGCGAACGGCAGGCGCGTCGCTACTGCCTCACCGCCGAGAAGTTCGATGCCGCCGATGCCTACCGGCTGGGGTTGGTCCATGATCTGGTCGAGGAGCATGAACTTGGAGCGGCGCTGAACGCGCTGGTCACCCATCTGTTCCTCGGCGGCCCGCAGGCGCTCGCCCAGTGCAAGGACTGGATCGCGGTGGCGGCTGCCAGCCCGATCGATGAGCAACTGGTCGCCGAGTCGGCGCGTCGCATCGCCGCACTGCGTGCCAGCAGTGAAGGGCGGGACGGCGTCGCCGCCTTCCTCGAAAAGCGGGATGCCCGCTGGGTGGCCGAGGCGAAGCGCAGGATCGCCGATCGGGAATCGGGAGCGGAAGGCGTGTCGGGACGGGCAGTGCCGAAGAAGGCCGCTGCGGGCAAGCGGGCTGCGAAGAAGGCCGTTGCGAAGCCTGCTCCCGCCGGCAAGCCCGCGGCCGGGAAGAAGCGGGCGAAGCCTGCTCCCGCGCGCCGGCGCTGATCCGGATGGCATCGATGCCGGCCGGAATCCCCGGTGCCGTGCGCGTGGTCGAGGTCGGGCCGCGCGACGGGTTGCAGAACGAGCCGGGCAGCATCCCGGTCCAGGCCCGGATCGAACTGATCGACCGCCTCGCCGATGCCGGCCTGGAGGCGGTGGAATCCGGTGCCTTCGTTTCGCCGAAGTGGGTGCCGCAGATGGCCGGCACGGCGCAGGTGCTGTCCGGCATCGCACGCCGCCCGGGCGTGCATTACCCGGTACTGGTGCCCAACATGAAGGGTTTCGAGGCCGCGCTCGCGCATCAGCAGGCGAGTGGCCGGCCAGTCGGGGAGATCGCGGTGTTCTCGGCGGCCAGCGAGACCTTTTCGCAGAAGAACACGCATTGCTCGATCGATGATGGCCTGCTTGCCTTCTCCGAGGTGACGCGCGCGGCACGGGCGCAGGACTGGCGGGTGCGCGGTTACGTGTCGGTGGCATTCGGTTGCCCGTTCGAGGGCCGCGTCGACCCGGCGCGCGTGCTCGGCGTGGTGCAGCGCTTGTTGGACATGGGCTGCTACGAAGTCTCCATTGGTGACACCACTGGCGTCGGGACGGCAGGCGACGTGCACCGGCTGTTCGAGCGGCTGACCGGAGCCGTGCCGGCCGCGCAGCTCGCCGGGCATTTCCACGATACCTGGGGCCAGGCGCTGGCCAACGCGCTGGCGATGTTCGAGCATGGCGTGGCGACGGTCGACGCCTCGGTCGCCGGACTCGGCGGATGTCCGTATTCGCCGGGCGCCACCGGCAATGTCGCGACAGAGGACATGGTCTGGATGCTGCACGGCCTGGGCATCCGTACCGGCATCGATTTCGACCGGCTGGTCGATGCAGGGTGCTTCATCAGCGCCGTGCTCGGCCGGCAGACCGGCTCGCGGGCGGCGCGCGCACGGCTTGCCCAGCGGGCGCGGTCCGGCGGCTGAAGGCGGCCCGGCCGGCAGCGGTGGTGGTCGCCGGCCGCCGGGCAGGGCAGGGCCGGGCAGGGCGGGGCCGCGAAAGCCAGCGCCTGCGCACTGGCGCTGCAGCGCGTCATGCCCGACAATGTCGGACGCGCGCCATGCGGCGTGCGCCCCGCCGCAGGACCGACACGCAGTGACGCTTTCGAGCTCCCCTCCATCCGTACCCGCCGACGCCGTCCCGGCTGCCTCAGAAATCCCGGTCGCCTCGCCGTGCGTGCTCGTGTGCCTCTATGACAAGGGTCTCGACGCCTGCCGCGGCTGTTTCCGCTCTCTCGACGAGATCGCCCACTGGTCCATCTACGATCCGTCGGAGCAGCGTGCCGTGCTCGAACGGGTGGCCGAGCGGCGCCGGCGTGCCGGGGCGCAGGCGCCCGGCTGAGCCTTTACCTGCCCGATCCTCTTCCATCGACGCTTCCAGATGCCACTGTCAGATCCTGCCCCGCGTACCGCGATCCATGTCCGCCGTGTCGAATGCCAGGGCTTCCAGCGCGAAGACGGCCTCTGGGACATCGAGGGCTTCATGACCGACGTCAAGACCCATCGCCACCAGCGCCGCGACGGCGGGGTGCCGCGAGAGGCGGGTGACCCGATCCACCAGATGCGCATCCGGCTGACCATCGACCTGGATTTCCTGATCCACGATTGCGAGGCGGTGACCGAAGCTTCGCCCTACGCCGGCTGCGGCGCGATCACGCCCGCGTTCAAGGCGCTGGTCGGGCTGAAGATCGGGCCGGGCTGGCGGCGGCGCACCCTCGAAGTGCTCGGTGGCACCCGCGGCTGCACCCACCTGCTGGAACTGCTCGGGCCGATGGCGACCACCGCATACCAGGCCACCGGCCGCGCGCGCGCGGCGCGCGACCAGGCACAGCCGTCGGACAAGCGGCCCTACCAGATCGATTCCTGCCACATCTACCGAAGCGACGGCCCGGCGGTACTCGAACGCTGGCCGGCCTGGCACACCGGTCCCAAGGACTGACCCGGACGGGTCTGCGGCTTACCGGCCGAACGGGGCGACGCCGATCAGCACGCGGTGCAGCCAGAACGCGAACAGCGCCCACAGCACGACCCCCAGCAGCACGGTAACCACGGTCGGGACGGTACCGCTGTTGTAGGTAACGCCCGCCAGGCGGTCACGCCGGCGCGCCGCGATGAAATCGGCGATCGCCCAGGCGAGGAAGGTGCCGAACAGCAGGATGTCGGCAAGCGTGCCGTTCGACAGCAGGTGCGCGAAAGCCCACAGCTTGACCCCGGCCACCATCGGATGGCCCACCGCCGCCTTGATCCGGTTCGATGGCACATAGGCGGCCGCGAGCAGCACGAATGCGCCCAGGGTGAGCAGCGAGGCGGCATGCCGGGTCCAGATCGGCGGGGTCCACAGCAGGACCGGATCGGCGCGGGCGGCGCCATAGCCGATCACGATCAGCGTCAGGCCGGCGATCGAGACGAGCGAGTGGACACCCTTCCAGCCGTTCGCGCCCAGTTTCTCCACCATGGAACTGCGCCAGCCCTCGGCGAAGATGCGCGTGGAATGCGCGCCGAGGAAGACGAAAAGGCCGATCAGGAGCAGGGTCATGACAGGAATGCCTCAGGTTGCGTGAATAAATGCCGATCAGAGCGTGGGAAGGGAAGAACCGGCGCGACGGGAAAGAACATGTCGACATGCTGACCTCGAACTTCGTCCCAAATCAAGCTTTCTTGCGCATCCACCGGAAAAGATTAAGGAAAATCGTTTCCGTTCCGTTTGACATTACCCTGTTGGTTCATTACCGTCCACTCGCGCCAGGGATGACCGTGGATGGCCGTGTCCGGACATCGATGAGCGCAGCGGTGTCGAGCAGCGGATGTTCCCGCGCAGGAAGGCAGGCCCGATCCCTGATCGGTCTCCGTCAACGGTCCACGGCGTCGCGAAAAAACAGTGCTGTTCAAGGCCAAGCAGAAACCCGGATGGCTCTCGCTCGCGGTGGAACGCGACCGGGTCGACATCGCTCATGTTTCCCGGCCCGGCGGTGGCAGGCCGCTGGTCACGCTGTGCGAAACCTATCGGCGTGAAGGTTCGCTCGAACACACGATGACCCGACTGCGTCGGGAGCGCGGGCTGGACGGGTTCCGCCTGACCGCCCTGATGCCGGCAGGCCAGTACCAGTTGCTGCAGGTCGATTCGCCGGACGTCGCAGCCGGTGAACTGGCTTCGGCGCTGCGCTGGCGGCTGAAGGACCTGATCGGTTTTCCGGTCGAGGCGGCCGTCGTCGAAACGATGCTCATCCCGACCAGCGAGGCAGCAACCGCGCGCTCGGCCCAGGTGTTCGCGGTGGTTGCCCGGGCCGATGCGATCCGCCGCCATGCCGATCCGCTGCAGCGCAGCGGCCTCGCGCTCGAGGTGATCGATATCCAGGAGAACGCCCAGCGCAACATCGCGGTGCTGTTCGAGCGGCCCGGACGTGGCCTCGCACTGCTCTCGTTCGACGAGACCGCCGGCCTGCTCACCGTGACCGCCGGCGGCGAACTGTGCCTCGCGCGCCGGATCGACCTGTCGCTGTCCGCCCTGGCCGAGATGGACGAGGCCGACCGGCAGGCCGCCTACGACCGGATCACGCTGGAACTGCAGCGCTCGATCGACCATTTCGACCGCCAGTTCGGCTTCGTCACGCTCGACCGCCTGCTGGTGACCGGCGTCGGCCCGGTGATCGGCCTGCGCGACGTGCTGTCCGAGAACCTCGACCTGCCGGTGGAACTGCTCGACCTCGCCGATGCGTTCGATTTCCCGTCGATTCCCGAACTTCGCTCGACCGCGCGCCAGGCGCAGTGCCTGGCCGGCATCGGTGCTGCCCTGCG
>JBIITW010000258.1:0-6003 GCA_044340265.1 Burkholderiales bacterium | reverse complement strand
TTCCCGATACCGTCGCTGCGCGCCGACGACCCGACCGCCCGCGTGGCCGCGGCCGTGCTTGGCGAAGGCATGAGCTCGCCCCTGCTCCACCAGTTGCGCGAACAGCTGGGGCTGGTCTATCACGCCGACTGTTCGGCCGACGTGATGGACAGCTGGGGACAGTTCATGGTCGAGGCATCGACCGCGCCGGCGAATGTCGAGGCCCTGATGGTCGAGCTGGCGAAGCTGCTGGATGCGCATGCCACGCGCATCGATGGCGCCGAGCTGCGGCGCGCCCGGAACCAGGTGCTGGTCGCGCGGATGCGCACCCTGGAGCGCGCCGGGCGCCGGATAGAGGATGCCGCACTCGACCTGTTCGCACTGGGCCGCACGCGCAGCCACGAAGAGTGGCTCGACCGGATCGCGTCGGTGACCGCCGCGAAGGTGCAGCGCCTGTTCGAGCGCATGCTCGCCGCAGGGCCGGCGGTCGCGCTGACCGGCAATGTGCGGCCGGGCATGCGCGAGCGGGCGGCGACGCTGCTCAAGGTGCACGGGTACGAATAGTCCGAAAGGACCAATCCTCAGCACTATTACCGATTCCCGACAGGCAGGATGTCCGCTAACTTCCGTTTTCGCATCTTGTACCGGGAGCCAGACATGAACCTGCTCGACCGCACCATGATTGCCCACGGCGACGATGTCGCCAGCCGCGCACCGTCGCGCGTCGGATCGTTTCTCTCGACGCTGGGCGCTGGCGTCATCGCCGGCGGCCTCGCCCTGCTGCCCGTTCCTGCGGCGGCCCAGCTGGCGCCGTTGTTCCAGCTGACGGCGGACGGGTTCGAAGTCCCGATGACGGTCACGACCCAGGCAGACGAAGCCGGCAAGCTCTTCCTGTTCCAGGGCAACTACCTCGACAACGCGATCTCGACCTCGCTCTCGGGCGTGTCGAACGCCGACCCGTTCATCCTGTGGAGCTTCGCCGCGACGAACGCGACAGCGAATCCGGTCTCGTTCGTGCTGACCATGGTGCAGCCGGTGATCGGTGGTCCGTACAACCGCGTGGTGAACGGCTTCAGCGGTTCGGTCACCGACCTCTTCGGTGATGGCGTGAGTGCGAGCACGGTCGCCAACTTCGTGGCGCTGTTCCCGGGCGGATTCATCGGCGGCAGCCTGCTCGGCGGCAACTGCAGCTATGCAGGGCCCAACGGCCCGGGCTTCTCCGGCGTCTGCCCGGTCGCGCCGGAAACCCAGTTCGGACCGGCGAACACCGCCGTGCCGGCCGACGCCTACCTGGCGCTGGCGACCCAGTTGTCGTTCACGCTGAGCGCACTCGATTCCGCGGCGTTCAGCGGCGTGGCCGTGCTCGATGCAACCAGCGCGTGATCCCGGTGCCGGCGACGCTGCCGCTGCTGGCGTCCGGCCTCGCGGTCGGCATGCTGGCATGGCGCCGGCGCCGCAGCTGAGGTTCGCCTTCCCGGCCATTCAGGGACGTATCAGGCCACCGCGCCGTTGACCGCGGCGATGAGGTCGAATGCCGCACGGCGTTCGGCCTCGGTGGACCCGACGTTGATCAGCATCTCGTCGATGCCGGCATCGAAGAACCGGCGCACCGTCGCCACGCAGGTCGACCGGCTCCCGGTGACCGCGAAGGCCTCGACCGCGGCATCGGGCACGAGTTTCGTCGCCGCGTCCAGGTCACGCCGGGCCACGCATTCGATGATCGCCGCCTGGTCGATCGGCAGGCCGGACAGCCGGATGTTCTCCGCCATCAGGCGGTTGCGGAACAGGTAGGCCAGCTTGCGCCGCACGCCCTCGAACGAGTCGCGCGCATCGGTGCCGAAGTAGGCGAAGCAGGCCCGCGGTCGGGCCGATGCGTCGAGGCCGGCATCGGAGGCGCCCCCGTCGAACGCCTCGACGCAGGCACCGGCGAAGGCCGGCGAGAAACCCGCGGACAGTTGCAGCGAGGCGGAAGTCGCGCCTGCACGCCGGGCCATCTTCGGCTCCAGGCAGGTGATGTACACCGGGATCGCGACGCCGGCGGCGACATTGAGCTTCGCACCGGCCAGCGAAAAGGTGCGCCCGGAGAACTCGACCGGCTTGCGCGCGAACAACCGGTCGAGCGCGCCGACGAAGTCGCACACCGCATCTTCGGCCTGCTCGACTACCGCACCCGACTGTGACAGGTCGAGCGGGTTGCCGATGCCGATCGACACGGCCACGCGTCCGGGTGCGAATTCCGACAGCGTCGCCAGCATCATCGCCACCGTGGTCGGATGTGCGATGAACGGCGACAGGTTGGACGGCACGACACGGATGCGCGTGGTGCCCGACGCGATGAGGGTCGCCAGCGTCGGCGCATCGCGTCCGCCCAGGTGCTGGCTCATCCAGATGCTGGATGCGCCTGCCGCCTCCGCCTCGCGTGCCAGCGCGCGCGCCTCTTCCAGGCCCTCGAACCCTTCGAAACGTATGCCCAGTCTTTTCGGCCGCGTGCTCATGTCTTTCTCCGGCGCATGGTCGCGGGAAGATAGCATGGCGCCCGGGCCTTGAAGGTAGACTCGGCGCCTGAATCCACAGCCCGCCGGAGCCCCGCCATGCAGACGCCGCCCATCTACCTCACCTCGAGCCAGTGCCAGTCGCTGCTCACCTCGCAGGACGTGATCGAGCAGATCGAGCGCGTGGTTGCGTGGGATGCGGAAGGGAAGATCCGCTGGCCGTCGCCGCGCAACATGAACATGCGCGACCTGCACGAAAACCACTACCACCTGAAGGCGTGCATCCTCGACCCGCTGGCGATCGCCGGATTCCGCGTGGTGGCCCATCTGTCCACCGAAGAGAATTCGCGCAACGCAACGCGCTACGTGGTGGTGGTCGATGCCGAGTCCTCGCGCACGCTGGCCTTCGTCGACGAGACCTGGAGCTATGCGCAGCGCACGGTCGCCTCGATCGTGATGGCCGCGCGCAAGCTGGCGCTGCCCGATGCCGGCGTGCTGGCCCTGGTCGGCGCGGGCAACCTGGCGACCACCGCGCTCGAGTACTACTCGAAGCTGTTCAAGCTGCGCGAGGTACGCGTGGTGTCGCGCCGTCCGCATACCCGCGAGGCACTGGCCGGGCGCGCCGAGTCGCACTACAAGGTGCCGGCCCGTGCGATGGACAGCATCGAGGCCGCGGTATCCGGTGCCGACCTGGTGCTCACCGCCACCAACAGCGGCAAGGCGCTGATCGAGGCGAAGTGGATCGCCCCCGGCGCGGTGGTGGCCACCCTCGACACCGCCGAACCCGGCCGCGACTACGCCGAACAGGCCGACCTGTTCGTGGTCGACAGCCGCGAACAGTTGCAGAAGGAACTGCTCGAACTGTTCGGCGAGGAAGGTCCGGGCTGGGTCGATGCCACGGTCGCCGAAGTGGTCGGCGGGCGGCATCCCGGGCGAACCGACCCGAAGCAGCGGGCACTGATCGTCACCCAGGGCATGGCCAGCCAGGACATCGCGCTGGCGCACCTGGCCTTCCTGCGCGCGAAGGAACGCAACCTCGGGATGGTGATGCCGGAAGGCGGCGCGTGAGCATCGCCGTCTGACGTCGCGGTCTGACGTCGCCGTCTGACCGCACGGCGCGCTGGCGCGAGCCGGACTACGCTACGATGGCGATACGGTGCATGTTCCCGCACCGCGACCCGCCCAAGGAGACTCGTCCATGGCCGCTCTACAACCCGGCACAGCCGCGCCGGATTTCTCCCTCGCATCGCATACCGGTGCCACGCTCACGCTCGCCAGCTTCCGTGGCCGGCGCACCGTGGTCACCTTCCTGCCGTTCGCATTTACAGGTGGGTGAAAGAATCAAGTGAGCGGGTTCCGTGAGAACTACGCACAATTTCAGGCACTCGATGCAGAAATCCTGCAGGTCAGTGCCGACCCCGTCCCGAGCCTGAAGGCCTGGGCGGAATCGCTGGGCGGCCTGCCGTTCCCGCTGCTGTCCGACTATTGGCCGCATGGCAGCATCGGGCGTGCCTATGGCGTGTTCAACGAGGAACGCGGGATGGATGCGCGTTCGGTGTTCATCGTCGACGCGACCGGCACGATCCGGCACTCGCATGTCTACGCCCCGGGAACCGTCCCGGAAAGCGCAGACCTGCTGGCCAGGCTCTCGGCCATCTGAGCATGGCGGCGGCGGGCCGAAAGGTCCGCCGCCGGCACCGCGCAGACCGCACCGATCTGCGTGACAATGCCTGCCCGCCGGCTGACGCCGGTCGCATGGAGGCTGTCATGGCTGCAGGTTACCAACCCGGCGCGACCTTCCCGGTCGAATGCAGGGACATCGAATTCCGCAAGTCACCCACGCGCACGCTGCTCGCGCGCATCTACCAGCCGGTCGGGCCCGGCCCGTTTCCGCCGGTGCTGCACCTGCACGGCGGCGCCTGGAACAACAAGGACCGGCTGCACAACCCGATCATGGCCAGTGCGCTCGCCGCCAGCGGCCTGCTGCTGGTGTCGATCGACCTCACGCGTGCCCCGGAGGCCCCCTACCCGGCCAACGTGCAGGATGCCCACCTGGGCATACGCTGGCTGAAGGCGCATGCGCGCGAATGGAATGCAGATCCGGACCTGCTGGGCATCGTCGGCAGTTCCAGCGGCGGCCATATCGCGCAGCTGATCGCGATGCAGCCACGCAAGCCGGTCTATGGCGCGCTGGCGCTGGCCGAGGCACCGGACGCCGATGCCGGCGGGATACGCTATGTCGCGACGCGCTCACCGATCAGCGATCCGCAGGCACGCTACGACCATGCGCAGGCGCGTGCCTGGACCGAGATGATCGACAACAGCCACCGCTACTTCAAGCCCTGGGAGACGATCTCGGAGGCGAACCCCCAGGCGATCCTCGACCGTGGCGAAGCGGTCGAGCTGCCACCGATGCTGGTCATGCAGGGTGGCGCCGACGACAACGTATTGCCGGGCCTGCAGGAGCGCTTCGCCGAGTCCTACAGGGCCGCCGGCGGCACCTGCGAGCTCGAGATCTTCGACGGCTGCGACCATGCCTGGGTCGACGATCCGGGGCCGCAGACCGACCGCGCGATCGAAGTGGTGAAGGCATTCATCGCACGCTCGCTGGCACAACCCGAAGCATGAGGAAACACTGATGACTACCCGCTACGATCCCGACGCAACCTACGCGGTACGCACCTGGGACGTCGAGTTCCGCAGGACGGCGTCCCGCCAGCTGATGGCGCGCATCTACCAGCCGCAGGGCATCGGCCCGTTCCCGGTCGTGCTGGACCTGCATGGCGGCGCATGGAACAACAAGGACCGACTTGCCAACGTGCCGATGGACGAGGCACTGGCCGCGAGCGGCCTGCTGGTGGTGGCGATCGACATGACGCTGGCCGGCGAGGCACCCTACCCGGCGTCGGTGCAGGATGCGCACTATGGCGTGCGCTGGCTGAAGGCCAACTGTGAACAGTGGAAGGGCGATCCGTCCACCGTCGGCGCGCTGGGCAGTTCCAGCGGCGGCCACCTCGCCCAGCTGATCGCGATGCGTCCCGAAGATCCGCGCTATCGCGCCCTGCCGCTGGAAGGCCATCCCGGTATCGATGCCAGCCTGCGCTACGTGGCGACGCGCTCGCCGATCAGCGACCCGTACGAGCGGCACCTCAATGCCGAGCGGCGCGGCGTGGCCGACATGGTGCGCAGGTCGTCGACCTTCTGGAACCCGCCGGAATCCATCCACGAAGGCAACCCGCAGGAGATCCTCGACCGCGGCGAGAAGGTCAACCTGGTCCCGATGCTGATCCTGCAGGGCGGCGACGACGACAACGTGCTGCCGGAGATCCAGGTGAAGTTCGCCGAGTCCTATCGCAGGGCCAGCGGCGACTGCACCTGCGAGGTGTTCGAAGGCTGCGGGCATATCTGGGTGGCAGACCCGGGCCCGCAGACCGATCGCGCGCATGCGATGGTGAAGGCGTTCATCGCACGCGCGCTGGCGCAGGGCTGAATGCCACCCGGCAGGCAGTCCAGCCCTTCGGTCGATGCACGG
>JBIITW010000257.1:0-6038 GCA_044340265.1 Burkholderiales bacterium | reverse complement strand
TGCCGATGCCCGACGAACCGTAGTTCACCTTGCCGCTCTGTGCCTTCATGAACGGAACCAGATCCTTCACCGTCTTCACCGGGAAGGACGGATGCACCACCAGCAGCTGGGGCGAGCGCGCGACCAGCGCGATCGAGGCGAAGTCACGCAGCGTGTCGTACTGGTACTTGACCAGCAGCGGGTTGATCGAGATCGGACTCGCGTTGCCGACGAGGATCGTGTAGCCGTCGGGTGCGGTGCGCGCAGCCACCTCGGTGCCGACGCTGCCGCCGGCACCGGCCCGGTTCTCGACCAGCACGTTCTGGCCGAGGACTTCCTGCAGCTTGCCGCCGACGACGCGACCGATGACATCGGACGTGCCACCCGGCGGGAACGGCGCAATCATCCGGATCGGCTTCGCGGGCCATGCCTGCGCCCGCGACTCTACCGCCCCGAGCATGAAGGTCGCCGCGCCCAGTGCCAGCGCGCCGAGCTTGAGTGCCACGTCCATCGTCGATTGCGTGTTCCGGTTCATTGCTGCACTCCTCCGTATGGGGAGCGGGTCGTTCCCGCCGCCCGTTTGCTGCGACTGTTCAGACGGCCCGGGTCAGGCTTCGAGGTCCTGTACCCAGTGCCGGGTCTCGAGCACCGTCTTCACTTCCTTCAGGAAAGCCGCCGAATAGGCGCCATCCACCGCGCGATGATCGAAGCACTGCGCGAGCATGCCGACCGGACGGATCGCGATGCTGTCGCCCGCGGGCCCTTCGATCACCACCGGCTTCTTCTGCACGCCGTCGGTGGACAGTATCGCAACCTGCGGCACGTTGACGATCGGCGCGGTGAATGCCGTACCGAACACGCCGGAATTGGACAGCGTGTAGGTGGCCTCGGACAGGTCGTCCGGCTTCAGCCGGTTGGCGCGCGCACGCTGCGCGAGGTCGTTCACCTCGCGCGCGATCTGCGGCAGCGACTTGGACGGCACGTCCTTGACCACGGGCACCATCAGCCCGTCGAAGTTCATGTCGACCGCGATGCCCAGGTTGATCCGCTTGTGCAGCACCAGTTCGTCGCCATCGACGCTCGAGTTCAGGCGCGGGAACTTCGCCAGCGCGATCGACACCGCGCGCGCGATGAACGGAAGGTAGGTCAGCGAGAAACCTTCGCGCGCCTTCCAGCCACTGCCGGCCACCTTGCGGGCTTCATCCACCTTGTGGAAGTCGACCTCGATCGCCTGCAGCACCGCCGGCACGGTGACCCATGCACGTGCGAGATGTTCCGCGGTGCGCTTGCGGATCGGATTGAGCCGGATGCGCTCTGACGGTCCCGTGGATGCGGGCGGCCCACTGAACGGCGCCACCGGCGCTGCGCGTGCGGCAGCCGGCGCCGCCGGCTGGATCGACGGTGCAGGCGCAGCGGCGGCAGCGGCCGACACCGGCATCGACGGCGCCGCGCCCGGCTTGCGCGCCTCGATGAAGGCCAGCATGTCCTCGCGGGTGACCCGTCCATCACGGCCGGTTCCGGGGACCTGCGCAGGATCGACCCCGTGCTCGGCCGCGAGCTTGCGCACCACCGGTGACAGGCGCAGGCTGCCGTCCACCTTCGACAAGGCGGTGGCCGGGCGCGCGGCCCAGGCACCGGCGGCCGGCGACGCAGCGGCCGCTGCAGGCGCAGCAGCCACCGGCGCCGATGCTGCCGCGGCCGGGGCCTTCGCCACCGAGCCCGCCTCCGTGATCACCGCAAGCACCACGCCGACCTTGGCGGTGACACCTTCTGCCACGCGGATCTCGGTGACGACTCCCGCCACCGGCGACGGGATCTCGGTGTTGACCTTGTCGGTCTCCACATCGAACAGCGTCTCGTCTGCCCGGATCGCGTCACCGACCTTCTTGTACCACTTGCTTACCGTGCCTTCGGCGACTGTCTCGCCGAGTTGCGGCATGATGATTTCCATCTGTCGGGCGTCCTTCAGTCGATCTGCGTGCGGATGGTCTCGACGATCCGCGCGACCGACGGAATGGTCGCGTCTTCCAGCGCGTCCGCCGCGGGCAACGGGATGTGCGGCGTGGTGATGCGCACCGGCGGGCCGTCGAGGTCCCAGAAGCATTCCTCGGTGACGATCGAGGAGATCTCCGCACCCCAGCCACACAGGCGCGGGTTCTCCTCGACCGTGACCAGGCGTCCGGTGCGCGCCACTTCGGTCAGGATGGTCTGCGTGTCCAGCGGCACCAGCGATCGCAGGTCGATCACCGTGGCATCGATGCCATGTTCGCGCTTGAGGATCTCGGCCGCGTCCATAGCCTTGTGCACCATCGCCGCCAGCGCGACGATCGTGCAGTCGGGGCCGCGGCGCAGCACGTTGGCCTTGCCCAGCGGCACGTAGTGATCGCCATCGGGCACCTCGCCCTTCATCGAATAGAGCGACTTCTGCTCGAAGAACACCACCGGGTTGCCATCGCGTACCGACGCGGCGAGCAGGCCCTTCACGTCGGCGGGGAATGCGGGCGCGACCACCTTCAGGCCGGGCACGGTCATCGCCCAGTTCTCGAGCGACTGCGAATGCTGTGCGCCGAAGCGCGAGCCGGCGCCGTTGGCCGTGCGGATCACCACCGGCATCGTCACCTGGCCGTTGGTCATGTAGCGCATCTTCGCCATCTCGTTGGCGATGATGTCCCAGCATACGGCCAGGAAGTCGGAGAACATGATCTCGGCGATCGGCTTCAGGCCGGTCATCGCGGCACCCATCGCCGCGCCGAGGATCGCCTGCTCGGAGATCGGGCAGTCGCGCACGCGCAGCGGACCGAACTCATCGAGCAGGCCGACCGTCGCCTTGAACACGCCACCGGCATGGGCGACGTCCTCGCCCAGGAACACCACGTTCGGATCGCGCCGCATCTCCTGCGCGATGCCCGCCGCGACCGCGTCGCGATATGTCAGTTCCGCCATGCCGTGCTCCCGTCTGCCCACACATCCTTGTCGATCAGGTCCAGCGAAGGCGTCGGCGAGGCTTTCGCGATCGCGGTCGCCTCGTCCACCTTGCGCTGCGTGTCTTCCTCGATGCCCTTCAGCGTGCCTTCCGTGAAGCCCAGGCGAAGCAGGCGCTCACGGTAGGTCGGGATCGGGTCCTTCTTCAGCCATTCCTCGAGTTCACCCTCAGGGCGGTACTTGGCCGGATCGGCACGGGAATGCCCCGAGTGCCGATACGTGCGCGCCTCGATCAGCGAGGGCCCGCCACCGGCGCGAGCGAGGTCGATCGCCGCCATCGCCGTCTCGAACATGATGTCGGCATCGTTGCCGTCGACGACGATCTTCGGCAGGCCGTAGGCGGACGCGCGGTCACCGGCCGGCGCATCGACTGCCGTGACCGAACGGATCGGCGTGTACTCCATGTAGAAGTTGTTCTCGCAGACGAACACCACCGGCAGCTTCCAGATCACCGAGAAATTCAGCGCCTCGTGGAAGGCGCCGATGTTGGTGGTGCCATCGCCGAAGAAGCAGACCGAGACCTGCTTGGTGCCGCGATACTGCGCCGACCAGGCAGCGCCGGCGGCGATCGGCAGGTGCGCACCGATGATCGCGTACGAACCCATCACGCCTTTCTCGACATCGGTCAGGTGCATGGAGCCCCCCTTGCCGGCGAGCAGGCCGCATTCCCGCCCCATCAGTTCGCCCAGCACGCCGGACATCGACGCACCGCGCGCCAGCGTGTGCGCATGGCCGCGGTAGGTACAGAACGTGTAGTCGTCGGGCTTCATCGCGACGCCGAACGCGGCGGCGATCGCCTCCTGCCCGAGGGACAGGTGGCTGGTGCCCTTGATCAGGTTCTGCAGGAACAGATCGAACGCCCGCTTTTCGCACATGCGCAGTTCGAGCTGCAGCCGGAACAGGTCGAGGCGCGTCTCGCGCCCGATCTCGAACGCCGGCTTCTTGGCCTTCGGTATGGCACTCATCGGATTTCCTTCTGGAGACTCAGTACTTGTTGGCGATCGGCAGTTCCTGCGCCGGGAACAGCGAGATGATCTGCGCGCCGTTGGGCGTCAGTACCACCTCCTCCTCGATGCGCGCGGCCGACACCCCATCCTTCGCCGGGCAGAACGTCTCGACCGCGAACACCATGCCGGCCTTGAGTTCGTACGGGTCCTTGAACGAGTTCAGCCGCGAGATCAGCGGACGCTCGTGCAGCCCCAGGCCCAGGCCGTGGCAGAAGTTCAGGCCGAAGGCGGACATCTCGGTCTCGAAGCCGATCTCCGTGCACTTCGGGAAGGCCGCAGCCACCTTGTCGGTGGTGACGCCCGGCTTGAGCATCGAGATCGCGCCGTCCATCCAGTTGCGTGCGCGCTTGTAGGCATCCTGCTGCGCGCGGGTCGCGCTGCCCACCGTGAACGTCCGGTAGTAGCAGGTGCGATAACCCATGTAAGACTGGATGATGTCGAAGTAGGCCTGGTCGCCCGGCCGGATCAGCCGGTCGGTGAAGTTGTGCGGATGCGGGCTGCAGCGCTCGCCGGCGATCGCGTTGATCGCCTCGACGCAGTCCGAGCCCATCTCGTACAGGCGCTTGGTGGCCATCGCCACCACCTCGTTCTCGCGCACGCCAGGCTTCAAAGCCTCGAAGATGTCCTGGTACACGCCATCGACCATGGAACTGGCCATGTTGAGCAGCGTGATCTCGTCATGGCTCTTGATCTCGCGCGCGGCGAGCATCATCTGCTGGCCGTCGACGATCTTCAGGCCGAGCTTCTGCAGCGCGAACAGGAACGGCGGCTCGACCACGTCGATGCCCAGCGGCATGTCGGCCACGCCTTCCTGCTTGAGGATGTCGAAGATCTCCTTCGCCGCTTCCTCGAACAGGCCGACCGAGGGGTTGATCGCGCCGCGCATGCCGACGTTGCCGGCGAACACGTGGTTGGTCGGCAGCCACGGGCAATAGATACGGTGGTGGCGCGCAGCGGAACCGAAGTCCCAGATGTAGGGTTCGCCGTTGCCGGTGACCAGCGACCAGCGGGTCAGCTTGTCGCGCGCCCATTCACCGATCACCGTGCTGGTGGTGTAACGCACGTTGTACTGGTCGAAGCAGAGCATCGCACCCATGCCGCTGCGCGCGAGCGCCGCCTTGGTGCGCGCGAGGCGGTAGGTGTGCAGGCGCTGGAAGTTGACCCGCTCCTCGAAGTCGACCTGCATCCGGCCGGGCGCCTGCAGCGGGCGGTCCCAGCGGTGGTCGGGGTCGGGATACTCCATCATCGTCTCGGCCAGCGACTGGCCGCGCCGCGCCTTCACCGGGATGTCCGCCGCCTTCACCTGCTGCGGCTCGACCTTCTTCAGCTTCTTCGCCATCGATGCTTCTCCGTCAGTATGTTCGTGTGCGTGTTCGCAAATCAGGGCGCGGTTCAGCGCGCAGTTCAGCGTTTGTCCACGCCCAGCTGCGTGGCCATCCAGTCGGCCGTCTGGTCGCGATAGGTGTACCAGTAGTTGTTGACCACGTGGTTGCCGCCTTCGACGATCGACAGCGTCACCGGGCCGGACACCGCCGCGGCGAGCTTGCTGGCCTGGTCGACCCCGGTCAGCCGGTCCTTCGTGCCGGCCAGGATGTAGATCGGGCAGGTGATGTCCTTCGCGCAGTCGGCCAGGCTCACTCGCGCTGCGACCCGCCCGGCCTCTTCGAGGTCCTGGCTGCCCGAGCGTACACGGAACGCCTCTACGTTGATGACAGGACGGCCTTCGAACGTGGTCTTGCGCTGGTAGGCACCGGACAACGACACGCAGGCCTTGATCCGCTTCTCGAACGCCGCCGCGCGCGGAGCGTAGTAGCCGCCGAAGGACACACCCCAGATGCCGATGCGGCTTGCGTCGAGATCGGCACGCGTCTCGATCCAGTCGACCACCGCCTTCACCGGCTTCTCGAACTCGGGGCAGATCGGAAAGTCGTACTCGGCCTCACCCTGCCCCGGACCGTCGAACGGCAGCGTCGCCACGCCGCGCGCGAGGAACCGGGTTTCGTAGTCGTCCATCTCCTCCTTCGTGGAGTCGAGACCCATGCACATCACGACCACTGGCGGGTTGGCGAC
>JBIITW010000060.1:0-22142 GCA_044340265.1 Burkholderiales bacterium | reverse complement strand
GGCGTGAGCCGCTGGCAGGCAGCGGTCGCCAGCGGGTTGGCCACCGACACCACGACGATGCGTCCGCAGAGCTTCGCGGTATCCAGCCCGGCCAGCCACTGCCGGATCACCATCGTCGGCAGGAACTCGTCGCCATGCTGGTTGGTGATGATGCCCAGCGTCGGGCCGGGCCGGGCGCCGGTCACCACGTGCAGCGGCACCGTCAGGTCGGCGCCGTTGAGCATGGTGGTCACCGGCAGCCGGTGGAAACTGCGCCCCTGCGGCGCCTCGGCCCAGATCGGCCGTACCGGGGTGTCGCCGCTCATCGCTCCACCTTCACCGGCTGGCCCGACTCGATCGATTTCAGGATCGCCTCGAGGCCGCAGACCCCGGCCACGATGTCCTCGACCGGCATCACGTACGGCTTTCCGGCCTCGATCGCGCGGGCGAACGCCTCGAGTTCGAGCTTCTCGGTGCGCTCGGCGGAGAACTTCTTCACCTCGCGCGGCTGGTCGATCATCTGCAGCGTCAGGTCCCAGGTCGGCAGGTGCTCGATCGCACCCACTTCGGCCATGCCCTTGGTGCCGAAGAACTGCATGCGCCAGCACTCCGCGCTCGCCAGCACCATGCCGAGATAGGCGGTGGCGCCGTTCTGGAATCGATAGAGCACCGAGGTCGTGTCATCCACGCCGCGATCGAGCACCTGGCGGAAGCTCTGCGCATACACCTGTTCGATCGGGCCGGTCAGGAAGATCATCGCATCCATGTTGTGCACGCCGCGGCCGGTGAGGCCACCGCCCGGGCTCTCGGTGCGGTCGGGGCGCCAGTGGTCGGGCGCGTACCGGAACACGCTCGGGCCGTTGAAATTACCCTCGATGTGCAGCAGTTGCCCGAGGCTGCCGTCGTCAAACATGCGCTTGATCTCGAGCAGCGCCGGCTGGAAACGCCAGTTGAAGCCCAGCGACAGCGTGACCCCGCCTGCCTTGCAGGCATCGATCGCGACCATCGCGTCCTTCTTGTTCAGCGTGAACGGCTTTTCGACGAACACATGCTTGCCCGCCTTCGCCGCACGGGTGATCACGTCGACATGGCTCTTGTGCGGCGTGGTGATGACCACGGCATCGACGTTCGGGTCATTCAGCACGGCATCGAGGTCGCCGTGCAGCGGGAAGCCGTGCTCGTCGGCGAAAGCCTGCGCCTTCTCGGGCGTGCGGGTGGCACCGGCCACGAACCTGATCTGGTTGCTGCCACGGGCGCAGGTGACCATGTTCTGGCCCCAGCGGCCGAGGCCGATGATTGCGGCTCGGATCATTGCGTGTTTCCTTCAGAAAGGGCGGACGCGGAGGCGTCCGGGAGGGCTGGAACCGATCTCAACCGCGCGTGCGCGAAAGGATCGCATCGGGGAACTGGAACACGTTGGCGGGCGACTCCTCGAAACCGTGGTCGCCCTTGAGTCGTTGCACCATCTCGAGCGCGAACGGCGCGGCGCGGTAGAGCAGGATGCGCTGCGAGTCGTTCAGCCGCAGTCCGGCGCGCTCGGCCATCGTGTCGCACAGCGCGCGCGTCTTCGCATCGGTGTCGGGGGCATCGGTGGGCACCGGGATCGCCGCCAGCGCGGGCTGCGCTGCGCCCGGTACCAGGACCGGCTCGCGCCGATGGAAGTCGGTTGCGAGCTGGAATGCGTGGCCGACGCGCAGCACGGTCGATTCGTCGAAGGGACGGCCGACCACCTGCATGCCCAGCGGCAGGCCGCTGCCCGAGAAGCCGCTGCAGACCACGAGCGCCGGACCGGCCGCGACGTTGGACGGCGTGAACAGGTTCGGCTTCTTCCAGAAGTTCAGCGGATCGTGGTGGTCCAGGCGCGGTGCCGCTCCCTGGCCGATGGTGAGCAGCACGTCGTACTGGTCGAAGATGCCGCTCATCTGCGACACGGTGCGCCGGTGCTCGCGCGTCGCGCGGAAATAGTCGCTCGCGGAGAACAGGCAGGCGGGCAGCGCACGCTGCAGGAAGTCCCAGCCGAAGTCACCGGGGCGCTCCTGCAATGCCTTCAGATGGATGGTGAAGATCTCGGTCTCGGCGATGATCACCTTGATGTCGAACGATTCCTTCAGCGGACGCACGCGCGCATCCTCGACCACCGCACCCAGGCTGCGGAACACGCCGATCGCGTCATCGAGGGCGGCGATCACGTCGGCGGGCGCCGGCTGGTCTTCCTCCCAGTAATGGCGCAGCACGCCGATGCGCACGCCCTTCAGGTCGGTGGTGAGCGCGGCGCGGTAGTCCGGAATGGGGGCGCGGACCGAGCCGCTGTCAGCCGCATCGAACCCGGCGAGCGCCTGCAGCAGGATCGCGCAGTCTTCCACCGATCGTGCCATCGGCCCGCAATGATCGAAGGAGAACGAGTTGGGTATGACCCCGGCGCGCGAGACCAGGCCGAAGGTCGGCATCAGGCCGGACACGCCGCACCACGATGCCGGACCCCGGATCGAACCGCCGGTGTCGGAGCCCAGCGCAGCCGGCACGAAGCCCGCCGCCAGCGCCGCGCCCGAACCGCTGCTCGAGCCGCCGGTGAAGCAGGCGGTGTTCCACGGGTTGCGCGCCGGCGGCCATGGCAGGTCGAAGGACGGGCCGCCATGCGCGAACTCGTGCGTCGCCAGCTTGCCGAGCAGGGTCGCGCCAGCCTCGTACAGCTTGCGCGTGGTGGTGGCATCCTGCGCGGGGATGCGGTCGATGCAGACGCGCGAATGGCCGGAGGTGAGGATGCCGGCCGTGTCGTAGATGTCCTTCAGCGCGAACGGTACGCCGTGCAGCGGTCCTTTCCACTCGCCACGCGAGATCGCCGCGTCGGCGGCACGCGCCTGATCGAGCGCCAGCGTGGTGGTCGGCGTGATGAAGGCATTGATCTGCGGCTCCAGGGCGTCGATCCGTGCGACCAGCGCCTGTGTGTACTCGACCGCGGACAGTCGCTTCGACTGGATCAGGTCGGAGACTTCGGCGATGGTCAGCCGGTGCAGGGGAGGGGGGGCCGGGACGGAACCGGGGAGCACAGCGGACATGGGACACCTCGCACAGATCGGAAAGCAGTGATTATCCCGCGTCCGCGCGCTTGCTGCTTTCCCCGGGCTGAACTTCCCTTCGACGCAGGGGTCCGCAGTTCAGCACCAACCGCGCTCAGCAGGCACCTGCCGGGCTGTCCTGGATGCGATCGACCACGAAACCGGCACCGCCCCAGCGATAGATGATCGACCTGCGGCCCGGCGTTGCCGTCTTGCCGCCCGCACAGCGCGGGCCTTCGATCGCGAACCAGCGGACCAGGCGGCCGTCGATCAGCTCCAGGCGCAGGGGACCGATGGCCCCGGTGAACACCGGGTCGGACGATCGCACCGCATGCTCGGTGGGCAGCTCGCGCACGCTGTCGGGCAACTGGTACTTGTAGACACCGACCAGGTCCGGGCTGCCATCTGCGCTCTGGCAGGTGACCGCCTCGACTACCGCATCTTCCGCGTTGTCGCCGTCCAGGTCTGCGTAACGCACGTTCATCGACAGCACGCGCTTCATCTGCGGGCAGATCGGCGCCAGGCCCCGGATTCGGATCACGTGATGCGACAGGCTGATCCTGCGGATGGAGCGATCGAGGCGCTGCCCCTGCGCGGCGCGCTCGATGCCCGTGGCGGCATGCGCGCACGGCGCCGCTGCCAGGCCGCAAAGCCCCGCCACCAGCAGGCCGGGCAGCACCGCCGACAGCCACGCGCCCCCGGCCAGCCGGGCGCGCATCGCCGTCAACATCGCATCAGACCGTCGATGGGCCACCCAGGATGCAGGTGATCTGGCTCGACAGCACGCCGCCGTTGCCGTGCACGATCGCAGTCTCGGCGTCCTTCACCTGCCTCGGTCCGCATTCGCCGCGCAGCTGGCGCACCGCCTCGATCAGGATGAACAGGCCGTACATGCCCGGGTGGCAATACGACAGGCCGCCGCCATTGGTGTCCACCGGCAGTTCGCCGCCCGGGGCGATACGGCCGCCGGAGACGAACCGTCCGCCTTCGCCCTTCGGGCAGAAGCCGAGGTCTTCCAGGAACAGGATCGGGGTGATCGTGAACGCGTCGTACAGCTCCACGACATCGATGTCCTTCGGCCCGAGGCCGGCCATCGCGTAGGCACGGGGCCCGGACACCGCGGCGCCGGTCACCGTGAGGTCGGCCATGTTGGCGATGCTGTTGTGCGAGATGCCCTCGCCATAACCGATCGGGTAGACCGGCTTCTTCTTCAGCGTCTTCGCACGTTCGCCCGAGGTCATCACGATCGCGCCACCGCCATCGGTGACCAGGCAGCAGTCGCGGACCGACAGCGGATGGCTGACCATGCGCGAGGCGAGCACCTGCTCGATGGTCAGCGGTTCCTTCTCCCACGCGGCCGGATTCATCAGCGCCCACTGGCGGGCGGCGACCGCGACCTCGGCCAGCTGCTCGCGGGTGGTGCCGTACTGGTGCATGTGGCGCGCGGTGGCCATCGCATAGGCGGTCGGCGGCATGAACGGCCGGAACGGCGCCTCGTAGTAGTTGTACTCGCGCGGGCTGGCCGCGGCACGCGACACCGAGCGCTGGGTACTGCCATAGGTGATGACGGCCACTTCGCACTGTCCGAGCTGGATCGCCGCCCAGGCATGGGCGACATGCGCCTCGAACGACGAGCCGCCGATCTGCGTGTTGTCGTTCCAGGTCGGGTTCAGGCCGAGGTACTCCTTGAGCATCATCGTCGAGAAGCGTGCCTGCGAGGTCGCGGCAAACAGCGCATCGACATCGGACAGCTTGAGGCCACAGTCGTCGAGCGCGCGCATCACGCCCTGGGCCATCAGGTCGATCGGGCTGGTATGCGGTGCCACCAGGCCCAGGTCGGATTCGGCCACGCCGACGATCGCGGCACTGCCGCGCTTCAACAGGTTCTGCATCATGCGCCCTCCACGGCGGTGAACACGGGGTAGGGCGGGTCGTCCGGCTTGTCGCCGGGATGGGCACGGAACTTCACCCGCATGCCGATCGCCACGTCCTTCGCGCCGATGTCCTCGACCCGGCTCATCAGGCGGAAGCCTTCGTCCATATCGATCAGCGCGACGTTGTACGGCTGGCCGTCCTTGACCGGGATCCACGTGGTCGAATACACCGTGCCCAGGCCCTTCGAGATCTTCCACTCGAGCGCGGCCCCGCTGGTCGGCGCCACCACGCGCGGATAGAAGAACGCCTTGCCGTCGGCGGCGCTGTACTGGTAGGCGAACTCGCCCGCCTTCAGGTGCTCGATGAACTTGCCGAGCGGGGATTGCTGCTTCAGGTCCATGATGCGGAGGGTCCTTTCGTTCACGGTACGGACGGGAGGGAAACGGGTTTCAGTGCAACCAGTGCATCGGCGGCGACGATGCCGCGCTCGCCCAGGAACAGCGGGTTGAGGTCGATCTCGGTGATCCTGTCCGCATGGTCGGCGACCAGCCAGGACAGCCGGGACAGGACCTGGGCCAGGGCCTCCGTGTCCAGCGGCGGCCGGCCCCGGTAGCCGGTGAGCAGCGGAGCGGCGCGGATGCGGCCGATCATCGCATGCGCCTCTGCAAGGTCGAATGGCGCAAACGCATGGGTGACGTCCTTGAGCAGTTCGGTGAACACGCCACCGAGGCCGAACATCACCACCGGGCCGAACACCGGATCGACGACCGCGCCGGCAATGACTTCGGTCCCGCGCGCCATCTCCGTCACCAGGATGCCGTCTATCCGCGCATCGGGCCGGTAGCGTCGGGCATTGTCCTCGACCTCGCGCGCGGCCGACTTCAGCTCGAGCAGGCCGGCAACGCCCAGGCGCACGCAGCCCGCCTCGGTCTTGTGCGGGATGTCCGGTGATTCGACCTTCACTGCATAGGGCGGGTCGAAGGGCAGCGAAGACAGGCGGCCCACCTCGGCCGGCGAGAGCAGTACCTCGCGCGTGACCGGGATGCCATAGGCCGCCAGGATCGCCTTGGACCGGTGCTCGCCCAGCGTACCCCCGGCGTCCGGCAGGTCGAGCGCAGCCAGCGGGACGCAGCGTTCGCCAGCGGCCGGTCGGGTCGCATGTGCACGCAGCCGGGCGGCGAAGCCTGACAGTGCACCGGCTGCGACCGCGCAGCGCGCCGGCGTCGTGATCAACGGCACGCGTGCCTCGCGCAGCATCGCGATCATCGCCTGGATGCGTTCCGGCGGCTCGTTCTGGCTGATGACCACCGGCTTGTCGGTTCCCTCGAGGATGTCGAGCAACTCGGCGCACCACGCCTGCGCATTCGCGCCACCGATCGAACGCGCGATCAGCATGTCGACCGTCGGGTCCGCGAGCAGGGTGCGGATGATCTGGTTGTACTCCTTCCAGGCGCCGGAGAAATGGGCGGTGACGTCCACCGGATTGCCCAGCGATGCGAAGTCCGGCGCGACCGGGCGGATCGCATCGACCGAGGCGGGGCTGGGCAGCGGCAGCTCGAGGCCGGCCTCCTCGCAGCGGTCGGCCATCAGCACGCCCGCGCCGCCCGAGGTAGTGAGGATGGTCACGCCGCGGCCCCTGGGCATCCGTCGTGCAAGGAACACGTGCAGCGTGTCGATCAGGTCGTCGATGTCGCGGATCTGCACGAAGCCGCCACGCTCGAAGGCCGCGCGATACAGCTCGGCACCCGCGGTCAGGTTGGCCGTGTGCGAGGCAACTGCGCGCCGGCCGGCCACGGTGTTGCCGACCTTCCAGACCAGGATCGGCTTGCCGAGCTGCAACGCACGCTCACCCAGCGCGAGCAGCGCACGGCCGTCGGTCAGCCCCTCCATGTAGGTGACCAGCACCTCGACCTCGGGCCGCTCGATCAGGTAGGCCATCATCTCGAGCGAGCTGATGTTCGCCTCGTTGCCGGTGGAGAACACGTAGCTGAAGCCGATGCCCTCGCGCTGCGCGGCCGACACCACCGAGTAGCCGAACCCGCCGCTCTGGGTGACCATCGACACCGGGCCGGCCTTCAGGTTCGGGTTGGCGAACGAATGGCCGAAGCCGAGGTAGGCGCGCGCGCGCAGGTTCATCACGCCCTGGCAGTTGGGCCCGATGATCCGGATACCGGTGTCGGCCAGGGCCTGGTCGAGCTCGTGTTGCAGCGCCATGCCGCGCTCGCCCAGTTCACGGAACCCCGCCGACAGCACGATCGCATGCGGCACGCCGGCACGGCCGAGGTCGCGGATCGCCGCCGGCACCGAGGCCCCCGGCACCGCGATCACCGCGACGTCGCACGGCTGCGGAAGGTCGGCCGCACTCGCATAGCAGCGCAGGCCGCGCACCGTCTCGTAGCGCGGGTTCACCGGATAGACTGCTCCGGCATAGCCGAATTCGGTCAGGAAGCGCATCGGCTGGCCGCCGATCTTGCGCGCGTCCTCGCTCGCGCCGATCACGGCGACGCCACGCGGCTCGAGCAGTCGCGAAAAATCCGCTGTCATCTCAGTCCGCCTTGATGCCGGCCGTCTTGACGATCTTCCCCCAGCGGACGATCTCGGACTTGATCAGCGCAGCGAAAGCCTCCGGTGTGCTGGTCACGATCTCGATGCCCTGACGGCCGAACCGCTCCTTCATCTCGGCGCTCTCCATCGCCTTGTTGAGGTCGGCGTTGAGCCGGGTGAGCAGCGGGCGCGCAATGCCACCGGGGCCGACGATGCCCCACCAGGGCGTGGCGTCATATCCCTTGTAGCCGGACTCGGCGATCGTCGGCAGGTCGGGCGTGATCGCGCTGCGCTTCTCGCTTGTGACCGCGACCGCGCGCAGCTTGCCGGCGGTCACGAACGGACCGACGGTCGACCAGCTGCCGAAGCTGAACTGGATCTGCCCGCCGATCACGTCGGTCAGCGCCGGTGCAAGTCCCTTGTACGGAACATGGATCACGTCGATCCCGGCCATGCTCTTGAGCAGTTCGCCCATCAGGTGCGACGTGCCACCGGCCCCGGTCGATCCATAGGCCAGCGTCCCGGACTTCACCTTGGCCAGCGCCACCAGGTCCTTCACCGACTTCACCGGCAGCGCGGTGTTGACCACCAGCACGAAGGGGGATTGCCCGGTCAGCCCGATCATCGAGAAATCGCGCACCGAGTCGTACGGCAGCTTGGCGATGACCGAGGGATTGAGCACATGCGCAAGGCCGGTCTGCAGCAGCGTGTAGCCGTCCGGGGCGGCGCGCGCGACGATCTCGCTGCCGATCACCGTATTGCCGCCGGGACGGTTGTCGATCACCACCGACTGGTTCCAGACTTCAGCCAGCTTGGAGCCGAGCGCACGCGCGATCAGGTCGTTGGCTGCCCCGGGTGCGAAAGGCACGATGAAGCGCACCGGCCGTGCAGGCCAGGCTTCGCCCGCCTTGGGGGCCTGGGCCAGGGCCAGTGCCGGTGCCGCGCAGACGGTAGCGCCGACGGTGACGGCCGCGACGGCCCGCGAGAAGGTGCGGGCGAAACAGGGAGACAGGATGTTCATGGATCTTCCTTCCGGTGAAGTTCGGCAGGGTTGTGCAGGTTGCGAGGCTTCGTTGGTCATGCCGGCCGCTGCGCTCCGGCGGCGCGGCTCTCGTCGTGGGCCGCGTGCGCAAGCCGCATCGCCTGCGCAAGGTCCGCATCGAGCGAGCGGTAGAAGAGGTGCTTGGTTGCCCGCAGCGCCAGCGCAGGCAGCGCCGCGAGTTCGGCCGCCACCGCGAGCGCGGCATCGACCTGCGTGCCATCGGGCACGATGCGATTGATCATTCCCAGTTCGAGCGCACGCACCGGACCGATCGAGCGTCCGGTCACCAGCAGTTCGAAGGCTGCCTTGGTGCCGACCTGGCGCGCGAGGTTCGGCGTGACCGATGAGGCGAGGATGCCACGCTTCACTTCCGGATAGCCGAAGCGCGAACTTTCCGCGGCAACCACCATGTCGCAGGCGAGCGCCAGCGCGCAGCCACCACCGAGCACATGGCCCTGCGTCGCCGCGATCACCGGCCGGCCCAGGCCCGGCAGCAGTTCCTGGAGCGAAGCCGCGAGCGCGCTGCGCCGCTCGACCCGATGACGCTCGGAGGGCGCGATGTCCTTGAACTCGGACGTGTCTGCCCCGGCCGAGAAGCCACGTCCAGCGCCCGCGATCACGATCGCGCCGATCGACGCATCCGCCTCGGCCGACTGCAACGCCGCGACGAGGCCTTCGATCATCGCGGTGTCCATCGCGTTGAGCTTGGCGGGCCGGTTCAGGGTGAGCAGGCGCACCGCACCGCGCGTCTCGACCAGCAGGGTGTCGCCCGCACCGGGGGTGGTCATCGTTCAGCGCCCCTGGAACCGCGGTGCGCGCTTTTCCCTGAATGCCGCCACGCCCTCCTTGTGGTCCTCGGACAGGCGCACATGGGTCTGCATCAGCGCCTCGTAGTCGAGCAGCTGCTCGAGGGTCGGCGTGTACATGAACTGGAACATCTTCTTGGTCAGACCGAGCATCCAGGTCGCGGAGGCGGCCATCTCGGCGGCGAGCGCGCGCGCCTCGGCCTGCAATGCCGCGTCTGGCACGACCTTCAGCGCGATGTTCAGCGCGGCGAGTTCGTCCGCGCCCACCTTGCGTCCCGTGTAGACCAGCTCCTTCGCCTTCGCGATGCCGAGGTACTGCGACAGGAAGAAGATCGAACCGCCGTCGGGTACCACGCCGACGCGCTTGAACGACAGGGCCATCGTCGTGCTCTGCGCCGCGACGATCAGGTCGCAGGCGAACATCAGGCTGGTGCCGATCCCGTACACCGGCCCGTGCACTGCGGCGATCACCGGCTTCTCGATCGCGGCCAGCGCGAGGAAGGTGCGGTGGCGCGACTTCGACCGTGCGCGCGAGCCGGTGAGGTCGGTCTTCGCCATGTTGCCGATGTCACCGCCCGAGCAGAAGCCCTTGCCGTTGCCGGTGAGCACGATCGCGCGCACGGCCGGGTCGGCCGACAGCTGATGCGAGTAGTCGTGCAGCAGGTCGTACATCTCGTCGGACATCGCATTGACCTTGTCCGGGCGATCGAGCGTGAGCGTCGCGATGCCTTCTGATACTTCGAGCCTTACCGTCATTTCGATTCCTTTTCCAGTCCGAAGTCGCGCAGCGCATGCTCGCGCAACCTGTTCTTCTGCACCTTGACACTGGCGGTCATGCCGATCGCCTCGAACCCGTCGACCACCTTCGCATGGCGCGGCACCTTGAAGTTGGCGATGCGCGGGCGCGTCCACTCGATGAGTTCGGCCGGCGACAGGTCGGCGCCTTCGCGGAGCACGACGTAGGCGGCGCCCACCTCGCCCAGCCGGGCATCCGGCACGCCGACCACCTGCGCCTGCGCCACCGCCGGATGGCGCAGCAGCAGGTCTTCCACCTCGGCCGGTGCCACGTTCTCGCCGCCCACCCGGAACACTTCCTTGATGCGACCGATGAAATGCATCCGGCCCTGCGCGTCGAAGGTGCCAAGGTCGCCGGTGCGCAGCCAGCCATCGGTGGTGAATGTCTGTGCGGTCTGCTCCGGCATGCCGTAGTAGCCCTGCATCAGGCTCCAGCCCTTGACCTGGATCTCGCCGGTCGCCCCCGCCGGCACGGCGCGCCCGGTCTGCGCATCGACCATGCGCACGGAAAGGCCGGGCAGGGGCAACGCGTAGCTGTTCCAGCGCTTCTCGGGCGGATCGCGCCAGTCGGACATGCAGACATTCGGCGAGGCTTCGGACAGACCGTAGGCATGGCAGATCTTCATGCCGAGGGTCTCCTCGGCCGCCTGCATCATCTGTGGCGTGCACGACCCCCAGCCCCCGCGCAGCACGAGCTTTCGCGAGGGCAGCGAGGGATGGCTGAGCATCATCTGGAACATCGGATCATTGCCCGACAGGAAGGTACAGCGCTCGGCTTCGATGCCGTCGAGCGAGGTACCCGCATCGAACACCGGCGTCGACACCAGGCAGGCACCGCGCGACAGCGCGGCCAGGATGGACAGCGTGGTGCCAGCGACATGGAAGAAAGGCCGCGCGCTGAAATAGCGATCGCCGGCCTGCAGCCCGATGCGCCCGGCGATGGCATCGGCATTGCGCAGCATGTTGTCGTGGCTCAGCTGCACGCCCTTCGGGAACGAGGTGCTGCCCGAGGTGTACTGGATCAGCACGACATCGCCGGGGCCGGCCCGGCCCGAAGGCACCGCAACCGAAGCGCCGGCGGCGCGGAACGCATCCCAGGTGCAGGCACCGGCCGGCACGTCCTCGCCCAGCACCACGACATGGCGCAACCGGGGCAGGGCGGCGCCGGGAAGCGCGCCATCGAGGGCTGGCTCGATGCCACGCAGCATGTCGATGAAATCGACCTTCAGGAAACGGTCGGCCACCACGAGCAGGGTGACGTCGGCCTGTGCGAGGCAGTAGCGCAGTTCATCGGCCTTGAACCGGGTATTCACCGGAACGGTGACCGCGCCGGCCAGCGCAGCGCCCAGGAAGAACGCCACCCATTCCACCCGGTTGCCGGTGCAGATGCCGACATGGTCGCCGCGCATCACGCCATGGGCGACCAGTGCCCGTGCGACACGCTGCGCCTCGCACTGCAGGCGATCGAATGTCCAGCGCGTGCCGTCGATGACCAGGGCTTCCTGGTCCGGCCAGTTCAGGGCGGCAGTGGCAAGCACCTGCTCGAAGGTGACCGCGATCCAGGGGGCAGACGCAGGCTCCGGCACATGAACGACGTTGTCGACGGGATCGATGGGCATCGCGGCATCCATCTCAGTTCGGCAGCCCGAGCACGGCCTTGGCCAGGATGTTGCGCTGGATCTCGTTCGATCCGCCGTAGATCGTGCCCGGGCGTGAACTGTAGAAAGGGGCGAGCACGTTCACCGCGACGCCATCGACGTCGCTGTCGCCACCCAGCGCACCGTATTCGTCGCCCGCCTCGAGCATCAGCTCGGACGAACGCTGCATCGTCTCGGTCGCCCAGATCTTCAACAGCGAGACATCGGCGCCCAGCGGCTCGCCACGGCGCACCTGCTCGACGAACACCTCGTAGGCCGCCGACAGATCGGCGATGTCCAGCCGCAGCGCGGTGAATCGGTCCATGAACACCGGATCTGAAAAGAGTCCTCGCGCCCGGGCCAGCTTCTCGAGTCGCGCGAACGCGAGCTGCGGCCGGCGCGGGCTGCCGATGCCCAGGCGCTCGAAGCCGAGCAGGGACTTCGCGATGGTCCAGCCCTGGTTGAGCGCACCGACCAGGTTCGACTTCGGCGTGCGCACGTCGTCGAAGAACACCTGGCAGAACTCGTCGTCGCCGGCGATGTTGCGGATCGGCCGCACGGTGATGCCCGGCGCCTTCATGTCGAGCAGCAGGAAGCTGATGCCCTCCTGCTTCTTCACGCTGCGGTCGGTGCGCGCCAGCACGTACATGTGCGTCGCATCCATGGCCAGCGTCGTCCAGATCTTGCTGCCGTTGATCACGTAGTCGTCGCCGTCCTCGACCGCGCTGGTCTGCAGGCTGGCGAGGTCCGAGCCGGCATTGGGCTCGGAATAGCCCTGGCACCAGATCGCCTCGCCCGACAGGGTCCTCGGCAGGTACCAGGCCTTCTGCGTAGGCGTGCCGTAGCGGATGATGATCGGGCCGACCTGGGTGATCCCCTGGTCGGGCATGCGTCCGCAACCCTGGCGCTCGAGTTCCTCGACCATCACGATCTGCTTGATCGGTGACAGCCCCATGCCGCCCAGTTCCCTCGGCCATGCCGGCGCGATCCAGCCCTTGCGGTAGAGAATCTCCCACCAGTCACGGCATTCGTGCCAGTGCATCCTGCCCGCCGGAAAGCGCACATGCGCCGGGCAGTTCGCCTGCAGCCATTCACGGACCTGCATCCGGAACACGTCATCGGCCAGCGCATCCCAGTCGATGGTGGCCGGTCCTTCGGTCCCTGCGTGCGGATCGGTCATCGCTGCTCCTCAGGCTTCCACCGGTTCCAGCGGCACCAGCGCCGCGTAACGGCTGCGGTGTAGTCGTGCATTGCCGAGCCAGGCCGACAGCACGAGTGCGCGCTTGACGTAGAGACCGACGTCGCAGTCGTCGGTGAAGCCGATCGCGCCATGCATCTGGATGGCTTCGCGCGTGATGTGCCGCGCGGTCTCGCAGGCACGCGCCTTCGCGCGGCTGGCCGCTGCTGCACGCGTCGCGGCATCGTCGGCGTCTGCGTGGCGCAACGCCTGCTCGAATGCCGCGTCGCCGATGCGCTGGTGGATGTACAGGTCGACGGCCCGATGCTGCAGGGCCTGGAAGGCGCCGATCGCCCTGCCGAACTGCGACCGCGTACGCAGGTAATCGAGCGTCATGTCGAGCAGCCGCTGCGACAGACCCAGCAGCTCGGCGGCAATCGCGAACTGACCATGATCGAGCGCTGCCTCCAGTGCCTGCTGCGCCGATTCGCCGCGCGCGAGGCAGTGGCTTCGCGGGACGGCGGCGCGCTCGAAGCGCAGGTCCGCGACCGGCCTGCCGTCGGCGAGCCGGTGCATGGCCAGCGACAGGCCCGGCGTCACGGCCGACACCCAGTGCAGCGCCTGGGCATCGTGCTCGCGCACCGACACCAGGAAGCCGTCGGCGCCGCTCGCCCCGACGACGAAGCAGGCGCGGCCCTCCAGCAGCATCGCGCCGGGGGACGCGGGATCGGGGACCGCAGTCACGGCCGCGCGTGAAGGCTCGATGTCACCCGGCACGGCCTGCCAGGCGAGGGCAGGCAGGATCTCACCCGAGACGATGCCCTCGAGCAGGGACGCCTTCAGTTCGCCATCGCCGCAGCCGACGATCGCCCGGGTGGCGATCATCGCGGCGGTCACCGGCTCGGGCATCACCGACGCGGACAGGCCGCGTGCGACCACCGCATGGTCGGCCAGCGTCATGCCCAGGCCGCCGAAGGCCTCCGGCACGACGATGCCGGTCCAGCCCAATGCAGCCATCTCCTGCCAGGCGGCGCGGTCGAAACCGGGCTCGGTATCGCGCAACGCACGCGCGCGGCGCAACGGATCGGAGCGCCGGCAGTAGTCCGCGACGCTGTCGGCGAGCAGCCGCCGCTGGTCGAGCGTCGCGGCGTCGGTCATCCCGCGACCTCTGCCCAGCCGTTGTTCAGCACCACGGCGTTGCGCGACGGCACGGTACAACGGAAGAACGCTTCGCCGCCTTCGCGCCAGATCTCGGTACGGATGGTGTCACCCGGGTAGACCGGTGCCGAGAAGCGCGCTTCCATCGCGACCAGCCGCGCCGGATCCCAGCCGCACAGCTGGCGCAGCAGCGCGATGCCGGCGATGCCGAAGGTGGCGCGACCGTGCAGGATCGGCTGGTTGAAACCGGCCTTCGCCGCGAACGCCGGATCGGCATGCAGCGGGTTGTAATCGCCCGACAGCCTGTAGATCAGCGCGAGCTGCGGGATCACCGGCCAGTCGTCGGACAGGTCGGGTGCGCGGGTGGGCAGGGTACGTGCCACCCGGGGCGATGCCGACGAACCCCCGAAGCCGCCATTGGCCCGCGCGAAACTGGTCGACTCGGTGGTGGCGATGCACTCGCCCGTCTTCGCGTCGAGGATGCGCGTCTCGGTCAGGATCAGCGCGCCCTTGCCTTCGCCCTTGTCGATCACGTCGACCACGCGGGTCTGGCCGCGCAGGCTGGCTTCGAACGGCAGCGGCCGGTGCAGCCGGAAACCCTGTTCGCCGTGCACGACCTTCGTGCGGTCCACGCCGGTCCGCGGGTCGCCGGTCCAGCCCATCGGCTGGCACAGCACGACCGACATCATCGGCAATGCCTGCAACCCCTGCTCGTAGACAAACCGCAGCTGGTGCAGGTCCATCGGATCGGCGCCCAGGCCGAGGCCGAGCGCGTAGAGGATGCTGTCCTTCTTCGACAGCTCGAAGGGCAGGTCGGGGATCTGCCAGTTCTTCAGGGTCTCATAGACGATGGTCATCGCAGGCCTTGTCAGATCGCGTCGTACGGGAACACGGTCACCGTACGATCCAGCGGCACCAGGCTCGGCCGGAAACTCGGCAATGCATGCTCGGCGATGGTTGCCGGCGTCCAGCCCTCGTTGCGGTGCACGCTGCGCACCGGCCGATGCTGGCTGAACAGGAACAGTTCGTTCTTGCGCACGTAGAACACCTGTCCGCTCACCTCGGCCGCGGCATCGCTGCACAGGAAAACGGTCAGCGGGGCATTCATCTCGGCCTTCACCGTCATCCGCTGCGCGACGCGCTTCTGCTGCGCCGGCGTGTCGGTCGGGATCGACGCGATCATCCGCGTCCAGCCCGAAGGCGCCAGGCAGTTGGAGCGCACGCGGTACTTCTCCATGTCGCGCGCGATGGTGTTGGACAGGCCGACGATGCCCAGCTTGGCCGCGGCGTAGTTGGCCTGGCCGATGGCGCCGATCAGGCCGGCGGTCGAGGTCATGTGCACGAAGGCGCCACTTTCCTGCTTGCGGAAGTGGTTCGCCGCATGGCGCGACACGTTGAACGAGCCCTTGAGCATCACGTTCACCACCGCATCCCAGTCGGACTCCGACATCTTGTGGAAGATCACGTCGCGCAGGATGCCCGCGTTGTTCACCACTGCATCGATGCGGCCGAACGAATCGAGCGCGCACTGGATGATCTTCTCCGCGCTGCCCCATTCGGACACGCTGTCATAGCTGGCGACCGCCTGGCCGCCGGCGGCCTCGATCTCGTTCACCACCTCCTGTGCCGGGGTCTGCTCGCCGCCCGAGCCATCGAGCGAAGCGCCGATGTCGTTGACCACCACCTGCGCGCCCTCGGCTGCCATCAGCAGCGCGACGCCACGGCCGACGCCTCGGCCTGCACCGGTGACCACCACGACCTTGCCATCCATCATGCCCATCTCGTTCCCCCGTATCGACGATGCCGGCGCGACGGCAGCGCCGTCGCATCCCGGACTGGTGCCTGCCTGCGCCGCCTGCGGCGCAGGTGCGGCCGCTACTCGGGCCTGGCGCCGGAGTCGCGCACCACCTTCGCCCACTTGGCGAGTTCGCCACGCAGGAACTCGACGGTCTGCTCGGGCGTGGTGCCCATCGCCTCGGCGCCCATCTGGTTGAAGCTCTCGACGGTGTCCGCCGACTTCAGGCCCTTGACCACCGCGCTGTTGGCACGGTTGACGATCTCGCGCGACGTGCCGGCCGGCGCGGACAGCACGTACCAGGTGCTGACCACGTATCCCGGAAGGCCGGACTCGACCATCGTCGGCACCTCGGGTGCCAGGCGCGAACGCTTCTCGAGCGTGGTCGCCAATGCACGCACGCGGCCCGCCTTGACATGCGGCAACAGCGCCGGGATGCCGCTCAGCAGGAAGTCGACTTCGCCGCCGAGCAGTGCGACGGTCGCCGGCGCCGCGCCCTTGTAGGGCACGTGGGTCGTGCGGATGCCCGCCATGCTGTTGACCATCTCGGCCATCAGGTGCGATGCACCGCCCACGCCGACCGAGCCGAAGTTCAGGCGGCCGGGACTCTTCCTCGCCAGCGCGATCAGGTCCTTGACGTTCTTCGCCGGGACAGCCGGGTGCACGACCAGGAAATTGTCCACCATGGCCAGCAACGTGATGTGGTGGAAGTCCTTCAGCACGTCATAGCCGAGCTTCGGGTACAGCGACTGCGCGATGCCATGGGTCGACAGCGAACCGACCAGCAGCGTGTAGCCATCGGCGGGTGACCGCGCGACGAACTCGGCGCCGATGGTGCCGCCCGCTCCGCCACGGTTCTCGATCACCACCGGCTGCCCATGAGCCTCTTCGAGCTTGCGCGCAGCGGCGCGCCCGATGATGTCGGTCGGTCCGCCGGGCGGGAAGGGTATGACCATCCGTATCGGCTTCACGGGCCACGCCTGCTGGGCGAGCGCGGCCGAAGGGGTGCCGACCTGGAAGGCCAGCACGAGAGCGGCAGGCACTGCCGCGAACACGTTTCGCATCACATTCCTCCGGACGGCGCGGGATCTGCTTTCCCGCGCGGCCTGCGTCTTTGGTCTTCGTCCAGGCCCGGCAAGGGCCCGCCGCTGGTGCGGCCGAAGCTTCTGGTGTTGGAAAGCCCGTGGCGAGTTTACGCCCGGGACCCATCAGTGACAATTGTACGGGGCGCGCCGCTATCATCGCCGCATGGATGCGTCCGACATGACATTCGCCGTGCGCGAGGCACGCTGGGACACCGACCGCGGCGCACTGCAGACGGTGCGGCATGCGGTGTTCGTGGAAGAGCAGGGCGTGCCGCCCGATCTCGAATGGGACGGCCTCGACGAGGGCTGCACGCACCTGCTGGCGGAAGATGCCGCGGGCCAGCCCATCGGCTGTGCGCGGCTGTTGCCCGACGGACATGTGGGCCGGATGGCGGTGCTCATGCCATGGCGCGGGCGCGGTGCCGGCCGGGCGCTGCTGCAGGCCGCGCTCGAACGGGCCCGTGCCGCCGGTGTCCGCGTGGTCAGGCTGAACGCGCAGGTGCATGCGATCGACTTCTACCGGCGCGAGGGATTCGAGGCCTTCGGCGAGGTGTTCGACGACGCCGGCATCCCGCATCGCGCGATGCAGCGGGCGATCGCTGCAGGCTGATCGCTCCTCCAGGGTCGGTGGTCAGGACAGCTGGAAATGGTGGATGGCATCACCGGCCGGGCGGCCCTGGCGATCCCACGTGTGCTCGACCAGGCGCACGGTGCCGTCGTAGCCGATCGACAGCAGCGTGCTGCAGCGCGTGCCGTAGTCACGATCTGGGGCATGGATGAACGGAGCGGCCAGCGCACGTTCGAAGGCAATCGGGGCACCCTGCGATTCGAGCAGTTCATCTGCCGGCGGTTCGCGGTCGGACAGCGCGGCCAGCAGTCGGTGTTCGCGCGCCGCGGCATCGAGCGGCAGTGCAGCCTCGAGCGCGCGGCGACCGCGCTCTACCTTGGGCCATGGCGTGTCGAGCAGGTGGTTGCTCAGCCCGTGCACGCCCGAGGCGACCGCCAGACCGCCCCCGGGCGGCGCATCCAGTCGGTTCGAGTAGTAGCGCATCGACCGGGCGTCGCCGAGGAGCAGGTTGAACCCCTGATACCCGGCGGCATCGGGCGCGAGCCTGTCGATGAAGTCCGCGGGCGACAGGCTGCCCTTCAGGAAATCGACGGCCAGCGCGCCACGCGATGGCCCGCCGGGCACCGGCGGTGCACCCCGGAAGTTGGTGACCGCGGCGAACCTGCCCCGGGTGTCGACCCCGAACCAGGTGCCGCCCTTGTCGAGGTCACGCCCGGCCAGCACCTGCGGCGCGTCAGTCCAGAACGCCGCGGGTGCCGTCGGCCGCGCGAAGTGCTCGTCGCGATTGGCCGCGACCAGCAGGCGGAAGTCCGGGTGCGCTTCCAGCGCGAACAGGATCAGGCACATGACAGCAGCGGTCAGGCGGGCCGCTCGCCGGCCACGTCGGGATGCACCGCTGCGAGCGGATGCAGCGCCGGTCCGGACAGGCTGCCGACATGCAAGGTGGTGGCGTGCGCGCTTTCGGTTCGTACCACCGCCAGCAGGTCGATCGCGCCATCGGGCGCGAGCGCCGATTCGACGACCGTGCCAGTGGCCTGGCCCTCCATGTCGACGCTGAACAAGGATGTGCCGGGCGCGGGCAGGCCTGCCTCGCCAGCCTGCGGCTGCAGGAGACGCCCTCGATACAGGCGCTGTTTCAGCCGCCCGAGATACTGGGTACGCGCGACGATCTCCTGGCCGGTGTAGCAACCCTTGCTGAAGCCGATCCCGCCGGTCAGGTCGAGGTCGAGCATCTGCGGCACGAACTGGTCCTGCGTCGCCTCGTGCAGCCAGGCTTCCCCCGCCATGATCGACGCCCAGCGCCAGGCCGGTTCCCCGGCCGGCATCGATGCAGCGGCGAGCGTCGTCCAGAGCGCGGGACCTTCCGCACACGGCGCAACCAGTTCGAAACGTTCCGGTCCGAGGCAGAGTACCTGTACCGACCCGGACGTGACGATGGTGCCCGCGACCGACAGCGCCTCCGGTGCAAGGCCCAGCGCACCGGCAACCCGGATGGCTGCCTGCGGACCGGCCACCCCGAGCCGCACCGTGTCGGCACTGCGATCCGAAACCCTGACCTTCGCGCGCAGCACGTACATCGACAGACGCTTGCGCACCGCCTCGAGGTGGGCGCGAGGCAACTGCATGCAGTATCCCGCATCATCCTGCCAGAGACGGAACGTGGCCAGTGCGCGTCCCTTGGGCGTGCACAGCGCACCGGGGCGGCTCGCGCGGGCGGTGGCCTCGCGCACGTCGCAGGTGAGCTGACCCTGCAGGAACACCTGCGCATCGTCGCCCGCGAAGCCGATCACACCCATGTGCGACAGATCGCAGAGCACGGCGGAGGAAGCAGCAGCAAGGCGTTCACCGGCCGGATCGCCGAACGATGCGGTGCAACCGGGGCCAGGTCCCGGCACCGCGCCGCGGGCGAGCAGGAAGTCTTGCCAGTCGGGATTCATCATGGGAGCGGTCGGAGAGGAGCGGGTCGCATTATAGTCGACGGCCCGCCACGACCCCATTGCCATCCATGCCGAGGAAGCTCTCGATCGCCGCCGCGCTGTTGGGATGCCTGCTGGTGATCGCTGCCGGGGGCGCTGCCTGGTGGGTCCAGCGCAGCGATCCGGCGCAACTCGCCGGGGCGCTCGTGCAACGGGTACAGGCGTCGACCGGGCGCAGCCTGCGCATCGACGGTCCGGTCGAGATCCGACTGCTGCCACGGTTGCGCATCGTCGCCACGAACGTCGCATTCGCCAACGCGCCGTGGAGCAGCGTCCCCGACATGCTGAGCGCCGCTCATCTGGAAGCCCAGGTCTCGTGGGTTGGGTTGCTGCGTGGAGAGTTGCGCATCACGCGCCTGGTGCTCGAGCAGGTGGAAGCGATCCTCGAAACGGATGCGCGAGGCACCGGCAACTGGGTGATGAAGCCCGTGCCCGATCCGCTCGCCGGCGGCGAGAAGCCAGGTGCAAGGGACGCAGCCGCGTTGATGCCCAGTCTCGGCGCGGTGCGCATCTCGTCAGCGCGGCTACGCTGGCGCAACGGGATCACGCGGCAGGAACGCACGCTGGAAGTGGCACGGCTGTCTCTCGCACGCGCGGCAGCCGGCACCGACCGGCTCGACCTCGATGCAAGCATCGACGGCCAGGGATTCCAGCTGGTGGGCACCGTGCCCGACTCGGCTGCGATCGCGGCACGCAGGCGCGGCGCGCCGGTCGACCTCGCCCTGTCCGCCGATGGCGTGAAGGTCGCCGTCCGCGGCCGCTTCTCGTTCGATCCGGAGGGGCCCCTGGACCTGAGGGTGGACGCGGCGGTGGACCGCTGGAGCGCGCTGTCCCGGCTTGCCGGCAGGGCGCTGGCGCTACCGGCACCGATCGGCCTGCAACTGCACGCGAAAGGCCGCGCCGCTGACATCGATGCCGTTCCGCTCGTGCTGCGGCTCGGAACCGATGAACTGCGCGGCAGTGCATCGTGGAAGCGGGGAAACACCCGCAACGGCAACCGCTCGCACGCGAAGCTCGACCTCGCCACCGGCACGCTCGACCTGTCGCGGCTCACGGCGACGGCGCCCGCGAAGTCCCGCCGCGGCGACCGGCTGTTCCCGGACACGCCACTGCCATTCGCACTGCTTGCGGCCCACGACGTCGAGGTCGCGATCCGGGTGGCCAGCCTGCGCCTGCGCAGCGGACTGGAAATCTCCGCGCTGGCGATCGAAGGTGGATCGAAACAGGGACGCGCGTCGCTGCAGGCCGGGGACATGCGCCTCGCGGACGGTCGCGCCGGCCTTTCGCTCGAGGTGGATGCCACCGCCACGCGACCCAGCGTGCGGCTGAAGGCGAGCGGCAGCGACCTGTCGATGGAGAAGTTGACGGCCGTCGACGGCCGCGCCCGCATCACCGGTGGCAGCACCACGTTCACGCTCGACTATGCAGGCAACGGATCGACCCTGCGCGCGCTTGCAGCGAGCGCAAACGGTGAACTGCTGGTATCCACCGGGCCCGCCCGCATCGGCGCCGGCGGACTGGACCTCGGTGGAGACCTGCTGGTACGGCTGTTCTCGGCTATCAATCCGTTCCATGCGGCCGATCGCAGCACCGACTTGCACTGCGCAGCCGTGCGGCTTCCCGCGCGCGCAGGTGTGGTCACCGTGAACCGATCCATCGCCTACGAAACGCGCCGGGCGAACGTGGTTGCCGCGGGCCGCATCGACCTGCGCAACGAGACCCTGGACCTGGTGGTCCGGCCGACCATCAAGGAAGGGCTTGGGGTCGGGGCAGGCCAGTTCGCGCAGCTGGTTCGCGTCACCGGGCCGCTGCAGGCACCGGGACTGGCACTCGATGCTGCGGGCGCCTTGCGCGCGGCAGTGACGGTCGGCGGTGCGGTAGCCACCGGCGGCCTGTCACTGATCGGCGAAGCACTGCTCGGTCGGCGCGCGTCGGATGCCTCGCCCTGCCGAACGGCGCTTGCGGGCGGGCGCGGGGGCGAGGCCGGCGACGGCAAGGCAGCCCCTCCCGCGGGCAATCCCGCCCGGGGCGTGATCGACGGCGCCCGCAGGCTGCTCAACCTGGGACGTTGAGCCAGTGGCAGCCGGCCGCTGCCCCCCGCGCGCGCTCGGACGCGAGAACCTTTTCGAACGCCGACAGCCGGCCACGCAGCCCCGTCGCAAGATCGGCACCGGGCGCAGCATCCGCTCGCAGTGCGGCTTCGCTGGCCGAGGCCTGGGCGGCCAGCGCCATCGCGCCGACCGCGCCGGCGGTGGATTTCAATGTGTGCACGCCGCGCTTCAGCGCGGCCAGATCGCCGCTGGCCAGCGTGCGCTCGATCTCGTCGATCATCGTCCGCGCATCCTCGACGAACAGATCGAGCAGTTCGTCCGCATAGCCCGGATCGCTGCCATCCTCGATCATGGGCAACTCGCTCAGCACCGAAGGGTCGAAGCAGGGCGGGGCTGTGGCGGACGACACGGGCGCGGTCGTCACAAGCCCCGCCCCGGGAAGCTCGATCGGCATTGGCGCCGCGGGCAAAGCCTTGGCGCCAGACGCAGCACTGATGGAGAGCCAGCGAGCCACCATCGCGCGCAGGCTTTCCGCCAGTACCGGCTTGGTCAGAAAGTCTTTCATTCCGGCTGCAAGGCAGGCCACCCTGTCCTGGGC
>JBIITW010000256.1:0-6095 GCA_044340265.1 Burkholderiales bacterium | reverse complement strand
GGTCCGGCCTGTCGTTGCCGGGCGCCGACGCCGAGCTCGGCCGCCTGCGCCGCGAGATGCAGAAGCAGCGCCGGCACCTGCCGATCCGCCAGCTGGTGCAGGCCCTGCCGACGCTGCTGCCGCGGCTCAAGCCCTGCCTGCTGATGTCACCGCTGTCGGTCGCCCAGTACCTCGACGCCGGCTATGCGCCGTTCGACCTGGTGGTGTTCGACGAGGCCTCGCAGATCACCGTCTGGGACGCGGTCGGCGCGATCGCGCGCGGAAAACAGCTGGTGGTGGTCGGCGACCCGAAGCAGCTGCCACCGACCAACTTCTTCAACAAGTCCACCGACAACGACGACACGACGACCGACGAGGAACAGGTCGAGGACCTCGAGAGCATCCTCGACGAATGCCTGGGCGCCGGCATGAACCGCAGCAGCCTGCAGTGGCACTACCGCAGCCGGCACGAGAGCCTGATCGCGTTCAGCAACGTCACCTACTACGAGTCGAGCCTGGTCACCTTCCCGTCTCCGGTGACCAACGATACCGCGGTGCGCTACGAGAAGATCGACGGCGTGTACGACCGTGGCGGCTCGCGCACCAATCGTGTCGAGGCCGAGGCGGTGGTCGATGCGATCGAGCGGCACTATCTCGACGCGCAGGCGGACAAGGACGGCTTGACCGACCGCCGGCCGCGATCGATCGGCGTGGTCACCTTCAACCAGCCGCAGCAGGCGCTGATCGAGACGCTGCTCGACCAGCGCCGCAGCAAGGGCGCCGAGCTCGACCGCGCGATCTCTGCCGCCAGCCAGGAGCCGCTGTTCATCAAGAACCTCGAGAACGTGCAGGGCGACGAGCGCGACGTGATCTGCTTCTCGACCACCTTCGGCCTGGACGCCGCAGGCCGGATGACGATGAACTTCGGCCCGCTCAACGGCGAGGGCGGCCACCGGCGGCTGAACGTCGCGATCACCCGCGCGCGCGAGGCGGTGCGCATCTTCAGTTCGCTCGACCCCGGCCAGATCGACACCTCGAAGGTGCGGGCAGCCGGCGTGCGCGACCTCAAGCACTACCTCGACTTCGCGATCAAGGGCCCGCGGGCGCTGGTCGCGCAGTCGGTGCCGACCGGGCGCGAGCCGGAAAGCCCGTTCGAGCGTGAAGTGATGCAGGCGCTGCGCGAACGCGGCTGGGACGTGCATCCGCAGGTCGGCTGCTCCGGCTACCGAATCGACCTCGCGGTGGTGGACCCGAAGGCACCGGGGCGCTACCTGCTCGGCATCGAATGCGACGGGCGGACCTACCACTCGGGTGCGACGGCGCGCGACCGCGACCGCCTGCGCCAGTTCGTGCTCGAGAACCTGGGCTGGAAGATCGCACGGGTGTGGTCGACCGACTGGTGGCGCGATCCACGCGGGGAAGTGGACAAGCTGCTCGAGCGCCTGGAGCAGGTCGGGCGCTGATCGAAACGGTGCGCGGGCTGGTGCGCGGGCTGGTGCGTGGGTCGGCGCTCAGTCCGCCGCCGGTGCCTCCAGCCGATAGCCCAGCCCGCGCACCGTCTGGATCAGCGCGACCGGCCTGCCCTGGTCGATCTTGCTGCGCAGTCGACGGATGTAGACATCCACCACGTTGGTCAGCGGGTCCTCGCTCTGTCCCCATACGCCGGCGAGGATGCGTTCCCGGCTGAACAGCCGGCCGGGCGCGCTCATCAGAAGTTCGAGCAGCGCCAGTTCGCGCGCGGTGAGGTTCAACGCTTCCCCGGCGCGCGTCGCGCGCATGCGCTCGCGGTCGAGGGCGAGGTCGCCCACCTGCAGCAGCGTCGGGCGATCGGGCTGCAGGCCATGCGCACGGCGGCCGAGCGCTTCCAGGCGGGCAAGCAGTTCCTCGAACTCGAACGGCTTGGCCAGGTAGTCGTCCGCGCCCGCGCGAAGCCCGGCCACGCGCTCGTCGAGCGCGCCCAGTGCGGTGAGCATCAGGATCGGGAACTGGACGCGCCGCGCACGCAGCGTCCTGCATATCTCGATACCGTCGATGCCCGGCAGCATCAGGTCGAGCACGACGACGCTGGGCGGATCCCCGGCCTGCGCGTCGCGCGCGGCATCGAGCACCATCGCCAGGCCTTCCGGGCCGGTGCCGGCGCGGATCACCTGGTGGCCCTCGGCGCGCAGGCCGCGCTGCAGGAAGTCCGCGATGCGGGCGTCGTCTTCGACCAGCAGGATGTTCATGCGGGCACGCCTTCGGCCTCGATCAGCGGCAACCGCAGGACCGCGCAACTGCCGACGGACGTGTCGGGGCCGGCCGGGCTGTGCAGCGCCAGGCTGCCATCATGCGCGGCTGCGAGTGCGCGCGCGATCGGCAGTCCGAGCCCGCTGCCGCCGGCACGATGCAGCCGCGCAGCCGCGCCCCTGAAGTGGCGGTCGAACACCTGGGGCAGTTCGTCCGGCGGCACGCCGATGCCCTGGTCGGTCACGGTCAGTTCCACCCACTGCGGGTCGCCGGCCAACCGGGACCAGTCCACCGACACCTCGCCGCCCAGGTGCGAGTAGCACACCGCGTTGTCGAGCAGCAGCAGCAGGAGCTGGCTGAGTCGCTGGGCATCACCGATCACGTGCAGGGTTCCCGGTTCGAGCGGCCGGCAGCGGAGGGTGACCTGGTTCGCCGCCGCCAGTGCCGAGGCCTGGGACAGCGCCTCGCGCAGCGGGCCGGCGAGGTCGACCGGGCGGCGTACCAGGCTCAGGGTCTCCATGTCGCTGCGTGCCATCGCGAGCAGGTCGTCGATCACCGAGCCCAGCTGGCGCGAGGTGTCGACGATGCGCCGCAGCGCCTCGCGGTACTCGTCGACCGGACGGTCCGCACCGCGCAGCGTCACCTCGGCCTCGCCGCGGATCGCAGTGGTCGGGGTGCGCAGTTCATGGCTGATGTCGGCCAGCAGCTGGCGCCGGCGCACGTCGGTACGCTGCAGGGCGAGGTTGGCCTCCTGCAACGCGCCGGTACGCTCGCGCACCTGTTCCTCGAGCAGGTGGCGCTGCTCGCTTTCGCGTTGTCCGTGCTTCTCGAGCGCCTCGGCCATCGCGTTCATGCTGCGCGCCACGTCGGAGAATTCATCATGGCCGTCGAGCGGCACGCGGTGTTCGAGGTGGCCCTGACGCAGCCGCTGGGCGCCGGCGACGAGGGCGTCGAGCGGGCGGCGCAAGGCGCGCGCAAAGTAGACCGTGGCGCCCAGCGCAAGCAGTGCGAGCACCAGCGCCATGCCGGTCCAGAGCGAACCGATGCGGGCAAGCGTTGCATCCGCAGCCTTGCGTTCACGCTGCATCGCCGACACCTCGCGCGCGATGCTGCTCGAGATGAGCTCGCGCAGGTCCTGGCCCTCGGCGCGTTCGAACAGTTCGCTGAGCGCATCCCAGCCCTGGCGCACCGGCGCATCGGGCGGCAGCGTGCTCAACTGCCCGACCGCCTTGCCGAGGGTCTCGACGTTCTGGCCCAGCACGCGCAGGGCATCCATCCGCGCGGGATGTTCGGCCGCATCGGCCGTGCCGAGCCCGGCCGTCTCCGCGGCGGTGGCGAGCGCACCCAGGTCGGCCAGGGTCTGCTGCATCTTGCGCAGCAGCGCGGCGCGCTCTTCCGGATCGCCCCCGGCACCGATCTTGTGCTGCGTGACCCATGAGCGCAGGCGCTGCTTGGTCGCCGACAGCTGGACGAAGCCCTGGTGGATGTCGCTGGCGATCCGCCCGCGCACCACCTGGCGCTCGGCCTCGCGCAGCGCGAACACCGCCACCACGCCCTGCAGGACGATGGTCGCGGCGAGCAGGATCAGGACCAGGCTGAGTCGACGTCGGAACATGGGGCGATTGTCGCGCTCCTGCAGGCCGGCGTGGGGCCTGTCATTTTCGCTTCATGTGGCAGTCAGCGAATGCTCATCGTCGGTTCAACCGCCGTTCAGTGCGACGGGGTTGAAATGCGTGCATCCAACAACGAACCCTGGAGCACGAACGATGAAGACCGCTTCCCTCACCGCCGCCACCCTCGCCCTGGCCGGCCTGTGCACGGCCGCTTCAGCAACCGTGGTGAACCGTGGCATCACCGAAGCCGAGGTACTGGCCGCACAGGCGGGCTGGTGCAAGGCGCTGGTGAGCATCAGCCAGACCGGCGAGAAGAGCGGCCAGCCTGCGGCCAAGGCGCTGGCCGAGAAGGTGATCGATGGCGCCTACGGCTACCAGATGGGCACCGTGCTGTTCAAGCCAACGCTGACCACCGCGCCGCAGACCTTCCGCACCACGCGCGCCGGCGCGCTCGCCTACTTCGTCGGCGGCGACAGCAACTTCCCGAAGGACACCGGCTTCGCGCTCAAGGGCTGGACGAAGTGCGAATCGAAGAACGCGGCGATGTTCATCACCGGGGATTCGGCCACCACCATGGGCAACGTGATGATCACCGACAAGGGTGGCAACGTCACCACCGTCGACAAGACCTGGAAGTTCGTCAAGGACGACGCGGGCCGGCTACGCATCGTGGTGCATCACTCGTCGCTGCCGTACCAGGCGAAGTGATGTCGGCATGGACACATGGCGCTTCGCGCCTGCCACGTGCAGCCCGGCCAGGCACTCCGGTCGGGAAGCGCAGTGGCCGGACATGACGCGGCGGCGGCACGGCCCGAGCCATTCCCGACCCTGGCGAATCGTGCTCGACACCAGCGTCGTCGCATCGGCGCTGCTCTCGAGGCAAGGGCCGGCCGCACGCGTGCGAAGGGCCTGCTGTCATACGCTCGCCGGGTTTTTGGCTGAGTTGCCTGCGGATGGCATTCGCTGAGCCTGGCCGTCGGCATTGACAGCACTCGTCCTGCTTCACAGAATGGTTGGTCCCGCAGGAGGAGAACAACATGACCATAAAAACAACGGTCACCGGCATCGCGCTCGCAGTGTGCGTGACCACCGCCGGTGCGCAGTCGTTCCCGAACCAGCCGGTGCGCATCCTCGTCGGCTTCGGTGCCGGCGGCAGCACCGACATCGTCGCGCGCACGCTGGCGCAGAGCCTGACCACCGACTGGAAGCAGAACGTGCTGGTCGAGAACCGGCCCGGCGCGAGCGGCATGATCGCCGCGGAGATGGTCGCCAAGGCGGCATCGGACGGGCATGTGCTGATGATCACGCCGCAGACCAGCCTCGCGGTCGCGCCGGCACTGTTCGGCAAGGCGCCCTACGACACCATGCGCGACTTCACGCCGATCACGCAGATCGGCTACACGCCGCTGCTGATGGTGGTGCATCCGTCGTTCCCGCCGCGCAACTTCAAGGAGTTCCTTGCGCTCGCGCGCAAGACGAAGGAGCCGATCACCTTCGGTTCGGGCGGCATCGGTTCCTCGCCGCACATGGCCGGGGAACTGATGGCCGCACAGCTCGGCATCAGGATCACCCATGTGCCTTACAAGGGCGAGAACCCGGCGCTCACCGACACCATCGGCGGCCAGATCCCGATCATGTTCGGCAACCTGCCGGTGGCGGTGCCGCATGTGAACAACGGCCGGCTGCGCGGCCTGGCCAACACCTGGAGCACGCGCTCGGTGCTGGCGAAGGACATCCCGACCGTCGCCGAATCCGGCTTCAAGGATTACGCGATCGCCACCTGGTTCGGGCTGCTCGGCCCCGGCAACATGCCGACCGACCTGAGCGCGCGCATCCAGCGCGATACCGCGCGCGTGCTGAACATACCCGCGACCCGCGAGAAACTCACCGGCATGGGCGTCGACCTGGTGCTCGACACGCCCGAGCAGTTCCGCGAATACCTGCGCAGCGAGGTCGCCCGCTATGCCAAGGTGATCCGCGACGCCGGCATCAAGGGCGAATAGTGCAGGCGCCCGCCATGCGCATCGGCGTCATCGGCCTGGGCGCACTGGGCCGACCGATCGGCGAGCTGCTGCTGAGGGCCGGCTACCGCACGGCCGTGCATGACGTGCGCAGCGCGCCGATGCAGGAACTGGCCGCGCTCGGCGCGCAGGCCTGCGCCACGCCAGCGGATGTCGCGGCGCAGAGCGAGCTGATCATCAGCCTGGTGTCCGATGCGGCGCAGACCGATGCCATCGTGTCGGGACCCCGCGGCATCCTCGAGGCGTTCGCACCCGG
>JBIITW010000001.1:0-71002 GCA_044340265.1 Burkholderiales bacterium | reverse complement strand
CGTGCCGGCAGCATCGTGTTCGAGGGCGAGGAGATTTCCCGGCTGCCCGTCCATGAGCGGGTCCGGCGCGGGATGAGCCTGGTGCCCGAAGGACGCGGCATCTTCGCGCGGCTGACCGTCGCCGAAAACCTCGACCTCGGTGCGTACCTTCGGCGCGACGCCGCCGGCGTACGGGCGGACATCGAACGCAGCTACGCCCTGTTCCCGCGGCTCGGCGAGCGCCGCAGCCAGCTCGGCGGCACGCTGTCCGGCGGCGAGCAGCAGATGCTCGCGATCGCGCGGGCGTTGATGGCGCGCCCCCGCCTGCTGCTGCTGGACGAGCCGAGCATGGGACTGGCGCCGCTGATCACGCAGCGCATCTTCGACACGATCCGCGAGATTGCCGCCGAACGGGTATCGATCCTGCTGATCGAACAGAATGCCCGTGCCGCGCTGGAACTGGCCACCCGCGCCTACGTGCTGGAGGGAGGCCGGATCACGCTGGCAGGCCCGTCCGCAGACCTGCTGTCGAGCGACGCCGTCCGGCAGGCCTATCTGGGCGAGTGATCCGGGCCTCGTGCCCGGCGCTCCTCACCTGCGTATTCAGGACAGCCCCGCCGTACCGAGCGCCAGCACGATGTAGCGTCCGGCCTTGGCCAGCGTGACCAGCAGCAGGAAGGTGGGCAACGGCTCGCGCAGCACGCCGGCGACCACGGTCAGCGGATCGCCGATCACCGGCACCCAGCTGAGCAGCAACGACCAGCGACCGTGGCGCCGGTACCAGCGCCCGGCCCGGTCCATCGCCTCGGGCCCCGCCGGGAACCAGCGCCGGTCCCGGTAGCGTTCGATGCCCCTGCCCAGCCACCAGTTGATCAACGCGCCCAGGACGTTGCCCACGGTGGCTACCAGCACCAGCAGCCAGGCCGGCAGCTGGCCTGCCAGCAGCAGGGCCACCAGCACCGCTTCCGACTGCATGGGCAACAGCGTGGCGGCAACCAGTGCGGACAGGAACAGCAGGCCGAGCGAGGCGGGATCGGTCATCGGGGCAGAGCGGCTGTAGTGGGTGGACGGAAAGGACGGCATCAAGCCCGCCCGACGCCGAGGCTGGACGAGACTTTCCTTGTAGCCTAAGCTACTTGGCGCGGTTTCCTGAGACAGCTTCAGGGATTGCGAGGATGCGTGCACGGAAAGATCCGGCAGATCGGCCTCTGCGCCATGCCTGCTCAAGTCCGAGTGTTGCCAACCGTTAAATCGGGATACCCCCGAAAGGTCTGCTGTCCGTGTTCCGACTCGCCCTTCGTCGCGCCGCACCCGACACCGCATCGTCTGCCATCCCGCCCGCCCGCACCGGGCAGGGGGGGCTTCGCGTCGGCGTGGCCGCGCTGGTCACGATCCTGCTCCTGGGCGCACTGGCGTTCGTTTACTGGAAGACCCGCCCGCTCGATGAACGCGCGGTGGTCGAGATCAGCGGCCAGCTGCGCGCGCTGAAGGAGCTGGAGGCCCGCTGGGACACCATCCTGCTGCGCGCGACCACGGACGCCGAGCGCGGCTATGAAGCCGCGGTCAACCTGGTGCCCACCGTGGGCAAGACGCTGCGCGGTCTGCAACAGTCCGCGGCGCGGATCCCGTCCGCGACGCTGCAGGCAAAGCTGCCCGACATGGTGGGCGCCTTCCAGGAAAAGAACGCGGTCACGGTGAGCTACCTGTCGGAATCGAACTTCGTGACCACCAGCATGCCCGAGGTGCAGCAATGGTTTTCCGAGTACCTGTCCGCGCTGCGTGCTACCCGTCAGGTCGATGCAGCGACCCAGCGTACGCTGCTCAATCTCGACCGCGTCGCCACCCAGGCCGCGGCCGACCTGGGTGCCTACGTGATCGACGGCTCGCAGGAACGCGCGCGTTCGATCAATGCCGCCCTGACCGGCATCGGCGAGGCGCGGCCTGACTACACCTCGGCGCGCCTGACCGGCGCACGCGAGTCGCTGGTCAAGCTGGGACGCGAGGTGGTCGGGCGCAGGCAGCTGTCGGCCGACCTGTTCACCGTCATCTCGCAGTCGACCGCCGGCCGGGAACTCGACCAGCTGATCGACGGCTTCGAGACTGAACTGCGCGCAGCCGCCGCCGAACAGCAGCGCTACCGCACCGTGCTGATCTGGTACGCCGCGGCGCTGCTCGGCCTGCTTGCCTACGCCGGCTGGCGCCTGTCCCAGAGCTACCAGCTGCTCAACAAGGCCAACGACGAACTGAAGGACGTCAACGAGTCGCTCGACCGCCGGGTCACCGCGCGCACCCAGGAACTGTCCACCGCGCTGGCCGAGCTGCAGCTGTCCGAGACGCAGCTGATCCAGTCCGAGAAGATGTCCTCGCTCGGCCAGATGGTCGCCGGCGTGGCGCACGAGATCAACACCCCGCTCGCCTACGTCAAGAACAACCTGGGCATGGTGGACGATCGCATGGGCTCGCTGGTCGACCTGGTCGAGCAGTTCGATCGCCTGCTGCGCATGCTGCAGTCCACCAGCACGCCGGAAGACCAGTTGCGCGAACAGTTCAGCCGGGTCAACCAGGACCTGGAGGCGCTGCGCACGCGCAACAGCCTGGGCGAACTGTCGCTGCTGGTGCAGGACGGACTGCACGGCATCGACAAGATCGCCGAGATCGTGCTCAACCTGAAGGACTTCAGCCGACTCGACCGCCTGAAGGTTCAGGTGTTCGATGTCAACCAGGGCCTCGAGAGCACGCTGCTGCTGGCCCGCCACATCCTGAAGCGGGTCAACGTGCGAAAGGTGTTCGGCACCCTGCCGCCGGTGATGTGCGCCGCGTCGCAGGTCAACCAGGTATTCCTCAACCTGATCACCAACGCAGCCCAGGCCATCGAGGAGAGCGGCTCTTCCAAGGGCCTGATCACGCTGACCACCAAGGCCGTGGGCCACAGCGTGATGATCGAGGTGCGCGACAACGCCCGGGGCATTCCGCCCGAGGTCCTGCCGCGCATCTTCGATCCTTTCTTCACGACCAAGGACACGGGGAAGGGAACCGGCCTCGGGCTTTCCATCTCGTTCAAGATCATCGACCAGCACAAGGGCAAGATCCTGGTGCATTCGCGGGTCGGCGAAGGCACCACGTTCACCGTGCTGTTGCCGGCGAACCAGCCGGCCGCGACGATCGAGCGCGCGGATGACGCGCCATCACTCCCGCCTGTCCCCACCCCCGACGGAATCACGACCACCACCCCATGAATGCCACCGGCCCGCTGCCCGCCATGATCGGCAAGTTCGAAGTCCACGGCATCCTCGGCAGGGGCGGCATGGGCACCGTCTACTCGGCGTTCGACCCGACCATCCAGCGCCCGGTGGCGATCAAGGCGCTGATCAAGCGCGCGCTCGACCCCGACCAGGCGATGAACATCCTCGACCGGTTCAAGCGCGAGGCCCAGGCCGCGGGGCGCCTGATGCACCCGAACATCGTCCAGGTCTACGACTATGGCGAAAGCCAGGAAGTCGCCTTCATCGCGATGGAGCTCGTGGCCGGCAAGACCCTGCACCAGCGGCTGCTCGAGCGGCGGCGCTACGACTTCAAGCAGATCGGCTCGATCGTCGAACAGTTGCTGTCCGCACTCGAATATGCCCACCAGAACGGCGTGATCCACCAGGACATCAAGCCGGCAAACATCCTGCTCACCAACGACGGCAGGATCAAGGTGACCGATTTCGGCATCGCACATGTCGAATCCACCCGCATGATCGTGAACAACGAACCGCTCGGCACGCCGCACTTCATGGCGCCGGAGCTGATCCATGGCGAAACCGCGACACCGGCGAGCGATGTCTACTCGGCCGGTACCGTCGCCTACGAACTGCTCACCGGGCAGCGCGCATTCTCGGGCACCACCGCCTTCGTGATGCGCCAGGTGATGGATCCGGAAGTCAAGGTCACGGCGCCCTCGCAGGCCGACCCGCGCATCGTCCCCGAACTGGACGCGGCGGTGTTCAAGGCACTGGCCAAGCGCCCCTCGGAACGATTCCAGAACGCCGCCGAGTTCCGCGCGGCCTTCCAGCATGGCATCGAGGCCACGCTTCGTGCAGTCGGCGACACCGCCGAGCCGGCACCGATCAGTCCCGAGACGACGCGCAACCTGTCTGCTGCGGCACGCCTGCTGCGCGCCACGGCGGTCACGGGTTCTGCGCCGTCGGTCCCCGGCCGCACGTCGCCCACTGCGCCGCAGTCACCGTCAGCACCCGTCTCGTCGGCGCACAAGCCGCGGCTGCTGGTCGTCGATGATGAAGAGCGCATCCTCAATTCGCTGAAGGCGCTGTTCCGCGACGACTTCCACGTGTTCGCGACGAGCAACTGCAGCCACGCGCTGCGCTTCGTCGAGAAGTTCCACATGCACGCGATCATCAGCGACCAGCGCATGCCCGAGATGCTCGGCGTCGAGCTGCTGCGCCGCGCGAAGATCACCTCGCCCACCTCGATGCGGCTGCTGCTCACCGGCTATTCCGACCTGAACGCGATCGTCGGCTCGATCAACGAGGGCGAGATCTTCCGCTTCATCAACAAGCCGTGGAACAACCGCGACCTCAAGCAGATCGTGCATGAAGCGGTCGAGATCGGCCTCACCGTCGGCGAACGGCGGGTGATGCGGGTCAGCGCGGAGGCGCGCCAGGAGATGGCGGTGCTGGTCGTCGATCCGAGCTACGAGTTGCTGCGTTCGGTGAAGGAGATGCTGGTCGGGGTGTGCCAGATCCGCCATGCGCTGGACGCGGATACCGCGATGGACCAGATCGACCGGCACCCGGTGACGATCGTGCTGATGGACGTCGAGTACACCGGCCCCGAAGGCGTCGCGCTGCTGAAGACGCTGAAGCACGAGAAGCCGGGGATCCTGTCCATCGTGGTCACCAGCGCCTCCGATTCGGAGCTGATGATCGAACTGATCAACCAGGCGCAGATCTTCCGCTTCCTCAACAAGCCGGTGAACCAGCAGCTGGTGCGTTCCCACCTGCTGGCCGCACTCGAGCGCGCCCAGCTGCTGCGCGAATCGCCCGAACTGGCGAAGATGTACAAGCCGGCGCCCGCCGTGTCGCCGTCGCCGGCCGGCTTGCCCGATGCAGGGATGCCTGCGACACCGCCGGCGATCCCGGCCGTGGCCGAGCCGTGACCCGGCCACGGTGAGGGCACAGGCAGGCAGGGCCCGGGGCATTGGGCCACCCTGGCGTGCTAGATTCCGAGAATGACTGCCGACAGGTCCGAATTCGCGCCCGTGCCCCCGTGGCGCACGGCCGTCTACGTGCTGGTGACGGTCGCGCTGGTCGCCGCTGCGGGATGGCTCGCCTGGAACACGCGGCAGACCGATGACGGGGCGCGCGTCGAGGTGGCCGAGAAACTGCAGCTGCTGAACGAGCTGGGCGCCCGCTGGGACCTGGCGCTCGCCGGCGCCAAGGCGGATCCTGCTCAGGCGCGGCAGGCCGACAGCAACCTCGTGCCCTCCATCCAGCGCGCGCTGTCGGACCTTCAAGTCCTCGCGGACACCACCCGCAGCGCGGCGCTGGCGGCAAGCCTGCCGGGCCTCGCCTCGGCGATCGAGGATCGGATCGCGACCGGTGCCGCGGTGAGTCGCCTCGCCGGCAGCCTGGGCGAGGCCCTGTCCGCCGCGCTGGCCGCGGCAGAGGCCGAGGCGGCTGCGCCGAGCGCGACCGCAGCGACCGTGGCGACCTTGGCTGCAGGGGCCGGCGCGCAGTCGATCGCAGCTGCGGAACTGCTGGCTTTCTGGGGCGACACCGGAGATCGGCGTCGGCCGCGGGTCGAGGCGTCGCTGGCGCGCCTGCCCGGCAATTCGGCGATGCTCGATCCCGCGCGCAACGTGGTCGGCGGCAAGGCCGGGCTGGAATCGCTGGTCCTGCGCTTCGCCCTGTCGCCGGCCGGTCCGCGACTGGGTGCGTTGACGACCGCCTTCTCGGCCGAGGTGCAGAGCGGGATCGAACGCCAGCAGTTGTACCGCACCTATCTCCTGTTCTATTCGGCAGCCCTGCTGGTGCTTCTGGGCTGGATCGCATCGCGGCTGGTCGCCAGCTACCGGGTGATCGCGCGCATCAACGGCGCGCTGCAGGCAGCCAACGAGAACCTCGAGCAGAAGGTCGCGCTGCGCACGCGCGAACTGACCGACGCGCTGGACCACCTCAAGGAATCCGAGTCGCAGCTGATCCAGTCCGAGAAGATGTCCTCGCTCGGCCAGATGGTGGCGGGCATCGCGCACGAGATCAACACTCCGATCGCCTACGTGAAGAACAGCCTCGGCACGGTCGACAGCCGCCTGGACGCGATCACCCGTCTCACCGGGGAATGCGAGAAGCTGCTCGCCCTGCTCGACTCCGGCGACACGCCCGATGCGCTGCTCGACCTCCAGCTCACCGAACTGTCGTCGGCCGCGCGCGCGCTCGGCGGCGCAGGCGCGGTCGGGGAACTCGGCGCGCTGGTCAAGGACGGCCTCTACGGCGTCGACCAGATCGGCCAGATCGTCAACCACCTGCGCGATTTCAGCCGCCTGGACCGGGGCCAGGTGCAGCGCTTCGACATCCACCAGTGCATCGGCAACACGCTGCAGCTCGCGCGACACCTGCTCAAGGGCGTGCGCGTAGACAAGCGCTTCGAGACCGACGGCCACGTCCTCGGCTCGCCTTCTCAGTTGAACCAGGTCCTGCTCAACCTGATCACCAACGCCGCGCAGGCCATCGGACCCGCCGGCGGCACCCTCACGCTCGCCACCAGCGGCGACGCACGCGAGCTGGTGCTCGACGTCATCGACACCGGCGCCGGCATCCCGGCCGAGGTGCTGCCGAAGATCTTCGATCCCTTCTTCACCACCAAGAAGGTCGGCGAGGGCACGGGGCTCGGGCTGTCCATCTGCTACAAGATCGTCGCCCAGCATGGCGGGCGGATCGAGGTCCGGTCGCGTCCCGGGCTGGGCACGACGTTCCGCATCCGCCTGCCGCGTGCCGGCGCACCCGTGCAGGCGGAGGGCGCAGCCGCCCCGATCGCCCAGGCGGCGGTCCGATGAAGCTGCCCGACCGGATCGGAAAGTACCGGATCGACGCGGTCATCGGACGCGGTGGCATGGGCATGGTCTATCGCGGCTTCGACGCGGCGATCGAGCGCGCGGTTGCGATCAAGGCGATCAGCCGCAGCGCGCTGCCCACCGACGAGCAGTCGGGCACGCTCGACCGGTTCCGCCGCGAGGCGCAGGCCGCGGGCCGCCTGGTGCATCCGAACATCGTGCAGATCTTCGAGTACGGCGAGGACGAAGACCTCGCGTTCATCGCGATGGAACTGGTCGAAGGCTGCTCTCTGCACCAGGAACTGGCGGCGCGGCGCCGATTCACGCTGCGCCAGGTCGCGCGCATGATGGCCGAGCTGCTCGATGCACTCGCGCATTCGCACGCGCAGGGCGTGGTCCACCGCGACATCAAGCCGGCGAACATCCTTCTCAATGCAGAGGGCCGGGTCAAGATCAGCGACTTCGGCATCGCGCGCATCGAGTCGTCCAACCTGACCCAGAGCGGGCAGATGTTCGGCACGCCCTACTACATGGCGCCCGAGCAGTTCCTCGGCCAGCACGCCGGGCCGGCGGCCGACCTCTATGCGGCAGGGGTGATCGCGTACGAGCTGCTGACCAGCATAAGACCCTACAGCGGTGGCACGCCGCAGATCATGCGCCAGGTGCTCGACCTCGAGACCCTGCCGATCCCGCCATCGCGCCTCAACGCCAATGTATCGGCGTCGCTCGACGACGTCGTGCTCACTGCGCTGGCCAAGCCGATCGAAGACCGGTTCGACAATGCCGTCGAATTCGGGCTGCTGTTCGCGCAGGGTGTCCTCGACAGCCTGGCACTGACCGGCGAGGCCGCATCGACCGACAGCCCGCCGACCGGGCCGCTGGCCGCGGGCATCCCGATGCCGGGCGTGACCAGCCCGGGCCGCCGCCTGGCGGCGGTACGGCGCCCGCACACCGTCCCGCCCGGGTCGACCTTCCCCGGCGATCGCGCGCGCAACGGCAACCGGACACAGTCGTCGGCACACAAGCCCCGGCTGCTGGTGGTCGACGACGAGGAGCGCATCCTGAGCGCACTGAAGTCGGTGTTTCGCAACGACTACCATGTGTTCGCCACCAGCGACTGCGACCATGCGCTCGCGTTCATCGCGAAGTACCGCATGCATGCCATCGTCAGCGACCAGCGCATGCCGGGCATGACCGGCGTCGAGCTGCTGCGCCGGGCAAAGGAGATCGCACCGGGTTCGATCCGCATCCTGCTCACCGGCTACGCCGACCTCGCATCGATCGTCGGATCGATCAACGACGGCGAGATCTACCGCTTCGTGTCGAAGCCCTGGGACAACAACGAGCTGCGCTCGATCGTGCGCGAAGCGGTCGCGGTGTCGATGGAGCTGGCAGACCTGACGCCGCCGCCGTCGAGCGATCTGCGGCCCGACCGGGCGATCCTCGTGGTCGATTCCAACGGCGAGCTCTATCGCTCCACGCGCGAGCTGATGGCCGACGTGTGCCCGGTGCGCCAGGCCACGGGGCCGGAGGTCGCGCTGGGCGAACTGGCTGCGGGTGACATCGGCGTCGTGCTGTTCGACATCGATGCCGGGAATCCGTCGGACAATGCGAACCTGATCAAGACACTCAAGCAGGACCACCCGCAACTGCTGACCCTGGTGGTCACCGAGGCCTCCGACTCGGAACTGATGATCGGCCTGATCAACGGCGCCCAGATCTTCCGTTTCATCAACAAGCCGGTCGCGCTGAAGAACCTGCGCGGCCACCTGATCGCGGCGCTGGTCCGGGCCCAGCAGTTCGAACAGGCACCCCAGCTGGTCCGGCGGCAGGCACCGGAACTGTCCTCCGCTCCGCGGCTGGCACTGCCGAGCCGCTGGCTCGAACGCATCCGGGAGCTCGGCGAACGTATCGGCCTGCGCCGGCGCAGGCCCTGAACACCCGCACCCGCAGCCGCGGGGTCAGCCCCCGGGGTCAGACCCCTGCCAGCCAGTCGCGCCCGGTCAGGAAATCGCTGTACAGCCGCGCTTCCGCGCTGCCCGGCTCGGGATGGTAGTCGTAGCGCCACTCGACCTTCGGTGGCATCGACATCAGGATCGACTCGGTGCGACCTCCGGACTGCAGGCCGAACAGCGTGCCACGGTCGAACACGAGGTTGAACTCGACATAGCGGCCGCGCCGGTAGGCCTGCCAGCTGCGCTCGCGCTCGCCGTATTCGATCGCGCGCCGGCGTTCGGCGAGCGGCAGATAGGCCGCGGTGAAGCTGCCGCCAACCGACCGGGTCAAGCCGAACGCAGATTCGAAGTCGGGCTCGGACAGATCGTCGAAGAACACGCCGCCGATGCCGCGCGGTTCGTCACGATGCTTGAGGAAGAAGTAGCGGTCACACCAGGCCTTGTACTCGGGATAGCGGCCCGCGCCGAACGGCGCCAGCGCGTCGCTGCAGGTGCGATGGAAATGCACCGCGTCTTCCTCGAAGCCGTAGTAGGGAGTGAGGTCCATGCCGCCACCGAACCACCACACGGGGCGCGCGCCGGTGGTATCGCCTGCCGGCGGATTGGCGATGAAGAAGCGCACGTTCATGTGCACCGTGGGCACGTACGGGTTGCGCGGATGCAGCACGAGCGACACGCCCATCGCCTCGAAGCCGCGCCCGGCGACCTCGGGACGCCCGGCACTCGCCGACGGCGGCAGGCGGTCACCGGTCACATGCGAGAAATTGACGCCACCGCGTTCGAACAACCCGCCGCCCTCGATCACGCAAGACAGGCCGCCGCCGCCGCCCGGACGGTCCCAGCCGTCACGGCGGAACACCTGTCCATCAGCCCGCTCGAGCTGGGAAACGATATCGGCCTGCAGGCCGGTGAGGAAGTTCTTGACCTGAACTGCGTCGACTGTCGCCATGATCGTCACCCCAACGTTGGGCCGGCCGTGCGTCCCGCTGCACGGTGCCCGATGTCCCGCCTGAACTGTGCGCCATCGAACCGGATGCGGTCAGCGGCTTCATAGGCACGGCGTTGAGCAGCACGGATGTTGTCGCCGAGCGCGGTGACGCAGAGCACGCGCCCGCCTGCAGTCACCACCGCACCACCCGAAAGCGCGGTGCCGGCATGGAACACCCGGCAGTCGGCCTGCGGCGCAGGCAGCCCGGTGATCGCATCGCCGGCGCGTGGCGACTCGGGATAGCCGGCCGCCGCCATCACCACGCCCACCGCGACCCGGCGGTCCCACTCCGGCTCGGCATCGTCGAGCCTGCCGGCGAGCGCCAGCTCGATCAGGTCGACCAGGTCGGTCTTCAGTCTCATCAGGATGGGCTGCGTCTCGGGATCGCCCAGCCTGCAGTTGAATTCGAGCACCTGCGGCGATCCGTCGGCGCCGATCATCAGCCCCGCATAGAGGAACCCGGTGAACGGCGTACCCTCGGCCGCGAGTCCGGCGATGGTCGGGTTGATCACCTCGCGCATCACCCGCGCATGCAGCTTCGGAGTGACCACCGGCGCCGGCGAATACGCGCCCATGCCACCGGTGTTCGGTCCGACATCGCCATCGCCCAGCCGCTTGTGGTCCTGGCTGGTGGCAAGTGCGACGGCCCGCTCGCCATCGACCATCACGATGAAGCTCGCTTCCTCGCCGGCGAGGAAGCCCTCTACCACCACGCGCGCACCGGCGTTGCCAAGAGACCGCCCGACCAGGAAACGGTCGATCGCCGCATGGGCCTCGGCCACGTCGGTGGCCACCACCACGCCCTTGCCGGCGGCAAGGCCGTCTGCCTTGACCACGATCGGCGCCCCGACCGAATCGACATACGCATGTGCTGCCGCCGCGTCCTCGAACGCCGCATAGGGCGCGGTCGGGATGCGATGCCGCTGCATGAACGCCTTCGCGTATTCCTTGGAGCTCTCGAGCCGTGCGGCCGCGGCGGTCGGGCCGAAGATGCGCAGGCCAGCGGCGCGAAACGCGTCGACCACGCCGTCGGCGAGCGGCGCTTCGGGACCGACGACGGTCAGCCCCACCCCTTCACGACGGGCGAACTCGACCCACTCGGCCACCGAGTTCAGCGGCACGTTGGTGACGCCTTCCTCGCGCGCCGTGCCGGCATTGCCCGGCGCGACGAACACGCACTGCAGACGCGGCGAAGATGCGAGCTTCCAGGCCAGCGCATGCTCGCGGCCGCCGCCGCCGATCACCAGCACCTTCATCGGATTGCCACGCCAGCGGCAAGGACTTCCCGCGGGCGCGCGAAAGGACGGGCAACGGCGCGGGGGCAGAACGGGTGGAAGCGATGGTTCATCACGCGTCGGATCGTAACCGATTCATCGACCGTGGATACGACGCCGATCCGGACGACGGACCCGGCAATGGACGACCACCCTGCAGGATCGACTGGCTCAATGGCGGAAATGGCGCACCCCGGTGAACAGCATGGCCACGCCCTGGTCGTCGGCGGCGGCCACTACCTCGGCGTCGCGCACGCTGCCACCGGGCTGGATGACCGACCGCGCGCCGGCCGCGACCAGCGCATCGAGCCCGTCGCGGAACGGGAAGAAGGCATCGGATGCGACGCATGCACCCGCCAGGTCGAGGCCCGCTTCGCCCGCCTTGTGGCGTGCGATGCGCACGCTGTCGATGCGGCTCATCTGGCCCGCACCGACGCCAAGCGTCTGCGCCCCGCGGGCGAACACGATCGCGTTGGACTTCACGAACCTGGCCACCTGCCACGCGAACAGCAGGTCCTGCATCTCGGCGTCGGTCGGCGCACGGCGAGTGACGACCTTCAGTTGCTCCGGAAGATGGCCGACGAGATCGGCGCCCTGCACCAGCAGGCCACCACCGACCCGCTGCAGGTGCACGGTGTTGCGGGCGCTGCCATGGCCGACCTCGAGCACGCGCAGCGAGGGCTTGGTGGCGAGTATCTCGAGCGCGGCGGGCTCGATCGAAGGCGCGATCACCACCTCGGCGAACTGCCCGGCGACCGCACGGGCACCGGCTGCGTCCAGCGGGCAGTTGAAGGCGATGATGCCGCCGAACGCCGAGGTCGGATCAGTGGCGAAGGCGCGCCGGTAGGCCTCGGCGGCGTCTGCACCGGTCGCCACGCCACACGGGTTGGCATGCTTGACGATCACGCAGGCCGCACCACCCGCCGATTCTGCGGTGGCGAATCCGCGCACGCACTCCCATGCGGCATCGGCATCGGCGATGTTGTTGTACGACAGCTCCTTGCCCTGCCGCTGGACCGCGCCGGCGATGGTGCCGGCCACTGTCGCCGCAGCATCCCCGAGTTCGCGGTAGAAAGCAGCCGACTGATGCGGGTTCTCGCCATAGCGCAGGGTCGACACGCGCGCGAACGAGAAGTTGATCTGCGCTGGCCATGCAGCATCGGTACCCGCGGCACCGCCATCAACCTTCCCGGCGTCGGGCGCAGCCGCGACCCGGCCCAGGTAGTTGCTGATCGCACCGTCATATGCCGCCGTATGCGAGAAGGCCTTGCGGGCAAGCTCGAAGCGGGTCGCATCGGACAGCGCGCCGGATGCAGACAGTTCTTCGATCACGCACGGATAGTCGGACGGGTCGGTGACGATGCCCACATGCGGATAGTTCTTGGCTGCGGCGCGCACCATCGCCGGCCCGCCGATGTCGATGTTCTCGACCGCCTCATCGAGCGTGACGCCCGGCCGCGACGATACCTCGCGGAACGGATAGAGATTGACCACCACCAGCGAGATCGGCGAAATGCCCGCACCGGCGATCGCATCGCGATGCGCGGGGAGGTCGAGCCGGGCGAGGATCGCCCCGTGCACCTTCGGATGCAACGTCTTCACCCGACCGTCCAGCATCTCGGGAAAGCCGGTGAGCGCGGCCACTTCGGTCACCGCCAGCCCCGCAGCACGAAGGGCGGCCGCCGTGCCCCCGGTGGACACGAGTTCATAGCCGAGGGCCGCCAGGCGGGTCGCGAAGGACTCGAGCCCGGCCTTGTCGGACACGCTCAGGAGGGCGCGCCGTGGATAGGACATCGTGGCCATGTTATTGCCGCGACCCGTCCAGGCCATGCTCTTTCATCTTCTTGCGCAGCGTGTTGCGGTTCAGGCCGAGGATCTCGGCAGCGCGGCTCTGGTTGCCATCGGCGCGCTTGAGCACCGATTCGATCATCGGCCGCTCGACGCAGTGGATCACCATCTCGTAGATGGCATGGGGCTTCTGCCCATCGAGATCGCGGAAGTAGCTGTCGATCGCGCGCCGGACGGTACGACTCAGTTCGCTCTCTTCCTTCATCGGTGCATCTCCTCCAGCCGGGCACGATCGCCCCCGGCGGACGTACGGTGGTTGTTGTAGGCAGGCCTGGTGACTGGCGCGGCGGCGCGCAGGCAGGCTGGATCTGACTGTTCGCGCGCCATCAGCAACACGCACCACGCCTGCAGCGCCGCGCGCTGCGCGGCGATGGTCGAGGCCTGGTTGATCTGTTCGCGCAGCGTGTCGCCACCCGGCATGTCGTGCACGTACCAGCCGACATGCTTGCGGGCGAAACGCACGCCGTTGTACTCGCCGTAGAACGCGTGGATATCGTCGAGATGGCCGATGACGATCTCGCTCCATTCGCGCGCGTCCGGCGGCGGAAGCCGTTCGCCGGTCGCGAGGAAGTGCGCGACCTCGCGGAAAAACCAGGGTCGGCCGAAGGCACCGCGGCCGATCATCAGCGCATCGGCGCCGGTGGCCTGCAGCACGGCCCGTGCGCCTTCCGGATCGACGATGTCGCCGTTGGCGATCACCGGGATGCGTACCGCCGCCTTCACTTCGGCGATGGTTTCGTACTCGGCTGCACCCTGGAACGCATCGGCACGGGTGCGGCCGTGCACGGTCAGCGCCTGAATGCCGCAGCGTTCCGCGATGCGCGCCACCTGCACGGCGTTGCGTGTCGAGCGATCCCACCCGGTGCGAATCTTCAGCGTGACCGGAACGGGAACTGCCGCCACGACCGCCTCGAGGATGCGCGCCACCAGTGGCTCGTCGCGCAGCAACGCTGAGCCTGCCGCGACGTTGCATACCTTCTTCGCAGGACAGCCCATGTTGATGTCGATCAGCTGCGCGCCCAACGCGACGTTGTGTCGCGCCGCATCGGCAAGCCATTGCGGGTCGGCGCCCGCGATCTGGGCCGCTATCGGCCCGGCCTCGCCCGAATGGTCGGTGCGCTGGCGCGACTTCGCCGTGTCACGCAGCCGCGGGTCTGCGGACACCATCTCGGACACCGCCAGGCCTGCGCCCATCCGGCGGCAGAGACTGCGGAACGGGCGATCGGTGACTCCGGCCATCGGTGCGACGACGAGCGAAGGCGAGATGTCGTGGGAACCGATACGCATGGCGTCGCTGTTGGAAGGAACGTTCGGAAGCAGGAGGGACCGTCGACGCGACACGGATCCGCGTTGAACGGCATCCGGGTGCCGGCCTTCGAATCATCGGCGAACCACCACGGGGAGACGGATTGTAATGACTGCGCGAGTCGGTGCAAAGCCAAAAAACGCGAGCCGCGCGTGGACGACCACACGCTTCCCCGTCGCGGTTTCCTGACACTTCCTTGGAACGGGTCTTGCTCGGCGCGCAGCGGATGGTCCGGTGTCAGGCCGCCCCGAACACCATCGCTTCGAGCGCGCGCCGGCGCAGCCCGGGCACGATGTCGATGGCCGACAACCCGAGGCCGCGCAGCCCGGCCATCAGCGGATTGTCGATCGCGGTCACCCGTGCGATGACATCGGTCGCCGCAACGGTGAAGGCGCGATCCGCGCTGCGCGCCCGGGTGAACCCGGCGAGCGCCTTCAACAGTGATTCCTCCTGCATGCGTCCGTCGGCACCGGGCGGCCATGCGGATGCGAGGCCCAGCGCGTCCCGCACGCCGAGGTTGAAACCCTGCCCTGCGACCGGGTGCAGCATCTGGGCGGCGTTGCCGATCGGCACGATGCGCGGATCCGGCGGCCGACCTGCCCTGCGCAACGAGAGCGGCACCTGCACCGGCGAAGTGAGCCAGCGCATCGCCCCGAAGGCCGGTCCAGCAGCCGCTTCGAGGGCGCGGGCGAGTGGCCCGGGACCTGAATCGAGCAGGCGCCTGGCCACTTCGGGTTCGACCACCCAGACGCAGGCATGGTGCCCGGCACGGGGCAGCAGCGCGAGCGGCCCGCTGCCCGCGAACCTTTCGTATGCGCGGCCGGGCGTGAAGCGCTCGCTGGCGACATCGCCGACCAGCGCGACCTGCCGATAGCCGCGTGCACTGCGCGCCGGCGCGGTGCCGCCGTCGATCCCCTCGGCGCCATCGGCGAGCACCACGCAGCGCGTACGAATCAGGCCGTCGATGCCGCCCTCTGGCGACAACGCAATCGAGAGGCTTTCGCTGCCAGGCTCGATGCCGGCCACGGTGGTGCGCCAGCCCGTCGGGATACCTGCAGATTCAAGCGCGCCCGCACAGGCCCGCGCGAGGTCGCCGTAGTCGACGACGAAGCCCAGGGCAGGCGTCCCGAGGTCGCTGGTGTCGAACTCGATGCTTCCGAATGCGCCGCGTTCGCTGACGCTGACCCGGGTGATCGGGTCCGCATGCGCGATACGCCCCCAGACGTCGAGACGCTCGAGTGCGAGCCGGGTACCCCACGACAGTGCGATCGCGCGCCGGTCGGGCTTTCCGGCGGCAGGCTCACGGGCATCGAACAGTTGCGCCCTGACGCCGCGCGCCGCCAGCGCGAGCGCGGCGACCGCGCCCACCGGGCCCGCGCCCACGATGACCACTGGCAGGGGCGACGGCGAACCCGCATCCCCGGGAACGCCGCTGATCGGCGGGTTCGACCCGGCCATGCTGCCGCTCACGACGCGTCGCGCATCCACGCCTCGATCTCGTCCACGCGCTTGGGTGCGTCGGCCGTGATCACTTCATTGCCTTCGGCCGTCACCACCACGTCGTCTTCGATGCGGATGCCGATGTTCCAGAACGCTTCAGGCACCTTGTCGCCCGGGCGCACGTAGCAACCGGGCTCGACCGTGGTCACGTGCCCGGGCTCGAGCTTCACCCAGTCGCCATCGCGCTTGTAGTCGCCGGCATCATGCACGTCGAGGCCGAGCCAGTGCCCGGTGCGATGCATGTAGAACCGCTTGTAGTCGCCGGCTTCGAGCACGCGCTCGACCGGCCCCTCGCACAGGCCCAGGTCGACGAAACCGGCGCAGAGCACCGACACAGCCGCATCATGGGGCGCCTGCCAGCTGGCGCCCGGGCGCACCGCGTCGATCGCCGCCAGCTGCGCTGCGAGCACGCATTCGTACAGTGCGCGCTGCGGACCGCTGAATCGGCCATCCACCGGGAACGTGCGCGTGATGTCGGACGCGTACCCGTCGAGTTCGCAACCGGCATCGATCAGCAGCAGGTCGCCGGCGCCCAGCTTCGCGGCGTTCTCGACGTAGTGCAGCACGCAGGCATTGGCGCCGCCGGCGACGATCGAGGTGTATGCAGGCGCCTGTGCACCTGCGGCCCGGAACGCATGCAGCAGCTCTGCTTCGACCTCGAACTCGAAACGTCCGGCGCGGGTGCTGCGCATCGCCCGCCGGTGCGCGGCGCAGGAGATCGCGGCTGCACGGCGCATGATCGACAATTCCTGCGGGTCCTTCACCACCCGCATCGCATCGACCAGCACACGTACTTCGCCCAGCGTGGCCGGCGCACGCACGCCGTTGCGCGCGAGTCCACGCACCTGGTTGAGCCAGCCCGACACGCGCTCGCTCCAGGCAGCGTCCTCGCCGATCGCGCAGTACAGCGCAGGCTGGTCGGAGATCAGGCCGGGCATGCGTGCATCGAGTTCCGACACCGGATGAGCCTCGTCGAAACCGAAGCGCTCGCAGGCGGCTTCCGGGCCATGACGGTAGCCATCCCAGAGCTCACGCTCAGGATCACGTGCGCGGCAGAACAGGATATGTCGCGGGCTGGCGCCACCGACGATCACCACCACCGCTTCAGGCTCGGGGAAGGCCGTCAGGTAGTAGAAGTAGCTGTCGAACCGATAGGGGTAGTGAGCGTCGCGATTGCGCGTGCGTTCCGGCGCCGTCGCAAGGACGGCAATGCCTTCGCCGATGCCTGTGGCCAGCCGCGTGCGGCGTTCACGCGCAGTTCTTGCAAGTTCGGGCAGGGGGATCGGTTCGAACGGCGGCATGGGCGGGTCCGTGAGGCAGGAACGCCATTATAGGGAGCCAGCCGCGGGCAGTCGGCTGCGCAGCCGTCGGTCGAGGTCGCCCAGACGCTGTGGGGTCCCGATGTCCAGCCAGCCGCCGGCGAAATGCTCGCCGGAGAGCGCGCCACGGCTGCGCGCATCGAACAGCAGCGGCGCGAGGGGCGCTTTCGCGCCGGGCGCGGTAGCGTCGAACAGTTGCGGCCGGTAAGCCCCGATGCCGGAGAACGTGTACTTCGGCGCAGCCGCGGACGCTTCGTCCACCACCCGGCCGTGGGCCAGGCGGAAATCACCGGCAGGGTGATGCGGCGGGTTGTCGACCAGCAGCAGATGCGCATCGGTCCCGGGCGCAGCCAGTGCCGCCGAAGCGCGGCCGATGAAGCCGGCGAAGTCGAGGTCGGTCCAGACATCACCGTTGACGACCAGGAACGGGGCGGGGCCCAGAAGAGGACGTGCGAGCGCGATACCGCCGGCCGTCTCGAGCGCCTCGCCCTCGTGCGACCATGCGATGCGCACGCCCATCCGTGCGCCGTCGCCCAGCGCATCTTCCAGCATCCAGCCGAGATGGGCGGTGTTGACGACCAGTTGCCGGCAGCCGGCGGCGGCCAGCGCATCGATGAGATGCACGATCAGCGGGCGCCCGCCGGCCTCGAGCAGCGGCTTCGGCGTGCGGTCGGTGAGCGGCCGCATGCGCTCGCCCCGTCCCGCGGCGAGGATCATCGCGATCATCCGGCGTGCGGCCCGGTCTCGTCGAGCCAGCGCGACAGCGGCGCGAGGTCGCGATAGCGCGCACAGGTGCTGCGCAGGTAACGGCGCACCCGCGGCATCGAGTCGAGGTAGCCGCGCTTGCCATCGCGCCAGGCGAGGCGAGCGAAGATGCCGAGCACCTTGAGATGGCGCTGCACGCCCATCCATTCGAAGTCGCGATGGAACTCGCCGAAGTCGGCAGGCACCGGCAATCCGTTGCGCCGGGCGAGGTCCCAGTAGCGCGCCAGCCAGTCGAGCAGGAGGGCCTCGTCCCAGTCGATGTAGGCGTCCTTGAACAGCGAAGCCAGGTCGTAGGTGATCGGACCCTCGACCGCGTCCTGGAAATCGAGCACGCCCGGGGCGGGATCGCAGCACATCAGGTTGCGCGAATGGTAGTCGCGATGCACGAACACCTGCGGCTGCGCCAGCGCACGATCGAGCAGCAGGCCGCCGACCTTCGCGATGGCCATCGCCGCTGCGGCATCGGGCGGCTGTCCGAGGTGGCGTCCGAGGTACCACTCGGGGAACAGGTCCAGTTCCCGGCCCAGCAGCGCGCGATCGTACGGCGGCAGCCTGCCCTGCACCTCGATGCGCTGCATCGCGACCAGCGCCGCCAGTGCATCGGCATAGAGGGTATCGACGCGCGCCGGGTCGCGCTGCTCGAGCACGTCGAGGTAGGTCACCCGGCCCAGGTCGGTGAGCAGCAGGAAGCCCTGGTCCAGGTCCTGCGCCAGCACCCGGGGGGCGTTCACGCCGGCTTCGTCGAGCATGCCGGCGACATGCACGAACGGGCGACAGTCTTCATGCGCGGGCGGGGCATCCATCACGATCAGGCTGCGCCCGTCGCGCTGATCGACCAGCCGGAAATAACGCCTGAAGCTGGCATCGGCCGAAGCCGTGGCCAGGGATGCCGGCGCACCCAGGCCGAGCGCAGCGCCCGCCCAGCCGGCAGCCGCGTCCAGCCGCGGGTCTGGCGGCGGGTCTGGCAGCGGGTCTGGCAGCGGGTCTGACAGCAAGTCTGGCAGCGGGGAAGGGAGAGTGGGTTCGTTTTCCGGCACGCGCGTATTATCGCGCAGCGAGGCACGGCATGTCGTCCGCCCTCGATTGCCTGCACCCCCGATTTATGCGAAGGTAGGACAACGATTCCTCCATCCCCTGCCAACGTCCTGCGCATGCGCCGGTTCCAGCCCAGGCTCATCTGTGCAGCGCTCCTCGCCGTCGGTTCCGCCTCGGGCTACGCCCAGTCGTCGGGTCAGTCGCCTGGGGTGATCCTGCGCATCGAGAGCGACCTCATCCGCATCCCGGTCGACAATGACGACCAGGTGCCGTTGTTCGTGCACGCCGACACCATCCGCGGCAGGGGACGCGACGAGATAGAGGCCGAGGGCGACGCCATCCTGCGCAAGCGGGGACAGGCCGTGTTCGGGGACTTCATCCGCCACAACGCAGCCACTGGCGACTTGAGCGCCCAGGGCAACGTCGTTCTGGTCCAGCGCCGCAACGAGATCCTCGGCCCCTACCTGTTCCTCAACATCGACCGGCAGACGGGGTTCATGGACAACCCCGTGTACCGCCTGATCGAGCTCGGCGCGCGCGGTACGGCCGATCGCATGTTCTTCGAGGGCGAGGACCGTTTCCGCGCCGAACGCGGCCAGTTCACGACATGCGGCCCCGGGCATGACGACTGGTACATCCGCGCCGACGAGCTGCTGATCGACCAGACCCGCAACGTCGGCACCGCGCGCAACGCGGCGCTGGTGTTCCAGGGCGTGCCCCTGTTCTATGCACCGATCTTCACCTTCCCGCTCGCCAGCGAGCGCAAGTCGGGGTTCCTCTCGCCGACATTCTCGCTCTCCGGGCGCAACGGCCCGGAAGTGGCCACGCCGTACTTCTGGGCGATCTCGCCCAGCATGGACTACACCGTGACGCCGCGCCTGATGGCGAAGCGCGGCCTGCAGATCGGCAACGAGTTCCGCTATCTGGACCCCAGCTACACAGGGGAAGCCCGTGCGGAATTCCTGCCCTCGGACCAGATCACCCAGGACAGCCGGTACCTGCTCTCGATGCAGCATACCCATCGCCTGGGCCAGGACGCATTCGGCGGCGGCTGGTCCGGACTGATCAACGCGCAGAAGGTCTCGGACAACCTCTACTTCCGCGACCTGTCGACACGCATTGCACTGACCTCGCTGACCAACCTTCCCCGCGACGCGCTGCTCTCGCGCAGCGATGCCTTCGGCACGTTCTTCATCCGTTCACAGAGTTTCCAGACCCTGCAGGATCCGCTGGCACCGATAACGCCGCCATATGCGCGCCTGCCGCAGCTCAGTTACACGGGCACCCGTCTCGACGTCTTCGGCACCGACCTGGGGCTCGCCAGCGAGTACGTCAGCTTCAGCCACCCGACCCTGCCCAAAGGCCAGCGGATGGTGGTCAACCCGAGCGTCACGCTGCCGCTGCAGACCACGTTCGGCTTCGTGAAGCCGAAGATTGCACTGCACCATACGCGCTACATGCTGGACCCGCGGACCTCGAACCTCCCCGATTCCACGCGTACGCTGCCCATCTTCAGCATCGACAGCGGACTGGTACTGGAACGCGACACCTCGTTGTTCGGACGTGGCTTCACGCAGACGCTGGAGCCGCGGGTGTTCTATTCGCAGATTCCGTTTCGCGACCAGTCCCGGCTCCCCGTGTTCGACAGCGCCTTGCCCGACCCGAACTTCGTCACGCTCTTCCAGGAAAACCTGTACTCCGGCAACGACCGCATCGCCGACGCAAACCAGATCACCACCGGCATGGTGTCGCGCCTGATCGATCCCGACACCGGTTCCGAGCGGCTGCGGGTCGGCGTCGCCCAGCGCTTCTACCTGGACACCCTGCGCGTGACGCTGCCCGGCGCGCCCGAGCGTGGTCGATCAAGGTCCGACATGATCGGCTCGTTCACCGGCCAGCTCTGGCGTGGCTGGACCCTCGATGCCGGCCTTCAGTACAGCACGACGCTGTCCACGGTCGAACGCACGGTGATGGGGATGCGCTATGCCCCCGAACCCGGCCTGGTGTTCAATGCTTCGTACCGCTATTCACGGACACAGCTCGAGCAGATCGACCTGTCCACCCAGTGGCGGCTTGGCCGCGGCTGGTCCACCCTCGCCCGCTACAACTACTCGTTTCGCGACCGCACCATTCTGGAAGCGCTCGCGGGGTTCCAGTATGATGATGATTGCTGGAGCTTTCGGTTCGTCGCGAACCGTATCGCCGTGGCCACCCAGCAGGCGAACACCGCCCTCTTCTTCCAGATCGAACTCGGCGGGCTGTCAAGGGTGGGTTCCAACCCGATCGATCTGCTCAGGCGCAGCATCCCCGGGTATACCGAGACTGACCTGAACCAGGCCCAGCCCGTGACCACCATCCCCTACCCGATGCGCTGACGCGCGCGCCACAGAACCCTTCCATGCCCCGCCGCCTGTCGATCCCCACTTCCGCACTGCTGCTGATCCCGGTGCTGCTGGCCACGCCGGGCATGGCGGCCGCACAAGCCTCCAAGCCATCCGGCGCGCCCGCTTCGAGCCGCGTCCAGACGGTGGATCGCATCGTCGCCGTGGTCAACGACGAAGTGATCACCCAGTTCGACGTCTCGTTGCGCACCAAACTGGCCATCGCCCAGCTGTCGCGGCAGGGCACGGCGCTACCCGCACCCGAGGTGCTGGAGCGGCAGGTACTCGAACGGATGATCTCCGACCGGGTGCAACTGCAGATGGCGCGCGATACCGGCATCCGCCTGGACGACGGCCAGCTCGAGAAGATCCTTACCCGTATCGCGGCCGACAACAAGATGACCCTGCCGCAGTTCCGCGCAGCGATCGAGCGTGACGGCCTGCTGTTCTCGCGATTCCGGGAAGACCTGCGCGACGACGTGATGATCAGCCGGCTGCGCGAGCGCGAAGTCGACTCGCGGGTAGTGGTCACCGAGTCCGAGATCGACAACTTCCTGAAGACCAGCCAGACACAGGGCGGCGGCAACGACGAACTGAACCTGGCCCACGTGCTGGTTCGCGTACCCGAGGGTGCATCGCCCGAGCAGCTCGCCGAGCGCCGGGCGCGTGCCGAACAGGCGCTCGCCCGGGTCAGGTCGGGTGCCGACTTCGGCCAGATCGCCGCCGAATTCTCCGATGCGCCCGATGCGCTGAAGGGTGGAATCATGGGGCCGCGGCCGGCCGATCGCTGGCCCGCACTGTTCGCGGATGCGGCCAGGAACCTGAAGGTCGGCGAGGTCAGCCCGGTACTGCGCAGCCCGGCCGGGTTCCACATCATCCGCGTGGTCGACCGCAAGTTCGGCGGCAGCAGCGCGCTGGTGCAGCAATCGCGCACACGCCACATCCTGATCCGGGTCAACGAACTGGTGTCCGAAGCCGATGCGACGCAGCGCCTGCGCCTGCTGAAGGAACGCATCGAGAACGGCACGCCCTTCGCCGAGCTGGCACGACAGCATTCCGACGACGGCAGTGCGGCGCGCGGTGGCGAACTGGGCTGGATCTCTCCCGGGGATACGGTGCCGCCATTCGAGCGCACGATGAACCAGCTGAAGATCAACGAAGTCAGCGACCCGGTGCGCAGCGATTTCGGCATGCACCTGATCCAGGTCCTGGAGCGGCGCAGTGAAGACCTGTCGATAGAGCGGCAGCGCCTCGTGGCACGGCAGGCGCTGCGTGCGCGCAAGGCCGACGAGGCCTACCAGGAGTGGGTACGGCAACTGCGCGACCGCGCATTCGTCAACCTGCGCCTGGAAGAACGCTGACCGGCGCATGTGCTGAACGCCACGCCCCGATGGCAGTTGTGATGCGCACGATCGCGCTGACCCCCGGCGAGCCGGGCGGCATCGGACCGGACCTGTGCGTGGCGCTCGCGCATGCCCCGCCGGAAGGGGCACGGCTGGTCGTGGTCGGCGATCCGGAAATGCTCGTCGCGCGCGGCGAGGCCCTCGGCCGGCCGATCACCGTGCGCGAATGGCGGCCTGACGCCAGCGCCGCGCGCGCCGCCGAAGGCACGCTCGAGGTCGCAACCGTACGCACGGTCGTCCCGGTCACGCCAGGGCACCTCGACCCGGCCAACGCACGCTACGTGCTCGAGACGATCACCGCGGCCGTGCGTGGCTGCGAGAACGGCGCGTTCGACGCGCTGGTCACCGCGCCGGTGCACAAAGGCGTGATCAACGATGCAGGCCTGCCGTTCACCGGCCACACCGAGATGCTGGCCGAACTCACCGGGACGCAGCAGGTGGTGATGATGCTGGTCGGCGGCGGCCTGAGGGTTGCGCTCGCGACCACCCACCTGCCGCTCGCCGCAGTGCCGGCGGCGATCACTGTTCCGTCGCTGACGCGTACGCTGCAGATCCTCGACGCCGCGCTGCGCCGCGACTTCGGTATCGATCGGCCACGCATCCTGGTATCGGGCCTGAACCCCCATGCGGGCGAGGGCGGGCACCTGGGCCGGGAAGAGATAGACGTGATCGCCCCGGTCATCGCGAAGCTGTCCGCCGCGGGCCTCGACGTGCGCGGACCGCTGCCCGCGGATACGCTGTTCAATCCCGATCGGCTGCGCGAATGCGATGCGGTACTGGCGATGTTCCATGACCAGGGACTGCCGGTCCTCAAGTACGCCAGCTTCGGCGCCGGCGTGAATGTCACGCTCGGCCTGCCGATCATCCGCACCTCGGTCGACCACGGAACGGCGCTCGACCTCGCCGGCACGGGCCGCGCACAGGACGGCAGCCTGCGCGAAGCCGTCGCGCTGGCGATCGAACTCGCCGGGCATCGGAGCGCCTGACCCTGGAACCGCATCGCGCACGCAAGCGGTTCGGCCAGAACTTCCTCGTCGACCGCCATGTGATCGAGGCGATCGTGCACGCGATCGATCCCCGTCCCGGCGAAGCCCTGGTCGAGATCGGCCCCGGGATGGGCGCCCTCACCGGCCTGCTTGCCGCACGCATCAACGCAGCAGGGCCAGGACATCCGCTGCATGTGATCGAACTCGACCGAGACCTGGCGCGCACCCTGCACGAGCGGCTGCCTGGCGCCGAGATCGAGATCCATGAAGCCGACGTACTCGACTTCGACTTCGCGGCCCTGCCGGCGCCGCTGCGCGTGGTCGGAAACCTGCCCTACAACATCTCGAGCCCGATCCTTTTCCGCCTGTTCGACCTCGCGCCGCGGCTGCTCGACGTGCACGTGATGCTGCAGCGGGAAGTCGTCGAGCGCATCGTGGCCGATCCGGCCAGCGGCGACTATGGCCGGCTGTCGGTGATGATGCAGTACCGGTTCGACGCTGAAGCCGTGCTGGAAGTCGGACCCCATGCATTCCGGCCGGCACCGAAGGTGGACTCCAGCGTCGTGCGGCTGGTCCCGCGACCCGCCGAGGCGCTCGATGCGCAGGACATCGCGGTCCTGTCGCGCGTGGTGCAGGCCGCCTTCGGCCAGCGACGGAAGATGCTGCGCAACACCCTGCGCGCATGGTTCGAGCCGGCGCGCCTGGTGGAACTGGACATCGACCCGCAGGCCCGCGCCGAAGACCTGCCGGTCGCAGCCTTCGTCAGGCTGGCCAACGCTGCGGTGGCGGCTGCGGCCGCAGCGCGCGCCGGATGACTACAGGATGCGTGCCTGATCTGTGCCTGATCTGTGCCTGATCTGCGCCGGACCTGCGCTCAGGCCATCGAGCCGCGCTGGATGAACTCGATCTTGTAGCCGTCCGGATCTTCGGCGAACGCGATCACCGTGGTGCCATGCTTCATCGGACCCGCCTCGCGCGTGACCTTGCCGCCACGCTCGCGCACCCGGCTGCACGCCGCTGCCGCATCATCGACCTCGACCGCGACATGGCCGTATCCGGTGCCGAGGTCGTAGCGATCGGTGTCCCAGTTGTAGGTCAGTTCGAGCACTGCGTGCTCGCGTTCGTCGCCGAAACCGACGAACACGTTGGTGAACCGGCCTTCGGGATAATCCTTCCGGCGCAGCAGCTTCATGCCCAGCACGTCGGTATAGAACGCGATCGAGCGGTCGAGGTTGCCGACGCGGATCATCGTGTGCAGCAGGCGCATCTCAGACCTCCACCGTCAGATCTCCACCATCTCGAAGTCTTCCTTGCGCGCACCGCATTCCGGGCAGGTCCAGTTGGGCGGCACATCGGCCCAGCGCGTGCCTGCTGCGATGCCTTCCTCCGGCGAGCCCGCTTCCTCGTCGTAGATCCAGCCGCAGACGAGACACATCCACTGCTTGAACGCGGTTCCGGCTTCTGATTCGGCGGACATGGGGCAAGGCCTCGATTGGAAAGGTTTGGAAGGGTGTCTGGCGTTACGGAAACTGAACGAAGGGAAACGAGCGACTACAATGTGGTCCTGCACGTCGAGTGTAACCGAAGGCCCGTTCACCAATGTCCGACGCAGTGCCAGAAACACCCCCGATCGTGCTCGTGTTCTCCGCCAATGATCCCAGCGGCGGCGCCGGCATCCAGGCGGACCTGCTCACCCTGTCGAGCATGGGTTGCCATCCGCTGCCGGTGATCACCGCGCTCACCGTGCAGGACACGCGCGGCGTGGAAGACATGTTGGCGATCGATGCCGACTGGGTGGCAGACCAGGCGCGCTGCGTCCTCGAGGACATGCCGGTGAGCGCCTTCAAGCTGGGCGTACTCGGCAGCATCGAGACGATCGCCGCGATCGCCGAGGTGGTCGCCGACTATCCGAACGTGCCGCTGATCCTCGACCCGGTGCTGGCCTCGGGCCGCGGCGACCCATTCGCCAATGAAGAGATGATCGCCGCGATCCGTGAGCTGCTGCTCCCGCAATGCACGATCATCACCCCGAACAGCTACGAGGCCCGGCGCCTGGCGGCGGACGACCGCGAGGACGAAGACCTGGACCTCGCGCGCTGCGCGAAGCGGCTGCTCGGCGCGGGCTGCGAGTACGTGCTGATCACCGGCACCCACGAGAATACGGTGCAGGTGGTCAACCGCCTGTATGGCGAACAGGGCGAGATCCGCAGCGATGCCTGGCCGCGACTGCCCGGCAGCTATCATGGATCAGGCTGCACGCTCGCCTCGGCCCTGGCTGCCACGCTGGCCAACGGCCTGCCGGTCGAGGAAGCCGTTCGCGATGCACAGGAATACACGTGGCAGACCCTGAAGGCCGGGTTCCGGCCCGGCATGGGACAGTTCGTGCCCGACCGCCTGTTCTGGGCCCGCGAGTCGGAGGAAGATGCGGCGGCTGAAGATGCGCCGAGCGAAGATGCACCGAGCCAAGACGCACCGGTACCGGCCCAGGACGCGGCCGCATCCGAGAGCGAAGCCGGGGGCGGAGGTACGGGCGACGGCCCTGCAGGCGGGCGACCGTCGCTGCGTGCGGCTGCACACTGAGTTGCGCCGTCGCACGACCGTGGCGAACGAGACTGGCAAAGGCTCCGAATTGCGGCAGGCCATGAGGCTGCGCCTTCCCGGCCTCTATGCGGTCACCCCGGACGGGCTGCCCGCGGCAGCACTGCTCGACCGGGTCGGCCAGTCGCTGGCTGCAGGCGTACGCCTGCTCCAGTACCGCGCAAAGCCACCGGTCGGGCAGCCGGATCTCGACGACGGGGCGCGCCTCGCCACGGCGCGATCCATCGTCGCCGCCTGCAAGGGCGCGGGCGCGCTGCTGATCATCAACGATGACCCGCTGCTCGCGGTCGAGGCTGGCGCCGACGGCGTCCATCTCGGGCGCGATGACGGCACGGTCGCGCAGGCCCGGCAGCGCGTCGGGCAGGCACTGGTCGGCGTCAGCTGCTACGACTCGATGGACCGGGCGCTGCAGGCCGAAGCCGAGGGCGCGGACTACGTGGCCTTCGGGGCGATGTTTCCGTCGCGGGTGAAGCCAGGTGCGGTGCGCGCCTCGCATGCGCTGCTCACCGAGGCACGTGCCCGGCTGCGGGTACCGGTGGTCGCGATCGGCGGCATCGACCTGGGCAATGCCGCCGGCGTGTTGCGCGCCGGCGCCGATTCCATCGCAGTGATCAGCGCACTGTATTCTGCGCCCGACATCGGCACAGCCGTACGCGGGTTCAACCAACTCATCGAGACCGAAACCCGGTCGCAGCCCGAGGCCGGCCCGGCCCGCCTCGTCCAACCCTGAACGGAGCCCACACGATGCGACCCAACAGCGAAGCGCTGTTCGAACGTTCCCAGAAACTGATCCCCGGGGGGGTCAACTCGCCGGTGCGCGCCTTCCGTTCGGTCGGCGGCACGCCGGTCTTCTTCGAACGCGCCCTGGGCGCCTATGCATGGGACGTGGACGGCAACCGCTATATCGACTACATCGGCTCCTGGGGCCCGGCGATCCTCGGCCATGCAGATCCGGTCGTGCTCGCAGCGGTCGAGCGCGCGGCACGCAACGGCCTGTCCTTCGGCGCACCGACGGCGGGCGAACTGAAGCTCGCCGAGGCCCTGGTCGCCGCGGTGCCCTCGATCGAGTCGGTACGCCTGGTTTCGTCCGGCACCGAAGCGACGATGAGCGCCATCCGGGTCGCCCGCGGCTTCACCGGACGCAGCCGGATCGTCAAGTTCGAGGGTTGCTATCACGGACACGGCGACAGCCTGCTGGTGAAGGCAGGCTCCGGTGCACTGACGCTCGGCCAGCCCAGTTCGGCGGGCGTCCCGCCGGAACTCGCGCAGCACACGCTGGTGCTGCAGTACAACGACATCGAAGAGGTGCAGCGCACCTTCCGCGAGATCGGCGACACGATCGCCGCGGTGATCGTCGAGCCGATCGCCGGCAACATGAACATGGTGTTGCCGCAACCCGGATTCCTGCAGGCCCTTCGGGACGTGTGCAGCCGCCATGGCTCGGTCCTGATCTTCGACGAGGTGATGACCGGCTTCCGCGTGGCGCCGGGCAGCGCCCAGGGCCTGTACGGGATCACGCCCGACCTGAGCACCTTCGGCAAGGTGATCGGCGGCGGCATGCCGCTCGGCGCCTTCGGCGGACGGCGCGACGTGATGGCCTTCGTCGCCCCGACCGGTCCGGTCTACCAGGCCGGCACGCTGTCCGGCAACCCGGTGGCGGTTGCCGCCGGACTGGCCACGCTCGAGCAGGTGCTGAAGCCGGGCTTCCACGACCGGCTCACCGCCACCACGCGCGCCGTCTGCGATGCGTTCATCGCAGCCGGCAAGGCGAGCGGCATCGCGCTGTCCGCACAGTCGGTGGGCGGCATGTTCGGCCTGTATTTCCGCGCCGAGCCGCCAAAGGACTTCGCACAGGTCATGGAATGCGACAGCAACCGGTTCAACGCATTCTTCCACCGGATGCTCGGCCATGGCATCTACCTGGCCCCGTCGGCCTACGAGGCGGGTTTCGTCTCGATCGCGCACAGCGCACAGGATGTAGCAGCGACCGCCTCCGCCGCGGCGGAGGCCCTGGCGGCCATGGCCAGCGAGGGCTGAAGGCGCAGCCGTCCGAAACGACAGGGGCCTCGCGATGGAGGCCCCTGTGGATCCTGCCGTGCCTCCGGTTCGAGGCCTGCGCCGCCTAGCGGCCGCCAGTCAGGCCAGACACGTATTCGGCGAGCGCCTGCATCTCCCGGTCGGTCAGGCGGCTGGCGATCGTGCGCATCACCTTGTTCATGTCGTTGCCGCGCTCACCAGCACGGAATGCGCGCAGCTGCGCGACCGTGTATTCGACATGCTGTCCGGCCAGCCGCGGGTACTGCGCAGGAATGCCGGCGCCGTTCGGCGAATGGCAACCCGCACAGGATGGCAGGCCGTTCGCCGCATTGCCGGCACGGTAGAGTTTCTGGCCGATCAGCGCGAGTTCCTTGTCGTTCGCGGGACGCGGCTTCGCCGCCTGGCGCGCGTAGAACGCGCCGACGTCGAGCATGTCCTGCGGCGACAGCGCCGCTGCGAAGCCCTGCATGATCGCGTTCTTGCGTTCGCCGGACTTGAAATTGGCCAGCTGCTTAGCCGTGTAGCCGGCATGCTGCCCGGCAAGCGTGGGGTTAGCGGGGATCGCGCTGTTGCCGTCGACCCCATGGCATCCGGCGCACACGCCGGCGGCGATGGCCTGGCCCTTTGCCGGGTCGCCTTTCGGGGCGGGTGCCGCCGCGGGGGCGGCACTGGCGGCATAGGCCATGCCGCTCGGGAAAACCGATGCCAGGGCGACGCCTGCCATCAGGGCGGCGATCGCAAGACTTCTTGTCATTCGTGACTCCCTGCCGGACACTCGTGAAAACCTTCGCATTCGGGTTCTGCTGTGCGGGTTCGTGTGATTTGCATTAACTCTCGATTTTAACTTGACCGACCGTTCCGGCGCCAGTCGGATCGGCGAAAGCCCTCCTGTCCATGTCCGTATTCAGCAAGACGGTGTTCGTAGAGAGCGCCGCCGAGATCGAGCGCCTGCCCGCAGATGGCGGCCGCGAAGTCGCGTTCGTCGGCCGGTCGAACGCCGGAAAGTCGAGCACCATCAATGCACTGACCGGCATTGGAAGGCTCGCGTTCGTCAGCAAGCAGCCCGGCCGGACCCAGCTGATCAACCTGTTCGAGGTGACGCCGGGCCATCGGATCGTCGACCTGCCCGGCTACGGCTATGCCAAGGTGGCCAAGGACATCAAGCGTGAATGGGGCATCCTGCTCGAACGCTACCTGCAGGAACGGCAGGAACTCGCAGCCCTCGTCGTGATCATGGACATACGCCACCCGCTGACGCCGCTGGACGTCCGGCTGATCCAGTGGATCGCCCCGCGCGGCCTGCCGCTGCACGTGGTGCTGTCCAAGTCGGACAAGCTGACCCGGCAGCAACAGGCTCAGGTGGTGCGCGAAGTCACCGAAGCGCTGGCGCCGATGGCACCGCTGCCGGTGACCGTCCAGTCGCTGTCCAGTCCGAAACGGCTGGGACTCGACACGCTCGCCACGGCGGTCGCCGGCTTCCTCGGCATCGAGGCGAAGGCGGCGGTGAGCAGCAGTGAACTGCGGGAGGCGCGCCGGCCAGCCAGGGCCGGATCGAAGGGAACCCCGGCCCGCGCAGCGAAACGTGTCGCGCACAAGCCACAGGCCTGAGCCGGCCCGCAACGAAAAAACCCGGCGCGAGGGGGCTCGCGCCGGGGTAAGGATGCCTTAAGGGGGATAAGGCTCCCGCTCAGGGAGGGGTGCGGGAGACGACTCATCGTCGTCAGTGATTCAGACCCTGCCTCGTCCGGAAAGTTCCCGCCGCACGGCGCATTGCCGGTGCCGGCCGCGAGGGGCAGAATCGATACCTCGCTCCCGAGTTGCAACGAGGTCTGCCGCATGTCCCTTTTCAAGCGTGTGCCCGCCGGCGCCCCCGCCTTCCCCACGACCCGGCTGCGCCGGATGCGCCACGACGAGTTCTCGCGCCGTCTGGCACGCGAGCACCGGCTGTCCACCGACGACCTGATCTATCCGGTGTTCGTGCATGACGGCACCACTGCGGCGCAACCCGTGCCGTCGATGCCAGGGGTGGAACGCATCAACGTCGAGGGGCTGCTTGCTACCGCCGGGCGCTGCGTCGAGGAAGGCATCCCGATGATCGCGCTGTTCCCGGTGATCGAACCTTCGCTGAAGACGCCGGACGGGCGCGAGGCGCTCAATCCCGAAGGGCTGGTGCCGCGTGCAGTCGCCGCGATCAAGGCGCGGTTTCCGCAACTCGGGGTGATGACCGATGTCGCACTCGATCCCTACACCAGCCACGGGCAGGACGGACTGATCGACGAGCGCGGCTACGTGCTGAACGAGCAGACGGTTGCCGTGCTGGTCGAACAGGCGCGCGTGCATGCGCAATCGGGCGTGGACGTGGTTGCGCCGTCCGACATGATGGACGGCCGCATTGGCGCGATCCGCCATCGGCTCGACGAGGGCGGCCATATCCACACGCGCATCATTGCCTATTCCGCAAAATACGCATCGTCGTTCTATGGTCCGTTCCGCGACGCAGTAGGGTCTGCGGCGACGCTCGGCGGCGGTTCCAAGTACACCTACCAGATGGATCCCGCGAACAGCGACGAGGCCCTGCGCGAAGTCGCTTTCGACCTCGCCGAGGGCGCCGACATGGTGATGGTCAAGCCCGGCATGCCCTACCTCGACATCGTGCGCCGTGTGAAGGACACCTTCGGCGTGCCGACTGCGGTCTACCAGGTAAGCGGCGAGTACGCGATGCTCAAGGCCGCCAGCGCCAATGGCTGGCTGAACGAACAGGCGGTTGCGATGGAGGCCCTGCTGTCCTTCAAGCGCGCCGGTGCGGATGCCATCCTGACCTATTTCGCGCTCGATGCGGCGCGCTGGATGCGCGAAGGTCGCTGACCCGGCGCAGGCCGTCAGCGTCCGAGTTCCGCCTCGCGGTTGCGGCGCTCGCGTTCGACACGCATCAGATAGCGCTGGATCTGCTGTTGCGCGGACTCCGGCAGGTCGACGAACACGAAACCGGCACGCATCGCCTCGGTGCCGTTGCGCAATCGCGTGGCGTTGAGGTTGCGCAGCTCCAGTTCGACCGTGAACGAACTGCCGGTGCCGAGCTGCACGCTGGCGCCGGGGAAACGGCTGCCCACCTCGGTACTGCCGACCGGCAGCGACACGAATGCCGCGAGGCCGCCGATGCTGATGTCGAGCGCCTGCAGTTCCAGCACCACCGGGTCGCCGATCGGCAACCGCACCCGCACCGGCTCGCTCGTGCTGGTCCGCACCCGGAAGTATTCCCTCCGCTGCAGCTTGAGCAGTTCGGACGGCAGCGCGATCGAGAACGCAGGCTGGCCGTCGTAGTCGATCTCGCGCACCTGCTTCACGCTGAACTGCACCTTGACCTTCTCGTGCGCGCTGACCAGCACGACCCGGTCGCTTTCCAGCAGGCGGGCATTGACCGCATCGTCAGAACCACAGTCGATCACCACCCGCTTGCCAGGTACATCGACCTCGACGATCGCCGTCAGCAGGAACTGGCGCCCCCGGTTGAAATAGGCGGTGACGATCTCTCGGTGCTCCGAGATCGCGGTCAGGATCTGCCCGATCTGGGTGGGAGACCGGATCAGGAAGCGACTGAGATCATCGGCGTCCGCAGCCGCCTTGCCCGCGCCTTCAGCCGCCATGCGGCCCGTCCGTGATTTCGGCGACGAACAGGTTCATTGCCAGGGGAGCAGCGGCTCTGGGGCTGCCGTCTCGTCGAGCTTCGCTGCAAGGCTCGCCCGACCGGCACGAGCCATCGGCCTGCCTTCGGCGGTGAGACGCACCGGCTGGCGGCGCTGCTCGCCGGTGAACTGCAGCAGATGCACGTCGGTTCCTTCGACGTTCAATTCGAAACACGGCACGGTGGACACGGCTCCGGCAATGAACACCCGGCGCTGGGACGGGTCGTACGGAATGGCTTCATTCAGCAGGAACCACTCTATCGCTTTTTCGTCATCCGTGAACAGATGCAGGTGGATCGTCGGGTACTTGCCGATCGCGCCGGACAGCACCGGTCCGGCGAGGTGGGGATCGAACCGCGCGAACAGGTCCATCAGGTCCAGGGCCTGGGACCGCAGCCAGTGCAACACTTCACGCTGGCCATCCTCATCGAAGATGCGCTGGTATTCCAGCAGTGCGTTTTCGAGTTCGGCATTGGTCGGCAGGCAGTGCGCATCGGCAAGGCCGAGCGTACGCGCCGCCTTCTTCTTGGCGAGCCCCCAGTCGTCGATGCCGTCCTCGGCGATCAGGCGTGCCGCAAGCTGCGCGATCTGCTCACGCATCTGCCGCTGCCGGGAGTGGGTCTCTCGTGCCAAGCGATGCCCGATCTCAGAAAATCTGCGCCTTGACGTCGTCCTGCGGCCGGGCATCGGGGCCCTGCGCGGCACCCTCGTTCTCGCGGGGAATGTTCTCGTGATAGAAGAATTCGCTGATGCCGCCACCGCCTGTGTCGCGCAGGCCGGTGGCCGGGTCGACACGGGCGGCGGTGATCCCTTCAGGCGGCGCCATCGGCTGGTCGGGAACGCCCTTCAGCGCGGCACCCATGTAGCTGATCCAGATCGGCAGCGCAGCGGTGCCGCCGGTCTCGCCGGTGCCCAGCGTACGCGGCGTGGAGAATCCGACCCAGCTCACCGCCACCAGTCCGGGCTGGTAGCCGGCGAACCAGGCGTCGAGGAAGTCGTTGGTGGTACCGGTCTTGCCGGCGAGATCGCTGCGGCCGAGCGACATTGCCCGGGTAGCGGTCCCCGCGCGTACGACGTCCTGCATCAGGTTGGTCATCACGAACGCGTTGCGCGCGTCGATCACCCGCTCGGCACCCTCGTTGGCGACCGCAGGCTTCGCCTCGAACAGCACCACGCCCTTCTGGTCTTCGACCCGCCGGATCATGAACGGCGTGACGCGGAAACCGCCATTGGCGAACACCGAGTAACCCGCGGCCATCTGCAGCGGCGTCACCCCGCCCGCACCCAGCGCCATGGTCAGGTAGGGGGGATGCAGCTTCGCATCGAAGCCGAACTTGGTGATGTAGTCCTGCGCATACTGCGTGCCGATCGCCTGCAGTACGCGGATCGTGACCAGGTTCTTCGAGCGCGCGAGCGCGGTGCGGATGCGCATCGGGCCGTCGTACTTGCCGTCGTAGTTCTTCGGCTCCCAGGGCTCTGACCCGGTCTCGCGCGACCCGAAGCTCAGCGGCGCGTCGTTGACCACGGTGGCCGCGGTGAACCCGCGCTCGAGCGCAGCCGAATAGATGAAGGGCTTGAAGCTGGACCCGGGTTGCCGGATCGCCTGCGTGACATGGTTGAACTGGGTGCGGTTGAAATCGAAGCCGCCGACCAGCGCCTTGATCGCGCCGTCGGCCGGATCCACCGCAACCAGGGAAGCCTCGACTTGCGGCAACTGCGTGACATGCCAGTTGTTCTTCTCGTCGCGCTGCAACCGGACCACTGCCCCGGGGCGCAAGCGCTGCTTCAGGGGCGCCTGCTCGCCGATGGTGCGCTGCACGAAGCGCAGACCGTCGCCGGTCACCGTCACCCGTCCGAGGCCACGCCGGTACAACAGCATCGATTTGGCATCCACCTGCAGCACCACTGCGGGAAACAGACCCTCGCTGTCAGGATCGTCCTGCAGCAGGTCTTCCAGCTGCTCATCGGTGTAGCTCGGCGGAAGGTCGACGAAACGCTCCGGGCCGCGGAAACCATGACGCCGATCGTAGGCCACCACACCACGACGCACGGCTGCATAAGCCGCAAGTTGGTGCTCGCTGACCACGGTCGTGTAGACACGCAGGCCGCGTGTGTACGCCTCCTCCTTGAAACGGTCGAACATCACCTGACGGACCATTTCTGCCACGTAGTCGGCATGCACCGTGGTCTCGGCGCCTTCACGCCGGGGCGGCATCGTGTGTTTTTCTGCAATCGCCAGTTGACCGGCGTCGATGTAGCTGAGCTCGTGCATGCGCCGCAGGACATATTGCTGACGCAATTTGGCCCGCTGCGGGTTGACCACCGGATTGAAGCGCGACGGTGCTTTCGGCAGTCCCGCCAGCATCGCCATCTCGGCGACCTCAAGTTGGGCGAGCGATTTGCCGAAATAGGTCTGTGCAGCCGCGGCAAAGCCGTAGGCGCGCTGGCCCAGGAAGATCTGGTTGATGTACAGCTCGAGTATCTGGTCCTTGGTCAGACTCGCTTCGATCTTGAAGGCAAGCAGAGCCTCGTGAAACTTCCGTGTGAACGTCTTTTCCCGGGAAAGGAAGAAATTCCGGGCCACCTGCATGGTGATGGTGCTCGCGCCCTGGCGCGCGCCGCCGCCGGTGAAGTTGGAGACCGCGGCTCGGACCACGCCGATGTAGTCGACGCCGCCGTGTTCGTAGAACCGGTCGTCCTCGGCCGCGAGGATCGCCTTCTTCATCATGTCGGGGACGGCATCTATCTTCACCACCGCCCTGCGCTCCTCGCCGAACTCGCCAAGCAGCTTGCCGTCGGCGCTGAACACGCGCAGCGGCACCTTGGGCCGGTAATCGGTCAGGACTTCCAGCGATGGCAGGTTCGGATAGGCGACCGCCGCGGCGAACGCGACCACGAGCACGGCAAGGCCGATCCCTCCGGCTGCCACGAGGGCGATGATCAAGGACCAGCGTTTGAGCATGCTGGATTATAGGCAGATGTCACGTCCCCGATCCGATACGCAAATGAGACAGTCCACTGCACAACTATAGCCGCCGGACAGAAAAACGCTTTACAGTCCAAATAGTTGTTGCTAGCCTTTAAACTCGTTTATGCAATGATGGCCTGAACCTTCCATGTTCAAAGGGAAACTTGACGTCAAATTTGACTCGCTTGGCCGGCTCCTCCGGCCGAAGGCGCCGCCGTTGATCGGCGTGGACATCAGTTCGTCCGCGGTCAAGTTCGTCGAACTGGAAGAAGCCGGCCGCGGCAAGTTCCGGATCGAGCGTTACGTGATCGAACCGCTGTCCAAGGACGCCGTGGTCGACGGCAACATCCTCAACCTCGACCAGGTGTCCGATTCGTTCAAGCGTGGCTGGAAGAAGCTGAACAGCCGGGTGCGCAACGTGGCCCTGGCACTGCCGACCGCCGCGGTGATCACCAAGAAGATATCCGTGCCGGCCGGCCAGCGCGAAGACGAGCTGGAACTGCAGGTGGAAACCGAAGCGAACCAGTACATCCCGTTCGCGCTCGAGGAGGTCAACCTCGATTTCCAGGTACTCGGCCCCTCGCCGACCAGCCCCGACGATGTCGAGGTACTGATCGCCGCATCGCGCAAGGAAAAGGTCGAAGACCGCGTCGCCGCGGCGGAAGCCGCCGGCCTCAAGGCGGTCGTCGTCGACGTGGAGTCCTACGCCACGCAGGCCGCATTCGACCTGATCGCAAAAAGCCTTCCCGAGGGTGGGCACGACCAGACGATCGCGATCGTCGATGTCGGAACCAACATCATGAACGTGAACATCCTGCGCAACGGCGAATCGGTCTACCTGCGCGAGCAGCCTTTCGGCGGCCAGCAGTTGACGCAGGAGATCCAGCGCCATTTCGGACTGACCGCGGACGAAGCGGAAGTGGCCAAGCGGACCGGCGGCCTGCCCGAGAACTACGAGGCAGAAGTGCTGCAGCCGTTCATGGACAACCTTGCCCTCGAAGTGGCTCGCGTGCTGCAGTTCTTCTACACCTCGACCCAGTACAGCAGCGTCGACAAGCTGCTGCTGGCCGGGGGCTGCGCGGCGATCCCCGACCTCGACGAGACGGTCAGCCGGCGCACCCAGGTGCCGACGGTGGTGGCCAATCCGTTCTCTGAAATGGAAGTGTCCTCGAAGATCCGGCCGCGCCAGCTGCAGATCGACGCGCCTTCGCTGATGGTCGCCTGCGGCCTCGCCCTGCGCCGCTTCGACCCCGCCTGACCCAACCCCACCCGCACCCGTCGCCTGGCGCCGGGCGCAACGGTCGAGCCTCCTCGATCGCAGCATCCCCGCCTGCGCCAACCCAGACTCCGGAACAGCCACCCCGACCCATATGATCCGCGTAAACCTGCTACCCCACCGCGAAATGAAACGAGCTGCGCAGCAGCGCTCGTTCATCATTGCAGCGGTCGCGATGGTCGCGCTCGGCGCGGGCGTGATCTTCCTCGTGCACGGCGTGCTCGCCTCGAAGATCGAAGGCCAGCAGGCGCGCAACAAGTTCCTCGACCAGCAGATCGCAGGGCTCGACAAACAGATCGAGGAGATCCGCCGGCTGCGCGAGCAGACCAAGCAACTGCTCGCGCGCAAGCGCGTGGTGGAGACGCTGCAGTCCAACCGCGCCGAGGTGGTCCAGTTGTTCGACCAGATCGCACGGCAGCTTCCGGACGGCGTCTACCTGCGCAACATCAAGCAGACCGGCGCCAGGGTGAACATCATCGGCTATGCGCAATCGAATGCGCGCGTGTCGACCCTGCTGCGCAACCTCGAGTCTTCGCCCTGGCTGGCCAACGCCTCGCTGGTCGAGATCAAGTCGGCGACAGTCAACAGCCAGCGGCTGAACGAGTTCAACCTGAACGTGGATGTCACGCGCCAGAAGGCGGAGGCAGCGCCGGCACCGTCCGGCCCCGCTCCGGCCAAGAAATAACGTCCGCCCGTCCATCCCCCGCACATCAACCGCCCGCCGAACGCCATGACACTCGACGAACTCAGACGCCTTGATCCGAAAAGCATAGGGTCGTGGCCGATCGTGGTGCAGGTCGTGACCCTGGTCCTGCTGCTTTCGGTGGTGATCTTCCTCGGCTACTGGTTCGACTGGCGCAACCAGCTGGCGGAAATCAACACGCTGCGGGAGCGCGAGTCGACGCTGCGCACCACGTTCATCGACAAGAAGCGCCAGGCGATCAACCTGCCCGCCTACCAGAAGCAGCTCGAGGACATCGAGCAGGCGTTCGGCGCCCTCCTTCGCCAGCTGCCGAACCGTTCCGAGATGGATGCCCTGCTCACCGACATCAACCAGGCCGGCCTCGGCCGCGGCCTGCAGTTCGAGCTGTTCAAGCCGGCTGCACAGGAGACCACCTCGGAGTTCTACGCCGAGCTGCCGATCAACATCCGCGTGACCGGCAACTATCACGAGCTGGGGTCGTTCGCGAGCGACATCGCACAGTTGCCGCGCATCGTCACGCTGAACGACATCTCCGTGGGCCCCGGCAGGGACGGCATGCTCGCCATGGACGCGGTGGCGAAGACCTTCCGCTACCTCGACGAGGAAGAACTCGCGAAACAACGCAAGGCGGCGCAAGCCGCGACGAAGAAGAAATGAACGCCCTCCGCAGACTCTGCCGCCGGCTGGTTCCGCTCGCGCTCGGCCTCGCGATGGTCGGTTGCGGTTCCGACCAGTTCCAGGACCTGAAGCAGTTCGTCGCCGATGCAGAAACGGTCGCGGGCAACCGCGCACGCATCGACCCGCTGCCGAAGGTGGATCCCTACGAGCCCTTCGTCTACAACCAGGCCGAGCTAGAGGACCCCTTCCGCCCCCGCAAGATCGAACCGACGAAGTCCGCCAAGGGCCAGATCCAGCCAGACCTGAACCGACGGCGCGAACCCCTCGAGGCGTTCCCGCTGGACAACCTGAAGATGGTCGGTTCGCTGCAGCAGGGCAAGACGACGTTCGCACTGATCCGCACGCCGGACAGCAACCTTTTCCGGGTGCGCCTGAACAATTACATCGGCCAGAATTTCGGATTGATCATCGAAGTCGATGAGACCGGACTGAAGTTGAAGGAACTCGTGCAAGACGGTGCCGGCGAGTGGACCGAACGGATCACCTCGCTGTTCCTGCAAGACGAAACGGAGACAAAACGATGAATCGCTCGATCTCGCAAGGCGAGGCGACCCGGACGCTCACGATCGACCGGACGATGCAGGACCGCGCGGGGCGCGCCTGGAGCGCTGCATGGATCATGCTCTGGTCGCTTCTTGCGCTGGCCATGGTGGGCACGGCACTGGCCCAGACCGCACCGACCGTCCAGACCGGGAACGCCATCCAGTCGGTCAGCGCGGCGATCGCTCAGGGCGGCAACGTGCTGGTGCGCATCACCATGAAGGACACGCCGCGGGCAGCGCCGAACGGCTTCCAGATCACGAACCCGTCGCGGCTGTCGTTCGATTTCCCGAACACCGCCAACGGCACCGGCAGGAGCTCGCAGGACGTCGCACAGGGCGACCTGCGCAGCCTCAACCTGGTGCAGGTGGGTGATCGCACCCGCCTGGTGCTGAACATGACCCGCACCGTGCCCTACGAGACGCGCATCGAGGGCAACACGATCATCGTCGCATTGCAGGGGGCCGGCGGCATCGCGGCCGGGGTCGCGCCAGCGCCGACGCGTTTCGCCGAAGACACCAGCGGCCGCCAGCACCGGATCCTCAACATCGATTTCCGCCGCACCAGCGAAGGCGCCGGCAACGTCATCATCGACCTCGCCGACAACAACACCGGCATCGACGTGCGGCAGCAGGGGCGCAACATCGTCGTCGAGTTCCAGCGCACGCAGATGCCCCAGCACCTGCAGCGTCGCCTCGACGTGAGCGACTTCTCGACGCCGGTGCAGTTCGTCAACGCCCAGCAGTCCGGTGACACGGTCCGGCTCGAGATCCAGCCGCGTGGCCAGTGGGAACAGTCTGCCTACCAGGCCGACAACCGGTTCATCCTCGAAGTGAAGCCGGTCATCGAAGACCCCACAAGGCTCGGCGGCGGCCAGCGCCGCTATACCGGGGACAAGCTGTCGCTGAACTTCCAGAACGTCGAAGTGCGCGCGGTGCTGCAGGTGCTCGCCGACTTCACCGGCCTGAACATCATCACCAGCGACACGGTCAGCGGCAGCCTCACGCTGCGGCTGAAGGACGTGCCCTGGGACCAGGCGATGGACATCATCCTCCAGGCCAAGGGCCTGGACATGCGCAAGACCGGCAACGTGATGTGGATCGCCCCGCGTGACGAGCTGGCCACGCGCGACAAGCTGGAAGCCGAGTCGCGGCAGCAGCTCGCCGACCTCGAGCAGGTACGTACCGAAACCTTCCAGCTCAACTATGCGCGTGCCGAGGCTTTCCAGAAGATCCTGACCGATCCGCAGCAGCGCGTACTGTCGCGCCGTGGCAGCGCGGTGATCGACCCGCGCACCAACACCCTGTTCATCCAGGACACCCCGAGCAAGCTCGATGAGATGCGCCGTCTGGTGCGTCAGATCGACGTGCCGGTGCGCCAGGTGATGATCGAGGCACGCGTCGTCGAGGCGGCTGACACGTTCTCGCGCAACCTCGGTGCGCGACTCGGCGTGTTCGACCGACAGGTCGGAGACACCATCGCCCACCCGACCCGGCTGACCGTCGGCGGCAACCTGGAGGCGACCGGTTTCATCACCGGACAGATCGCGACGCCGATCCCGACGCTGGTGCAGAGCCTGGGCGTGAACCTGCCGGCACAGACCATCGGCGGCGCGCGCCCCGGTGCCTTCTCGGTGGTGGTTTTCAACGACAGCCTGTCGCGCTTCCTCAACCTGGAAGTGCAGGCCCTGCAGGCGGAAGGCCGTGGCCGCATCGTGTCCAGCCCGCGCGTGATCACCGCCGACCAGATCGAGGCGACCATCGAACAGGGTACGGAGATCCCGTTCCAGCAGGCAACCGCCAGTGGCGCGACCGCCGTGTCGTTCAAGAAGGCAACCCTGTCGCTCAAGGTGCGGCCGCAGATCACGCCCGACGGCAACGTGATCATGACGCTCAACGTGAACAACGACAGCATCGGTCAGAACACCCAGTCGGGTCCCGCGATCAACACGCGCCAGATCAGTACCCAGGTGCTGGTAGAGAACGGTGGCACCGTGGTGATCGGCGGCATCTACACCCAGGACTCGCGCCAGGCGGTGAACAAGGTGCCGGTGCTTGGCGACATCCCGTTCGTCGGGTTCCTGTTCCGCGATCGCTCGATCGTGGACGACAAGCGCGAACTCCTCATCTTCGTCACCCCGCGCGTGCTGAACGACCGGCTGTCCTCTCGGTAACCGGACTCCCGGTAACCGAATGCCGCGCTCGCGCGGCACCAGGGTCGACGACGGGCGTGCAATGCACGCCCGTTTCGTTTTCGCGGTCCGGCGGCGTATGTGTCGCTTCGACGGGCGCTGCCTCCGCGGCGCACCGGATGGACCTGCCGGGCTGCGCGCTACAATCGGCACATGAAAACGGTCGATCCCTGCGCAGCAGCACCCCTGCCCGCCGACGCGTCCGCGCCCGCCGGGACGGACGACGGCGCCTGCGCGACCGCAGAGGCGCACGCGGACGAACCGTGCACGGTCGACGGCAGCGTGTTCCTGGTCGGCATGATGGGGGCAGGCAAGACGTCGGTGGGCCGGCTGCTGGCACAAAGGCTCGGCAAACGTTTCATCGACGCCGACCACGAGATCGAAGCGCGCTGCGGGGTGACGATACCGGTGATCTTCGAGATCGAGGGCGAAGCCGGATTCCGCCAGCGCGAACGGCAGGTGATCGACGAACTGACGACGCTGCCGGACATCGTGCTGGCGACCGGCGGTGGCGCCGTACTGTCAGAGGACAGCCGCAGGCGCATGCATGATCGCGGGCTGGTCATCTATCTCAAGGCCTCGGCCACCGAGATCTGGCATCGCACCCGGCGCGATCGCACCCGTCCGCTGCTCGCCACCCGCGACCCGCAGCAGCGGATCATCGAACTGCTGGCGGCACGGGAACCCCTGTACGCCGAGACGGCGCACGTGACGATCGAGAGCACGCATGAAAGCGTGAAGTCGATGGTGACGCGGCTGATCGAGCGCCTGAACGAGCGACGCAGCCCGGACGGCAACACCCCTGCGCAGCCCGCCGGTGCCATCGCCGCGCCGGCAAACGGCCTGGAGCCACGATGACCCTGGATGTTCCACGTTCCGCCGGCCAACCGGCCCCCCGTATCGGCTCGACTGCCGCCGATGCCACCCAGGTGGTCGAGGTCTCCCTCGCCGACCGCAGCTATCCGATCGTCATCGGACGCGGGGTGTCGACCGACAGCAGCCTGATTTCGCGCTACCTGAAGCCGGGACGCGTGGCGCTGGTCACCAGCGAGGTGGTCGGCGCGCTCTACCTCGGTCCGGTCACCGCAGCGCTCGCAGCCGCCGGCATCGAAGCGGTGCCGATCGTCCTGCCCGACGGGGAACAGCACAAGAACTGGCAGGTCCTGAACACCGTGTTCGACCACCTGATCGAACATCGCTGCGACCGTCGCACCCCGGTGGTCGCGCTCGGCGGCGGCGTGATCGGCGACATGGCCGGGTTCGCCGCAGCGACCTGGCAACGCGGCGTGCCGTTCGTGCAGATCCCGACCACGCTGCTGGCCCAGGTCGATTCATCGGTCGGCGGCAAGACAGCGATCAACCACCCGCAGGGCAAGAACATGATCGGCGCCTTCCACCAGCCCGGACTGGTGCTGGCGGACACGGCGCTGCTCGATACATTGCCCGACCGGGAACTGTCGGCAGGATTGGCCGAGGTGATCAAGTACGGCCTGATCCGCGATACCGCCTTCCTCGACTGGCTCGAAGCCAACCTGTCGAAGCTCCTCGCCCGCGACCCCGCCGCACTCGCGCAGGCCGTGCGCCGCTCCTGCGAGCACAAGGCCGAGGTGGTCGCCGCCGACGAGCGCGAGGCCGGGCTGCGCGAAACCCTCAACCTGGGCCATACCTTCGGCCATGCGATCGAGACCGGCGTCGGCTACGGCGAATGGCTGCATGGCGAGGCGGTGGCGGCGGGCACCGTGCTCGCCGCGACGATGTCCGCGCGCCTGGGCTGGCTGGGCGAATCCGATGTCGGCCGGGTACGCCGGTTGTTCGCGCTGGCCCGACTGCCGGTCGAGGCGCCGCCGATGCCGGCCGCACGCTGGCTGGACCTGATGGGACACGACAAGAAGGTGCGCGGCGGACGGATCCGGCTGGTGCTGCTGAAGGGGATGGGTCATGCGGTGACCACCGGCGACTACGACCCGGCAGCGCTGGACGCGACGCTCGCAGAGGTGGCAGGAGATGGCTGACCCCGGTGCATCATCCCCGACGACCGTGCAGGGCCTGGCGCCCTTTGCGGCAGACAGCGGGAAGTCCAGGGGCCGCATCCATGCCGAAGCGCCGCCGGCCGGACGCGACGAGTTCCAGCGCGACCGCGACCGCATCATCCACTCGACCGCGTTCCGCAGGCTCGAGTACAAGACCCAGGTGTTCGTCAACCATGAAGGCGACCTGTTCCGCACACGGCTGACCCACAGCCTCGAGGTGGCGCAGATCGCGCGCTCGATCGCGCGCAACCTCGGCCTGAACGAGGCGCTGACCGAGGCGATCTCGCTCGCACACGACCTGGGCCACACGCCGTTCGGCCATGCCGGCCAGGATGCGTTGAACGACTGCATGCGCGACCATGGCGGCTTCGAGCACAACCTGCAGTCGCTGCGCGTGGTCGACCTGCTCGAGGAGCGGTATGCCGAATTCGACGGCCTCAACCTGACCTTCGAGACCCGCGAAGGAATCCTCAAGCATTGTTCACGGCGCAACGCCGAACAGCTGGGCGCGATCGGCGAACGCTTCCTGCGCGGCGAGCAGCCGTCGCTAGAGGCCCAGCTGGCCAATGTCGCAGACGAACTGGCCTACAACAACCACGATGTCGATGACGGGCTGCGTTCCGGGCTGATCACGCTCGAGCAGCTCGAACAGGTCGGCATCTTCGCCCGCCATGTCGCCGAGGTGCGTGCACGCTACCCCGGTCTTGCCGGCCGGCGGCTGATCCACGAGACCATCCGGCGGATGATCAACACGCTGGTCGTCGACCTGACTACGGAGAGCCGCAGGCTGCTGGCCCTGCATGCGCCCGGGTCGATCGACGCGGTGCGCACGGCACCACCGATGATCGGATTCAGCCAGGCGATCGCGGCCGAGCAGGTCGAGCTCAAGCAGTTCCTGCGCCACGCGCTGTATCGCCACTACCGCGTGGTGCGGATGAGCGGCAAGTCGCAGCGCATCCTGTCCGAGCTGTTCCTGGCCTTCATGCGCGACCACCGGCTGCTGCCTCCGCAGGACCAGGCCCGCGCCGGCGTGGACGCGCCCAGGGCGATCGCCGACTACATCGCCGGCATGACCGATCGCTATGCCGTCCGGGAGCATCGCCGCCTGTTCAGCGTCGACGAGCACTGACTTCCGGCATCCCGATCGGACGTTCCAGGTCGCACAGGCCACGCCTGCATTGCTGCGGCGCGACTGGACGGTTACACTCACGCGTTCGACCGGCTGATCCCTGCACGCGCCCCGGTGGTTGCGTTGCACGCCCGGTAGACCTTCCGAAAGCCGCGCCCGCCGCGGCTTTCGTCGCCTCTGGACGTGCCTGAACGTGCGGCTTGCGCCGGACGGGTGGCAGCGTCCCCTTCCTGTACCGAGGTCGGCAATGAGTGATTCCTCACCTTTCCCGCAAGCCCCGCGGCCCGGCGCCTCCGCCGACGGCCTGACATCGCATGGCACGGCCCTTCCGCTGACCCGCCCGGGCGTCCCGGAAGCGCAGGGGCTCTACGACCCGACGCATGAACACGACGCCTGCGGCGTCGGCTTTGTCGCCCACATCAAGGGAAAGAAAAGCCACGCGATCGTCGAGCAGGGCCTGCTGATCCTGAAGAACCTGACCCACCGCGGCGCGGTGGGCGCGGATCCGAAGGCGAGCGACGGCGCCGGCGTGCTGATCCAGATCCCGGATGCATTCTTCCGCGAAGAAATGGCCAGGCAGGGTGTCGAGCTGCCCGATCCGGGCGAATACGGCGTCGGCTTCTGTTTCCTGCCGCGTGAGCCGGCCAGCCGGTATGCCTGTGAACGGGAGATCGAGCGGGCGATCTGGGCCGAAGGCCAGGTCCTGCTCGGCTGGCGCGACGTGCCGGTCGACAGTTCGTTCCTGGGCGAAAGCGTGAAGCCGATCGAGCCGGTGATCCGCCAGGTGTTCATCGGCCGCGGCGCCGGCGTCACCGTCACCGACGCGCTCGAACGCAAGCTGTACATCATCCGCAAGTCGTCCGGCCATGCCATCCAGTCGCTGCAGCTCGCGCACGGCAAGGAGTTCTACGTGCCATCGATGTCGGCGCGCACCCTGGTCTACAAGGGCATGCTGCTCGCCGAGAGCCTGGCCGACTATTTCGTCGACCTGAAGGACCCGCGCGTCACCTCCGCGCTCGCCCTCGCCCACCAGCGCTTCTCGACCAACACCTTCCCGACCTGGGATCTCGCGCATCCGTTCCGGATGATCGCGCACAACGGCGAGATCAACACGCTGCGCGGCAACGTGAACTGGATCCGCGCACGGCAGGCGGCCATCAGCTCGCCGGTGCTGGGCGAGGACCTCGAGAAGATCTGGCCGCTGATCTATGACGGCCAGTCCGACTCGGCCTCGTTCGACAACGCGCTGGAACTGCTGGTGATGGGTGGCTACTCGCTCGCGCACGCGATGATGATGCTGATCCCGGAAGCATGGGAAGGCCATACGCTCATGGACGCCGGGCGGCGCGCGTTCTACGAATACCACGCAGCGATGATGGAGCCGTGGGACGGCCCGGCCGCGGTCGCGTTCACCGATGGCCGCCAGATCGGCGCCACCCTCGACCGCAACGGGCTGCGCCCGGCGCGCTACATCGTCACCAGCGACGACCTCGTCGTGATGGCATCCGAGACCGGCGTGCTGCCGATCCCGGAAGACAAGATCGTCAAGAAGTGGCGGCTGCAGCCCGGCAAGATGTTCCTGATCGACACCGAAGCCGGCCGCATCATCGACGACGCAGAACTGAAGTACACGCTGTCCTCGGCCAAGCCGTACCGCGAGTGGATCGACCGCATCCGGATCAAGCTCGACGACCTCGAGCCGCCGGCCGCAGGTGCCGTGGAGAAGCCGGCCGGATCGCACGCAGAATCCCACGCAGAATCCCACGCAGAATCCCGCGCAGAATCGCACGCAGAGACGCTGCTCGACCGCCAGCAGGCCTTCGGCTACACGCAGGAAGACCTGAAGTTCCTGATGCAGCCGATGGCAGTGATCGGTGAGGAAGCCATCGGCTCGATGGGCAACGATTCGCCGCTGTCGGTGCTGTCCGACCGGCCGAAGCCGCTGTACCACTACTTCAAGCAGCTGTTCGCGCAGGTCACCAATCCGCCGATCGATCCGATCCGCGAACAGCTGGTGATGAGCCTGGTGTCGTTCATCGGGCCGAAGCCGAACCTGCTCGGCATCGACGAGAACAATCCGCCGATGCGGCTCGAGGTCAGCCAGCCGGTGCTCGACTTCGACCAGATGAACCTGATCCGCGGCATCGCTGACGCGACAGAGAACAAGTTCCGGTCCTACGAGCTCGACATCTGCTACCCGGTCGCCTGGGGCAAGGAAGCGATCGAGGCTCGGCTCGCCAGCCTGGCGGCCGAAGCCGAAGACGCGGTGGTGTCCGGCTACAACATCCTGATCGTGTCCGATCGCAAGGTCGACCGCGACCAGGTTGCGATCCCGGCGTTGCTCGCCACCTCGGCGATCCACCAGCACCTGGTGGGCAAGGGCCTGCGCACCAGCGCCGGCCTGGTGGTCGAGACCGGATCGGCACGCGAGACCCATCACTTCGCCCTGCTGGCCGGCTATGGCGCAGAGGCGGTCCACCCCTACCTCGCGCTCGAGAGCGTGATGGCGATGGGTGCCGCGGGCAGCACCGGCGCCAAGGACGCGATCAAGAACTACGTGAAGGCGATCGGCAAGGGCCTGATGAAGGTCATGTCGAAGATGGGCATCTCGACCTACATGTCCTACACCGGCGCGCAGATCTTCGAGGCGGTCGGCCTTGCGCAGCCGCTGGTGCAGAAGTATTTCCGTGGCACCAGCAGCAACGTGTCCGGCATCGGCGTGTTCGAGGTGGCCGACGAGGCGATCCGCATGCACCGCGCCGCCTTCGGCAACGACCCGGTGCTGGCCAATGCGCTGGATGCCGGGGGCGAGTATGCGTTCCGGGTGCGCGGCGAAGAGCACATGTGGACGCCCGACGCGATCGCCAAGCTGCAGCATGCGGCGCGCGCATCCAGCTATTCGACGTTCAAGGAATACGCCCGCATCATCAATGACCAGAGCCGCCGCCTGATGACGCTGCGCGGCCTGTTCGACTTCCGTTTCGACAGCCGGCAGCCGGTGCCGATCGAGGACGTCGAGCCGGCGAAGGAGATCGTCAAGCGATTCTCCACCGGCGCGATGTCGCTCGGATCGATCTCGACCGAGGCCCATGCCACGCTCGCGATCGCGATGAACCGCATCGGCGGCAAGTCGAACACCGGGGAAGGCGGCGAGGACCGCCGCCGCTACGAAGCCGTGTCCGAGGGCGACACGCTGGCGAGCCGGCTGGGCAGCGACCGCGTTGCGATCGACCTGCCGCTGAAGGCCGGCGACAGCCTGCGCTCGAAGATCAAGCAGGTCGCATCGGGACGGTTCGGCGTGACCGCCGAGTACCTCGCCTCCGCCGACCAGATCCAGATCAAGATGGCGCAGGGTGCCAAGCCTGGCGAAGGCGGCCAGCTGCCGGGGCACAAGGTCTCGGAGTACATCGCCGAACTGCGCTTCTCCGTCCCTGGCGTCGGCCTGATCTCGCCGCCGCCGCACCACGACATCTATTCGATCGAAGACCTGGCGCAGCTGATCCACGACCTGAAGAACGCCAACCCGCGCGCATCGATCAGCGTGAAGCTGGTGTCGGAACTGGGCGTGGGCACGGTCGCCGCCGGCGTCGCCAAGGCCAAGGCCGACCATGTCACGATCGCAGGCCATGACGGCGGCACCGGCGCGAGCCCGTGGTCGTCGATCAAGCATGCCGGCACGCCGTGGGAGCTCGGCCTGGCCGAGACACAGCAGACCCTTGTGCTGAACGACCTGCGCGGCCGCATCGCGGTGCAGGTCGACGGCCAGATGAAGACCGGTCGCGACGTGGTGATCGGCGCGATGCTGGGCGCGGACGAGTTCGGTTTCGCCACGGCACCGCTGGTCGCCGAAGGCTGCATCATGATGCGCAAGTGCCACCTGAACACCTGCCCGGTCGGTGTCGCCACCCAGGACCCCGAGCTGCGGAAGAAGTTCCAGGGCAAGCCCGAGCACGTGATCAACTTCTTCTTCTACATCGCAGAAGAGATCCGCGAACTGATGGCGCAGCTGGGCGTACGCCAGTTCAGCGACCTGATCGGCCGCGCCGACCTGCTCGACATGAAGAAGGGCATCGAGCACTGGAAGGCAAAGGGGCTCGACTTCACGCGCATCTTCCACCAGCCGGCGGTGCACGAGTCGATCGCTCGCCACCAGCGCGAAGCGCAGGACCATGGCATCGCCGAGGCCCTCGACCATCGCCTGATCGAACTGGCGATGCCCGCGCTCGAACGCCGCGAAAAGGTCACCATCGACATGCCGATCCGCAACGGCAACCGCACCGCAGGCACCATGCTGTCGGGCGAGGTGGCGCGCCGCTACGGGCATGAAGGCCTGGACGACGACACGATCCACATCCGTTTCGCCGGTTCTGCCGGGCAGAGCCTGGGCGCCTTCCTCGCGCGCGGGATCACCATCGACCTGATCGGCGAAGGCAACGACTATGTCGGCAAGGGCCTGTCGGGCGGGCGCATCATCGTCCAGCCATCGCCGAAGTTCGCCGGCGAATCGCACGAGAACATCATCGTCGGCAACACCGTGCTCTATGGGGCGATCGCCGGCGAGGCCTTCTTCAGGGGCGTCGCGGGCGAGCGGTTCGCGGTGCGCAACTCGGGTGCCGATGCGGTGGTCGAAGGCGTCGGTGACCATGGTTGCGAATACATGACAGGCGGCACGGTGCTGGTGCTCGGCCGCACCGGGCGCAACTTCGGCGCCGGCATGAGCGGCGGCATCGCCTACGTGCTCGACGAAGACGGCCAGTTCGCCGAGCGCTGCAACCTGGCCATGGTCGCACTCGAGCCGCTGCTGGCCGAATCGGAACAGGAAGGCAGGCTGGCGCGCGACCTCTGGCACCGCGGCCAGTCCGACGAAGCCATCGTGCGCGCGATGCTTGCCAACCATGCACGGCTTTCCGGCAGCCCGCGGGCGAAGGCGATGCTCGCCGACTGGGCGGCCTGGCGCGGCCGCTTCGTGAAGGTGTTCCCGACCGAGTATCGGCGGGCCCTGGGCGAGATGGCCGCCAGCCGCAGCAGGATGGCGGCGTAATGCGAGCCTGCCGCGGCGAGCCTGCCGCGGCGTGCGTATCGGGTTGAACCCCTGCGGGTTGAACCCCTGCACCACCTGAACAGCAAGGACGGCAATGGGCAAGATCACCGGCTTCATGGAATTCCAGCGGGTCGACGAGGCATACGAGGCGCCGCAGTCGCGGGTCAAGCATTACCGCGAGTTCGTGCTTCGCCTGACCGACGATGCGGCAAAGGTACAGGGCGCCCGCTGCATGGACTGCGGCACGCCGTTCTGCATGAACGGCTGCCCGGTCAACAACATCATCCCCGACTGGAACGACCTGGTATTCAACCAGGACTGGAAGCAGGCGCTCGACACGCTGCACTCGACGAACAACTTCCCCGAGTTCACCGGCCGCATCTGCCCTGCACCGTGCGAGGCTGCCTGCACGCTGAACATCAACGCCGATCCGGTCGGCATCAAGTCGATCGAGCACGCGATCATCGACAAGGGCTGGGAGAACGGCTGGGTCGTGCCGCAGCCGCCCGCGCGCCAGACCGGCCGCAAGGTCGCGGTGGTCGGCTCGGGGCCCGCGGGCCTCGCCTGCGCCCAGCAGCTCGCGCGCGCCGGCCATGCGGTGACCGTGTTCGAGAAGAGCGACCGCGTCGGCGGCCTGCTGCGCTATGGCATCCCCGACTTCAAGATGGAGAAGTCGCACATCGACCGCCGCATCGACCAGATGAAGGCGGAAGGGGTCGAATTCCGCACCGGCACGCTGGTAGGCAAGGTCGAGGCGGCAGGGGTGGCCACGGATGCAGCGAAGACGGTCTCGCCGGAACAGCTCACGTCCGAATTCGACGCGGTGGTCCTGGCCGGTGGCGCTGAAGTGCCGCGCGACCTGCCGGTGCCCGGACGCAGCCTGCGCGGCATCCACTACGCGATGGAATTCCTGCCGCAGCAGAACAAGGTGGTGGCCGGCGACACGGTCAGCGGGCAGCTGATGGCGACCGGCAAGAATGTCGTCGTGATCGGTGGCGGCGACACCGGATCCGACTGTGTCGGCACCTCGAACCGGCATGGCGCAGCCGCGGTCACCCAGTTCGAACTGCTGCCCCAGCCACCGGAAGAGGAAGACAAGCCGCTGGTATGGCCGTACTGGCCGATACGCCTGCGCACCTCCTCGTCGCACGAGGAAGGCTGCGAACGCGACTGGGCAGTGACCACCAAGTCGTTCAAGGACGACGGCCATGGCAACGTGGCCGCCCTGATCGGCGCCCGGGTCGAATGGGCGAAGGACGAAACCAGCGGCCAGATGAAGATGCGCGAAGTGCCCGGCTCCGAGTTCGAGGTCAAGGCCGACCTGGTGCTGTTCGCGATGGGCTTCACCGGCCCGGTCGGCAGCGTGCTGGACACCTTCGGCGTCACGCGGGATGCGCGCGGCAATGCGCAGGCGACCACCGAGGGTGCCGGCAGCTACGTGACCAGCGCACCGAAGGTATTCGCGGCGGGCGACATGCGCCGCGGGCAGTCGCTCGTGGTGTGGGCGATCCGCGAAGGGCGGCAGTGCGCCCGCGCGGTCGACGAGTTCCTGATGGGCAGGTCCGACCTGCCTCGCTGATCACCCGCCCGGCACCTCTCCTATACTCGGCATCGCCCGGGCCGGGATCCACCTGCCTGGATACGACAGGAACCGTACATGTCCACACTCCGTAACGACCGCCTGCTGCGCGCCCTGATGCGCCAGCCGGTCGACCAGACCCCGGTCTGGGTGATGCGCCAGGCCGGGCGCTACCTGCCCGAGTACAACCAGACTCGTGCCCGCGCCGGCAGCTTCGTCAAGCTGATGAAGTCGCCGACGATGGCCGCGGAAGTGACGCTGCAACCGCTCGAGCGCTTCGACCTCGACGCCGCCATCGTGTTCTCGGACATCCTGACCGTCCCGGATGCGATGGGACTCGGCCTGTACTTTGCCGAAGGCGAGGGCCCGAGATTCGAACGTCCCCTGCGCGACGCACGATCGATCGAGTCGCTGCGCCTGCCAGACCCGGATACCGATCTGCGCTACGTGATGGATGCGATCTCGGAGTGCCGCAAGGGCATCGACGGCAAGGTACCGCTGATCGGCTTCTCCGGCAGTCCGTTCACGCTGGCCTGCTACATGATCGAAGGCGGCGGCAGCGACGACTTCGCCCGGGTCAAGCAGCTGATGTACACAGACCCGAAGCTGATGCACAGACTGCTCGACACCAACGCCCGCGCGATCAGCATCTACCTGGATGCCCAGATCGCCGCAGGCGCCCAGGCCGTGATGCTGTTCGACACCTGGGGCGGTACCCTGTCGGCCGAGCGCTACCACGACTTCTCGCTGCGCTACCTGCAGCAGATCGTGGGTTCGATCCGCCGCGAGGCCGAAGGCCGCAAGGTCCCGGTGATCGTGTTCACCAAGGGCGGTGCGGTCTGGCTGGAATCGATCGCGGCGATCGGCGCCGATGCAGTCGCGGTCGACTGGACGATCGACATCGGCGAAGCGCGCCGGCGCATCGGCGACAAGGTGGCGATCCAGGGCAACCTGGACCCGCTGGTGATGCTGACCAACCGCGAGACGATCGAGGATGAAGTGGAAAAGATCCTCGCCAGCTACGGCGCCGGCTCCGGCCATGTATTCAACCTGGGACATGGCATCACCCGGTTCACGCCACCGGAGAACGTCGGCTTCCTGGTCGATGCCGTGCACCAGCGCAGCACCCGCTTCCACACGCCCGGCTGACGGCTCGCAGTACTTCCGGGGCAGGCCGTGTCGGCTTATGCACAGCCTGCCAGAAACCGTCACATTCGGCCCATTCTCGACAGGCTCTGAAAATATCTCCATAACCAACTGAATCTGTTGGTTTTATTGAGAGAAATTCCGCCGATCGGTTAGGCCAGGCTGTTCCACGGTGCTTGACAAGTCGCTTTGGCGAAAACTATCGACAAAGTTATCCACAGCCCTGACCTGTCGCTGAGTGTCCAGTCGGAAGCAGTGTCCCGTTACGTGCAGGTGGCGCTGGATGTGCCACTGGATCGCCTTTTCGACTACCGGAATGTCGATGCGACGGCCGACGACATCGGCCGCCGCGTTGCGGTCCCGTTCGGTCGCAGCCGCGCCACCGGCATCATCGTCGGCCTGTCGGACGGCACCGACGTGCCGCCAGCCCAGATCAAGGCGATCGGGCCGGTCGACCGCTCGCTGCTGCCGATTCCCGCCGATGTGTTCGACACGCTGCGCTTTGCGAGCGGCTACTATCAGCATCCTTTCGGTGCCTCCCTGTTTTCAGCGCTGCCCCCTGCGGTTCCGGCGGCAGCGCTTGCGCGCGAAGTCCGCCCGCAGGCCTGGGCGCTCACCGAGGCGGGCCGGGCTCGGCAATCGGCCTGGACGGGACGCCCGGCGCCGAAGCAGCAGGCACTGCTCGCCAGGCTGGCCGTCGCACCCGTGGTGTCGGATGCGGAACTGCAGCCCGCCGGGGACCGGGATCCGGGCATCCCGGTCATGCTGCGTCGTTTCAGGCAGGCGGGATGGATCATGCCCGCCGCCGATGTTGCGCAGCAATCCGGACCGGACGAGACGGCGACGGGTACTGTCGATCCGGCATTCAGGCTGAACGCCGCACAGCAATCGACGGTCGATGCGCTGCGCGAAGGCCTCGGCCGGTTCGGCGTCCACCTGCTGTTCGGCGTCACCGGCAGCGGCAAGACGACGGTCTATGCCCGCACCATGGAACAGGCACTGGCGCAGGGTCGCCAGGTGCTGATGCTGGTGCCGGAGATCAACCTGACCCCCCAGCTCGACGCGGCCCTGCGCGCCGACTTGCCGGGCGCGCGCTTCGTCGTGCTGCACAGCGGCCTGCCGGCGGTCGAGCGCGCGCGGCGCTGGCTGGCTGCAGCCAGCGGCGCCGCGGACGTGGTCGTCGGCACCCGCCTGGCCGCCTTCACCCCGATGCCGCGCCTCGGACTGGTCGTGGTCGACGAAGAGCATGACGCCTCGTTCAAGCAGGAAGAGGGTCTGCGCTACCACGCGCGCGACGTGCTGGTCTGGCGCGCCCGTGCGCGCGGCGTCCCGGTGGTGCTGGGCAGCGCGACGCCGGTGCTCGAAACCCTGCACAACGCGCAGGCCGGACGCTACCGGATGCTGCGCCTCGATGTCCGTCCGACCGGTCCGATGCCGACGATCGACGTCATCGACCTGCGCCGCTACCCGCGGATTGCTGCGCACAAGCCGGAGCCCTCGGAACCGCTCCTGAAGGCCCTCTCGGCACAGATAGAACGCGGCGAGCAGGGCCTGGTGCTGCTCAACCGCCGCGGCTACTCGCCGGTGCTCCGTTGCAACGGCTGTGGCTGGGTGGCGGGGTGCCCGCGCTGCAGCGCGCGGTTCGTGCTGCACCAGCGCCAGCACACGCTGCGCTGCCACCACTGCGGCCAGGCCGAACGTCCACCCCGCACCTGTCCGACCTGCGGCAACCCGGACCTGACCGCGCTCGGCCTGGGCACTGAAAGGCTCGAGGAAACCCTGGCACGCCTGCTGCCGGGCGCGCGCATCCTGCGTATCGATCGCGACACGGTGCGCACGGCGGCGGCCTGGGAGCAGGCGCGCGAGCGGATCCGCAAGCGCGAAGTGGATCTGCTCGTCGGCACCCAGATGCTGGCAAAGGGACACGATTTCCCCCGGCTCACCCTGGTCGGCGTGGTCGACAGCGACCAGGCCCTGTACAGCAGCGACTTCCGCGCGCCGGAGCGGCTGTTCGCATTGCTGACGCAGGTCGCCGGCCGCGCCGGCCGCGCCGATCTTCCGGGGCGGGTGATGATCGAAACCGCGATCCCGCAGCATCCGCTGTTCAGCGCGCTGGCCCGACACGACTATGCGACCTTCGCCTGTCAGTTGCTGGACGAACGGCGCCAGATGCGGCTACCGCCGTTTTCGTCGCAGGCGATCCTGCGCGCCGACGCGCCCGCCCTCGCCGACGCGATCGAGTTCCTGGCCGCGGCCGCGGCGCTGGCACCGGACATCGACCCGTCGATCACCGTCTACGACCCGGTGCCAGCACTGCTCGTGCGGCGGGCCAGCCGCGAGCGTGCCCAGCTGCTGGTGCAGTCGGCGAACCGGGGGCGATTCCAGCGATTTCTCGCTTTGTGGCGGCAGTCGATCGCGGCACAGCGACAGTCGAAGGTGCACTGGAACCTGGATGTCGATCCGCTGGAGCTGTGACCGCCGTCGCTCCAATCAGGCCCCTGAACAGAGGCTGCGCAACGTAAACTACTGCCCCTGATGCCGTACCCACCTTGACGATATACCGATGGCCCCGTCCGACCTGAAGTCCACCTGCATCGCCCTGCTCGAAACGGCGCTCGCGGCCGTCGCCCCGGGTTCCGGCGCCATGGTCCAGCTCGAGCGGCCGAAGCAGCGCAGCCATGGCGACTACGCCTGCAACCTGGCGATGCAGCTGGCCAAGCCGCTCGGTCGCCCGCCACGCGAGATCGCAGCGCAGCTGATCGCCGCGTTGCCACAGTCCGGGACGCTCGAAAAGGCCGAGATCGCCGGCCCCGGGTTCATCAATCTCACGGTCTCGCGAGCCGCCCGGCGCGCCATCGTGCACCTTGTCCGCGAACAGGGCGCAGCTTACGGCCGCCGTTCGCCAGCGCAACGGCCGCGCGTGCAGGTGGAATTCGTGTCCGCCAACCCGACCGGCCCGCTGCATGTCGGCCACGGCCGCGGCGCGGCGTACGGCGCCAGCCTGGCCAACGTGCTCGATGCGGCCGGCAACGACGTGAGCCGTGAGTACTATGTGAACGACGCCGGCAGGCAGATGGACATCCTCGCCCTGTCGACCTGGCTGCGCTACCTGGACCACGCCGGCGAGGAGATCGAGTTTCCGCCCAACGGCTACCAGGGCGACTATGTGCGCGAAATGGCCCGCTCGCTGGCAACCGGCCATGGCAATGCCTTCGTGCGTCCGGCCGCAGCCGTGGTCGACGGCGCGCCGGGCCTGCCGCCGGCCGCGGACGACGATGCCGCGGCAAAGGCACGACGCGAAACCCATCTCGATGCGCTCATCGATGCGGCGAAACGACTGCTCGGCGACGGCTATGCCGTTGTCCACAAGCATGCACTCGACGCCCAGCTCGGCGACTGCAGGGACGACCTCGACGGCTTCGGCGTCACCTTCGACCGCTGGTATTCCGAACGGTCGCTGTTCGATGGCGGCGCGGTCGCGCGCGCAGTCGACCGGCTGCAGCAGGCCGGTCACCTGTATCGCAAGGACGGCGCGCTGTGGTTCCGCTCGACCGGTTTCGGTGACGAGAAAGACCGCGTGGTCCAGCGCGACAACGGTGCATTCACCTATTTCGCCTCGGACATCGCCTACCACCTCGACAAGTTCGAACGTGGCTTCGACCGCGTGATCGACGTCTGGGGCGCCGACCACCATGGGTACATCCCGAGGGTGATGGGTGCCTTGCGCGCCAGCGGCGCCGACGCCGACCGACTGACCGTCGCGCTGGTGCAGTTCGCGGTGCTCTACCGCAACGGCGAGAAGGTCTCCATGTCCACCCGCTCCGGCCAGTTCGTCACGCTGCGCGAACTGCGCGGCGAGGTCGGCAACGATGCGGCGCGATTCTTCTACGTGCTGCGCAAGAGCGACCAGCACCTCGACTTCGACCTCGACCTCGCGAAGTCGCGCTCGAACGAGAACCCGGTCTATTACATCCAGTATGCGCACGCGAGGATCTGCAGCGTGTTCGAGGCCTGGACCGGCGAGGCGGAACAGGCTGGCCTGCATGCGCTCGACGCGGTGGACCTGTCGCCGCTGGACAACCCGCACGAGCTCGCACTGGTCGATCGCCTGTCCGCCTGGCCCGAAGTGCTCGATCTCGCCGCATCGGAGCTGTCGGTGCACGGCATCGCCTTCTACCTGAAGGACCTCGCCGGGGACTTCCACAGCTACTACAACGCCGAGAAGGTCCTGGTCGAAGACGAAGCCCTGCGCCTGTCACGGCTGGCGCTGCTCGATGCAGTGCGCACCGTGCTGGCGTCAGCCCTCGCCCTGCTCGGCGTGTCTGCGCCGGCGCGCATGTAGGCCCGACCGATGTCCTCACTGCGCAGGTTGCAACGATGAGCCGCGACTACAAGAAAAACGAATCCCGGGGCCGCACCGGCACGATGATGCTGGGCGTGTTCATCGGGCTCGTGCTCGGACTGGTGGCGGCGCTGTCCATCGCCTTCTACCTGAACCGGGTGGCCAATCCGTTCACTGCACGCGACAAGCCGGCCGCGACGCAGCCGCCGGGCAAATCCGCGTCCGTGGATGCGACCGCCGCCACCCCCACCGCCAAGGCACCCGCCCCGGAAGCGCCCGGCAAGGCAGCCCCGGAAACCAAGCCGCGTTTCGATTTCTACACCATACTGCCCGGCGTCGAGCAGCCCGCGACCGACCAGGACCTGCGCAACCGCGCGGTGGATTCGAAGGCGGCCATCCAGGAGCGTTACTTCCTGCAGGCCGGTGCGTTCCAGAACGCCCAGGATGCGGACAACCTGAAGGCGCGTCTTGCGTTGATGGGACTCGAGGCGTCGATACAGACGGCTAATCTTGGCGAAAAGGGCATCTGGCATCGTGTGCGCCTCGGCCCGTACGATGACGCCGATGCGCTGGGGCGTGTACGCAGCCAGCTGGCCGGCAGCGGGATCGAGGCAGCACCCATCAAGGTCCGCGAAAAGCGGCCGTAACGGTCCCATCGTCGAAACGCGGGGCCCACCGGAGAACCACCATGCTGAAGACACTGATCCGTGCCGTACTGCTCGCCGGGTTCGTTTCGCTGGGCACGCCGGCGATCGCCCAACCTCTCGTTCCGGGCAAGGACTACCGGCTGCTGCAGCCGGCCCAGCCGGTCGACAACCCGAAGCGCATCGAGGTGATCGAGTTCTTCTGGTACGGCTGCCCGCATTGCGCAGACCTGCAGCCGGCACTCAAGGCCTGGATGAAGCAGAAGTCGCCCGACATCGAATTGCGCCGGGTCCCGGCCGTGTTCCGCGAGAGCTGGATCCCGCACACCCGGCTTTTCTACACGCTCGAGGCCATGGGACAGATCGACCGCCTGCACGACGAGGTGTTCAAGGCGATCCATGAGCAGAAAGCCGACCTGGGTGATCTGGCCAGGATGCAGGCATGGGTCGGCAAGCGCGGCGTCGACCCGAAGAAGTTCGCCGAGGTCTATGGTTCGTTCGGCATCGACAGCCGCGTGCAGCGATCGATCCAGATGAGCAAGGCCTACCAGTTGTCCGGCACGCCGTCGCTGGTGGTGAACGGCCGCTACCTCACTTCGCCCGCGATGACGCAGGGCCTGGACCGCACGTTCTCGGTGGTCGAGCAACTCGCGGCGCAGATCCGCAGCGGCAAGGCGCCGACGAACTGACGACGGCCCCGTGACGACGGCACCGTGACGACGGCCGTGCGACTTCCGGGTACGCGAGCCAGCGCCGTCGCCGCAACAATCGACGGGCGCCGCCGCTGGCTGCGCGATCTGTCGTTGCTGCCCGCCGCCGCATCAGCGCTTCCCCTGCTGGTGGCGTCCCCCGCGGTCGCCCAGCCGGTGGCGCCACGCACGGGCACCGATTATCGCGTGCTGCCGTCGCCGCAACCCGCGCCGACCGATCGCATCGAGGTACTCGAGTTTTTCTACTACGGGTGCCCGTTCTGCGGCCAGCTCGAACCGCTGCTGGCCGAATGGCTGCCCAGGCAACCGGCGGAGATCGCATTCGGACGGTTGCCGGTCATCGCGCGCGACAGCTGGATGCCGCTTGGCAGGCTGCACTACACGCTGGGTGAACTCGGTCAGGAGCGGCTGCATGCCGCGGTCTACCGTGCGATCCATGTCGAATCGCTGCAACTGGGACAGTTCGAGGTCGCGCTCGACTGGGCCGGGCGCAACGGGATCGATCGTGGCCGGTTCTCCGATGCCTGGCGATCGGCCAAGGTCGACGCGCTGGTCGCGCGCGCGCGCCGACTGACCGACGATTACGATATCCAGTCGACACCATCGATGGTGGTCGACGGCCGGCTGCTCACCTCCAGCGGGCTCACTGCCGGCGTGGCTACGCTGCTGCCGATGGTCGATCGGCTGGTCGCGATCGTGCGCGCCGCCCGGGCCGGGGCGACGAGGTCCTGATCTGAGCCGGGGTAGTTCCGGTCCGCTTCGCCGGCCGTCGCAGGCCTAGCCGAAGAAACCCGTCGCGAGCAACTCCTCGGTGAGCGCTCGATAGTCGCGCGCGCCGGGGCTGGCCGGCGACTGGCTGAACACATCCTTGCCGTACATCGGGCTTTCGGCCAGTGCGACGTTCTCCACGATGCGCGTGGTGCACAGGTTCTCGCCGTAGCGCCGTGCCAGTTCTTCCTGGACGCCGGCGGCCAGCCTGCGTCGCGCGTCGTAGCGGGTGATGACCACGCGGCGCATGAACTTGCGGTTGAGCCGCGACTCGAGCACGTTCAGCGCGGAATCGAGCCGATGGACGCCCTGCAGCGAGAGATAGTCCGCCGAGACCGGGATCAGCACCCGGTCGGCGGCGATCAGCGCGTTCAGCGTCAGCACGCCCAGCATCGGACAGCAGTCGATGAACACGGGTCCGCGATGCTGCGTCTCCTCGACCATCGCCGCGATGCCCTGGCGCAGCTTGCCGGAGATGCCAGCGTCGGACGCGTGCAACGCATCCACCTTCGACAGGTCGGGCGACCCGGGCAGCAGGCGCACACGTTGCGGCGTCTGGCGCAGCATCGAGGCGAGCGGCTTGCCCTCGGCGAAGAAGGCGTAGCAGCTGTCGCCCTTGGCGAATGCACGGACCCCGAAGGCGAGCGTCAGGTGCGCCTGGGGATCCAGGTCGATCGCGACCGGGGCGAGGCCGCGATGCGCAACCGCCACCGACACGTTCAGCGCCGTCGTGGTCTTGCCGACGCCGCCCTTCTGGTTGAAGACTGCAATGACGCTCAAGGGAACGATCGCTTCAAGCCGGAGCCCGCTGCAGGGTCGATGCAAGGAAAACTTCGATCGCCTGCTCGACCGTCTGCGGGCCTTCCGCGGAGGGCTCAAGCGCAGTCGATGCAGGATAGAAGTGCCCGACTCCGGGAATGCGATGCGCGGTCACCGGCAGCCCGACCGACCGCGCATGGTCGACCAGCGCAGGCGCCTGTTCCAGCACGTAGTCGAGGTCGTTCTCGCCCCACAGCGCGAGCACCGGCGGTTCGCCGGCCGCGCCGGTGACATGCCGCTGCAACTCATCCAGCCCCAGGTAACCCGAGATGCAGACGGCCGCAGCCACCTCGGCCTGCCGCGCGAACACGGCATGCATCGCGGAGCGGCCGCCGGCGGAGAATCCGCCCACCGCGATCCGGGCCGGATCGACCGCGAGCGGGATGGCATTGGCACGCACCCAGCCGATCGCCGCAGTGAAGTCCGCGGCGGCCGCCTCGATGCCATTGGCGACCATCTCGCTGGTCGCCGGCGGCAGGTTCATCATGCGTCGCACGACATCGAGCCGGGATCGGGGTACGTTGTCCGGATTCACCAGCACGGGGATGGTGCCCGGGTCGGGGTCTTCCGGGATCAGCCGATAGTCGACGCAGAAGCAGACGTATCCGCGCGCGGCGAAGCGGCGGCAGTACTCGGACACCGGCGTGTTCTTCGGCCCGTCCTCCTTCACCGTGTCGTCTTCCTTGGAGCCGCGGTGAAAAGCGCCGCCGAAGGCAAGGATCAGCGCCGGCCGGCCACCCACCTCGCGGAACGACGCAGGCGGATGGTAGATGTCGAGTCGCAGCGCGCGCTGCTGCGGATCGGTGCCGGTGAAGCCGATGCCCGCCCGCGAGTACTCGACATCGCGGGTGACCTCGCAGGCCGACCCGCCCCCCGTGTTCGACTGCCCGTCCATCCGCCCCCCGGATCCGAAAAGCCCGCCGGTCATCGATCTGCGCTGAACGCTGCAGCTCGGACCGATCACAATGGCATGGAAACGCTATACACCGATTGTCCAAGCCACGTCGGTCGATCGTCAATGATTTCCCGCAGGCAGGGCGAGGGCCAGGCCTGTGCGCCGGACCCGGACCGTGGCCCCGACCGGATGCACCGCCTGGGTTAGCATCGGAGGTCAGGCGTCCGCGCCCAGAGCGGAACCGAACAGGAGGAGTGTCGTCGATGATCCGGATCCAGAAAACCGCCGCCGCGGCGCTGTGCCTGGCGTTGCTGGCTGTCACACTCACTGGCACGCATCGCCCGGCGCAGGCGCAGGCCTTCCCATCCAAGCCGATCCGGCTGATCGTGGGCTATCCGCCCGGGGGTGGCATCGACTTCACCGCGCGCGTGATCCAGGGACCGCTGCAGGACGCACTGAAGCAGTCGCTGGTCATCGACTACAGGCCGGGCGCAGGCGGGACCATCGCCGCGGCAGACCTGACCCGTGCAAATGCCGATGGCTATACCCTGCTGGTGGCAAACACCGGCCCCTTCGCGATCGCCCCCTACCTGCAGGCGAAGATGCCCTACGATCCGGTGAAGCAGTTCACCTACATCGGGCAGATCAGCCAGGGCAGCTACATCGCGGTCACCCGTGCCGACCATCCGGCGAAAGACCTGCGTGAGTTCGTCGCCTGGGCGAAGGCCAACGCCGGCAAGGCCAACTTCGCGTCGGGTGGCGCCGGCACGTCGACCCACCTGAATGGTGAACTGATGAATGCCGCGACCGGGCTGTCGCTGACCCATGTGCCGTACAAGGGCAGCGCGCCGGCGATCGCGGAACTGCTCGGGGGCCAGACGCAGATCATGATCGATGCCGGCACTGCCCTGCTGCCGATGATCCGCGCCGGCAAGCTGCGTGCGCTGGCGGTCACCGGCGCGAAACGCGACCCGCAGCTGCCCGACGTCGCGGCGGTACGCGAGATCGGCCTGGGCGCGATGGAGTCGGTCGGCTTCCAGGGCCTGGTCGGGCCGGCCGGCATCCCGAAGGACGTGGTGTCGCTGCTCTCCGCTGCACTGGCGCGCGCGATCGACCAGCCCGATGTACGCGCGAAGTTCTCCGGCGTCGGCGCGGAGGTCAGCCCGCTCGGCGCAGAGGCGTTCGGCGCATTCGTGCGCGCCGAGAACGAGAAATGGGCGAAACTCATCCGCGCACGCAAGCTGCAGCTGGACTGACTCGCAGCAGATCAACCCTCGAGCTGCTGGCGCAACCAGCGCCACGAAGCAGGCCCCCATTCGCGTTCGTTGCGGGCCGCGATATGGCCATCGTTGGCGTAGATGCGCGCGACCCGTCCGGTCGCCGGCCCGCTCTCGAGCAGCAGGTAGATGTTGCCGATCGGCGTGAGGTGGTCGACCTTGCCGTTGACCAGGTACATCGGCATCGTGAGGCGGTCGAGCAGGCCCTGGTCCTTCAGCGACCAGCGCAGGAATTCCTCGCGCTGGGCCGCCTCGGTCATCGGCTTCACCGGCGGCCGCGTGCCGCGGGGACCGAACCAGTTGGTGCGCGCACGCTCCTCGGCCGCACGCCGTGCCTCGGCACGCTCATCGTCGGTGCCCCAGTAGCCGGCACCGCCGGGCGCGCACGAAATGAGCGCCTTGATGCGTGCATCATGCGCGGCGAGGCGGATCACCCACAGTCCGCCGCGGCTGACGCCGAACGCACCCAACCGGTCGCCATCGATCTCGGGCCGCGACTGCAGCAGGTCGAGCGCCGCCTGCCAGGCCACGACCGACTCGGGCGCATGCGGGAAGCTGGTCTGCCCGGTCCCGGGAGCATCGACCACCAGCGACGCGATACCTTCGGCCATCGCACCGTCGGCATACTTCTCGCGGTCTTCCTTGTACATGTCGCCGCCGCACATCACGAGCACCGCCGGCACCGGGTTCGCAGCTGATGCGTGCTTCGGGATGCGCAGGTGGCCGGTGGCATGCATGCCATCCCGGCTCACCCGCACGACCTCGGGCGGGTGCTCGCCCAGCGCGGCCGCCCGCTCGAAGCAGCGCAGGTAGTCTTCGTACGACTTCGTCTTGATCGCGCTCATCGTCGGCGGGCAGATGGTCGAACCGGACCAGTACGGAGACGGGAAACGCGCGATGCTGTAGTAGGTCTTGGCATGGAGGAAGCCGCTGCGCGCACCGGCCCGGTCGCCCCCGGCCAGCGCCGCCTCGGCCTGTGCCTCGTAACGCGCGGCCACCGCGCTCCAGGTTGGCACCCAGTCCTCGTCCTCGGTGCTGGCGAGCACCTTGACGGTCTCCAGCATCGGCGCGATGTCATCCACCAGGTTGAACCAGCGGCGATAGAAGCCGCCGGTGGCGACGACGAACGGGTCCTCGTCGCCCCTTACGGGCAGCGCGGCCATCTGGGCAGCCTTGTCCACGGTACTCATCCTTGCTCCTCCTCGGGATCATGGCGGTTGCGCAGGACGCGTCTGCCCGCCTGGCGCCGGCGGATGCCGCGCAGCGATCATGATAATCGCCGCGCCCCCGCACTTCGCGTTTGTCAGCAGGACCGTCATTCCGGTCGCGCATCGACCGGCGTCGACGGCAACCCGAACCGGGTCCAGTCGATCCGTCGGGATGCGAGCATCGCGCAGGCCAGCGCCGAGAACATCAGCAGTGTCCCGACCAGCAGCGCAGTGTCCTCGAGCCGGATCACCGAATAGAGGGCCGCATGCAGCGCGGCCAGTCCGGCACAGAATCCGGCAGCGGTGCGCACGCCGCCGAGCACCGCGGCGAGATAGGCTCCGATCAGCAGCATGCAGGCAGCGGCGGCAAGCCCGTAGGCAAGCCCGAACGGCAGATGCTCGGACAACGCGAGCAGCAGCAGGAAGAAGATGGCCAGCGCCGCGCCGACGAAGCCGTACTGCACCGGATGGATGGACACGCGGCGCAGCGCCTCGAACAGCCAGAACGCGCCGAAGGTCAGCACCACGAACAGCACACCGTACTTGGTTGCCCGCATCGCCTGCGCGTAGATGTCCACCGGATCGATCAGTCGCACGCCGAAACCGTCCACCATCGCTGGCGCCGATGCACGCGCCCGCTCGCCCTGTCCCTCCCTCGCCCCGGCGAGTGAACTGCGTGCCTGGGTGGCGATCGCCGGCACGCTCCAGCGTGCGCTGAATCCGGCGTCGCCCACCTCGCGCTCCAGCGGCAGGAAGCGCCCGCCGAAGCTCGGATGCGGCCAGTTCGAACGCAACGAAACCCGGGTCTCGTCGCCGATCGGCACGAACGACAGCTCCCGCGTACCGGCCAGGTCGGTACGCAGGCTGAACGCGATCGGACGGCCCGGACCCAGCAGCTTCGGGTCGACCCGTGCACGCACGGCGGGCCCGTCGAACGGCGGCGCAGCCCGGGGCTCGAACAGCACACGTTCACCGTCGAGCTCGATCGACGGCGTGGCGACGAAGCCGCGCAGGTCGGATATCGAGAACGCGACATAGGGTTCCCCGGCCTCTATGGTCACCGTGGTCCCCGGCACGGACGACGCCGGCCGCGGCAGCGCGGGCGGATCGAAACGCCCGCTGAACTCGAGCGCCTTCGCGCGCCAGACCGGTGCCTGGTGGATGCCACGCCGGCGCAGTTCGACCTGCACATCGCCGTCCACCACCAGCTCCGATGGAAACACCAGCATCGTGCGGTTCTCGGAACGCGTGCTCACTGCGGGCTCGCCGTCGCGCCGGACCTGGGCGACGGTGGTGGTGGTCTCTACATAGGGCAGCACCAGCACCGGTCCGGCCACCACCTGCGCACCGGCATGGGTCGCAGCGACCTCCTCCTGCACCTGCATCCGGTAGGACGCACGCTCGCCGATCGTGCCTTCGATCAGCGCCAGCGGGACCAGCAGCAACAGCACCAGCAGGCCGATCGCCAGCGTCTTCAACACGAGATGGCGGTTCATGTCAGCGCCCCGCGGCCGAGGCCGCCAACCGCCGCGGCGCGGGCGCGGGGGAATCCACCGGCCGGTCCATGCCGAACAGCGCACGGCAATGGCGGTACCAGTCGCTCTGGAACAGGCCCTGCGGATCCCAGGCTTCCTTCAGCCGCAGGAACGCCCGGAACCGGGGATGGCAGGCCTCGACCTGCGCCCGCGTGGCGAACCGGTGGTAGGTCAGGTAGTAGCTGCCGCCGCGTTCGGCTGCGCGGTCGATCAGCCGGCGGAACGCCGCCGCGGCCGCGTCGACGCCCGCAGGCGTGTGCTCGACATGCAGGTTGAAGATCACGCACGCATAGTCCTGCCGTGCCCAGGCGAGGAAGGTCTCGGTGTCGCGGCGGATCAGCCGCACGGTGCCGTAGACGACATCGGTGCCGAAGGCGCGGAACTCGAATGCGCAGGCGCGCATGAAGTCGGCGAGGCGGGCCCGCGGCACGTACAGCTCGGTGATCATCTCCGAGCCGCGGCAACCGAGGTGCGTGTCGATCCCGCGATGGTAGCCGTCGACATAGCGGCTCATCTGGTGCGCGTCCGAGTCGTAGCACTGCCCGGACGTGGACAGGTAGAACGACGCGTAGTCATCGAACGCACGCGACTTGTCGACATGGGCAAGCAGCAGCAGGCGCTTCCAGTCGTCCTCGGACAGTTCACGGTGCGGCGCATCCACCGGCGCATCCATCGAGGCATCGGCATGCACACCCTCGACCGGCCGGTAGCAGGAGAACACACCCCGGGTCAGGAAGCCGGCCTGCGCCGGATCGATCGCGAACTGCCAGTCACCGTACAGGAAGCCCTGTGCACGGCGGGCATCGAAGGCGTCCATCAGCTCGTCGACATCGACAACTTCGACTTCGCGCCGCAGGCGGCAGCGACGCACCAGACGCAGCGTGACCGAGCCGACGATGCCGAACAGCCCGTAGCCGCCGATCGCCAGCCGGAACAGGTCGGCGTGCTCCGTGCGGCTCACCCGGCGCAGCCGACCGTCGGCGGTGACAAGGGTAAACGACTCGATGTCGGACACGAACGGCGCGAAGTCCAGCCCACGCCCATGGATGTTCGCCGCCAGCGCACCACCGATGGACAGCTGGTCGGCGCCGGTCTGCTTCTGCCGGAAGGTCCACGGCTGTCCACTGTCCGGACCATCCACCTGCGCGGCCGCCGGCTGCAGCCGGTCCAGCGCCTGCAGCAGTTCGGGCCAGCGCATCCCCGCTTCCACTTCGATCAGGCCGCGCAGGGCATCGAACTGCAGCACGCGGTTGCAGCCGGAGAGATCGATCAGCCATCCGGCATCGGCGAACTGCTGGCCACCCATGGCGTGCCGTCCACCACAGACGGACACCGGGACGCCGAGGTGACGGGCGCGATCGACCGTCGCCGCCAGCTCGAACAGGTTGCGTGGGCGGAAGGTGCGCAGCACCGATGCCGGGTTGAGCCCGGAATGCAGGTCGTTGACCCGGTGGCAATGCGGGAAGCGGTCTGTACCGGCCGGCCGGGCGGGAATGCTGTCCATCGTCGACTCCTGTGTGGGAAGGCATGCAGGGAGCCGCGATGCTCGCGGCAACGAATCAGCGATCCAATCCATCTGCGAAAAGGATCACAATGCGATACCTTCCCTCCCGTACCCTGATCCTTTTCCCTGCCACCGATGGCCAATGCCGATCCCCTGCTCGCTGCGCTGAAGCCGCTGCTGAAGGCGCGTGGCATCACCTACAAGGCCCTGGGTGCCGAACTCGGGCTGTCCGAACCGAGCATCAAGCGCATGCTCGCCGGACGGACGATGACGCTGGCACGGCTGAACCGCATACTCGAGGTGCTCGGCACCGACCTGTTCGAGCTCGCCCGGATCGCGCAGCGCGAGCGCACCCTGCCGCGCGAGCTGTCGCTGCCGCAGGAAGAGGCGCTGGCCAGGGACGCCAAGCTGCTCACCGTGTTCCACCTGCTGCTTAACGAATGGACCGCGGCCGAGATATCCGCGCAGTTCGCGCTGGCAGGCGCCGAGCTGGTGCGCCTGCTCGCGCGGCTGGCACGCATCGACCTGATCGACCTCGGGCCCGGTGACCGGGTGCGGCTCAAGGTCGCGCGCAACCTGCAGTGGCGGCGCAACGGCCCGGTGCGCCGCGCCTACGAGGCGAAGGTACTGCAGGAGTTCCTGCTCAACGGCCTGGGCACGCCCGACATGCACCTTCGCTTCGAGGTGCGCGAGGTGTCGCGCGCATCGCTTGCGCTGATGCAGCGCAAGCTCGACCGGCTGGCTGCCGAGTTCAACGAGACGGCGGAACTCGAGGCGACCCTGCCCCGGCGCGAACGGCTGAGCGTGGGCATCGCCCTGGTCTGCCGGCCGTGGACCTTCTCCGCCACCGCGGCGCTGCGGCGCAGCTGAGCGATGGCACGCGTCCATCCCGAAGGCTGGCGCGAACTGGCGATGGCCGGCGCCGCGGAGCGCGAGCTGCAGACGCTCGCACAGCTGGCGGGAGGCCTGTCCGACGACTACACGGTCTACCACGGCGTGCACTGGACGCGCGTCGACCCGGGCGGCCGCGCGATCTTCGGCGAGATCGATTTCGCGATCGTGGGGCCCACCGGCAAGCTGCTGCTGGTGGAGCAGAAGACCGGCTTCCTGCACGAGTCGGACGAAGGCCTGGTCAAGCGCTATGCCAGCGGCGAGAAACAGGTGGCCTTCCAGATGGCGCGCTCGACCGACGCGCTGCATGCCCGGCTGCGCCAGTTCTGCAAGGGCGAGACGACCTATGTCGACGCCGTGCTCTACTGCCCCGACTACACGGTGAAGGATCCCGGCAGCGCGGGCATCGACCCGGCGCGGATCATCGACGCCCGGCGCAAGGACCGGCTGGTGGCCACCATCGTCGCCCTGCTGCCTGCCGTCGGCCCGGGCAACGAGGTATTGCCCTCGCGTGAAAAGGTGCATCGCTTCCTCGGCGACATCCTGCAGCTGGTGCCCGAGGTGAACGCCTTCGTCACCGAAGCGGAGACGCTCTACACCCGGCTGTCCGGCGGGCTCGCCCACTGGGCCCGGCGCATCGACTGCGAGCCGTTCCGGCTGCGCGTGATCGGCACCGCGGGATCGGGCAAGACCCAGCTCGCCCTCGCGGTGTTCCGCGATGCACTGGCTGCAGGGCTGCGACCGCTGTTCGTCTGCTACAACCGGCCGCTGGCCGACCATGTCGCACGCATCGCCCCGCAGGGCGGCGACGTCGTCACCTACCACCAGCTGGGCGACCGCGTCGCCCGGTCGCTCGGCCAGCGTCCCGACTTCGGCCAGCCCGGCGCGTTCGCCCGCCTGGAGGAAACGATGGACGCATGGCAGCCCGACGATGCCTCCCGCATCGACGTGCTGATCGTCGACGAAGGCCAGGACTTCCAGCCGGGTTGGGCAGCCAACCTGCTGCGCCTGCTGCGTCCGACCGGTCGCGCCTGGTGGCTCGAGGACCCGATGCAGAACCTGTACGGCCGGCCGGAGGTACCCCTGCCCGGCTGGGTCAGCCTGCGCTCCGGGGTCAACTATCGAACGCCGCGGGTGATCGTCGACACGCTCAACCGCATGCTGCCCCTGTCGCACCCGATGGAGCCCGGCAGTCCGATCGATGGCTACGAGGTCGACATCCTCACCTACGGCGATACCGCCGACCTGATCGCGAAGACGATCACTGCGGTCACCCGGTGCATCGGCCTCGGCTTCCGGCGCTCGCATGTCGCGGTGGTCACCTATCGCGGCCGCGAGAGTTCACGGCTGGCCCCGTTCGACCGCCTCGGTCCGTATCCCCTGCGTGCGCCGACCGGCCGCTACGACCTGCTCGGCAACCCGACGGTGACCGACGGCGACGTGCTGATCGACTCGGTGCACCGGTTCAAGGGACAGGCGGCACCGTGCGTGGTGCTGACCGAAATCGACTTCGAGGCGCTGGACGACCGGGCGATACGCCGCATCTTCGTCGGCGCGACGCGGGCGACGATGAAACTGGTGATGGTGGTGTCGGAAGCGTCCGCGAAGGCCCTGCTGTCGCGTCTGGAGAGCTAGCATGAATCCTTCGCCTGTCCCCGCGTCGGCGCCGGTGGAACTGTCCGCCGAGATCGCGCGTGCCGCCCGCCTGTTCGACGAGATGCGCGCGCGCAGCGCGGATCCGCCCGGCGTGTCGCGCGCCTCGTGGGGCCCGGGCGAGCAGATGGCGCACGACCTGGCGCGTGGCTGGGCCGACGAGATCGGACTCGAATGCAGCATCGACTTCGCCGGCAACCTCTACATGACGCTGCCCGGCCGCGATCGTTGCGCACCCTGCATCATGTTCGGGTCGCACATGGATGCCGTCCCGCACGGCGGCAACTTCGATGGTGCGGCAGGCGTGGTCGCCGGCCTGGTGTCCCTGGCGTGGCTGCGCCGCACCGGCAACGTGCCGCGGATGGACGTGACGGTGATGGCGATCCGCGGCGAGGAACTGTCCTGGTTCCCGGCGCCCTACCTGGGCAGCCGGATGGCCTTCGGCCGCGTGGAGCCGGAGGTCGTCGACAACGTGGTGCGCTTCGATTCCGGGCTTACGCTGGCCGAACACATGCGCGAAGGCGGCTTCGACCCGGATGCGGTGAAGGCAGGACGGCGCCACCTGGATCCCGCGAAGATCGCGGCCTACATCGAGGTGCATATCGAGCAGGGACCCTGGCTGGTCGATGTCGGCCGCCGCTGTGCGGTAGTCACCGGCATCCGCGGCAACCATCGCTACAAGCACGGGCGCGCGCTCGGCCAGTACGGCCATGCCGGTGGCGTGCCGAGGCTGGCGCGGCGCGACGCGCTGCTGGCGGCGGTCGAATGGGCGCACGGGGTGGAGGCGCACTGGAAGGCGTTCGAGGCCGCCGGCCGCGACCTGGTCTGCACCATCGGGCAGTTCCATACCGATGCCGCCCACCACACGATGACCAAGATACCGGGCGAGGTGCGCTTCTCGCTCGACATCCGCAGCTACGATGACGCCGTGCTGGCCGACCTGCATGCGCTGCTCACCGCCGATGCCCGGCGCATCTCGCAGGAACGGGGCGTCGCACTGGAACTCGGCGCGTACACGAAGGCGGCGGCCGCGGTGATGGACCCGGCGCTGGTTGCGCTGGCCCGGCGCAAGGCATCCGAACTGGGCATCGATGCGCCCGACATGGCCAGCGGTGCCGGCCATGACTGCATGATATTCGCCGCCGAAGGCGTGCCCTGCGCAATGGTGTTCATCCGCAACGACCATGGCAGCCACAATGCCGACGAGGCGATGGAGATCGACGATTTCGCCGAAGCCTGCCGCCTCGCCACCGGAATGCTCGAGGAGCTTGCACGATGACCGACCCAGCCCCCGTCCCCACCGACCGCCACAAGCCGGGCGCCCGCGACCTCGTCGGCTACGGCGGCAAGCCACCCCAGGCGGGATGGCCGGGTGGAGCGAAGCTGGCCGTGTCGGTGTGCGTCAACTTCGAGGAAGGCGCGGAGAACTCACTCGAGGCGGGTGACGCCGCCGGCGAGGCGATCGGTGAAGTGACCACGGTGATCCGGCCGGGCGTGCGCGACATGGGCCAGGAACAGCTGTTCGCCTACGGCATGCGCGCCGGGGTCTGGCGCGTCCTCGATGCACTCGAACGCCATGCGATACCGACCACCTGGTGGATGTGCGGCCATGCAGTCGAGCGAGTGCCGACGATCGCACGCGCGGTCGTGGCCGCCGGCCATGAACCTGCGGTGCACGGCTGGCGCTGGCGGCCGCACTCGGACTTCACCGATCCAGAGATCGAACGCGCATCGATCGAACGCACGGTGGCGACCATCGAGTCGGCGACCGGCGTACGGCCGACCGGCTTCTTCTGCCGCGGTTCGCAGAGCGCATGGACGCGCGACCTGCTGATCGACCTCGGCTTCGGCTACGACAGCAATGCGCTGGACGACGACCTGCCGTACTGGGCGCAGAGCCCGACCGGGCGGCGCATCCTCGCCGTGCCGTACTGCTTCGACACCAACGACATGAAGTACACCCATCCGAACGGGTTCGTCACCGTCGGCGAGTTCGTCGACTACGTCACCGGCGCGATCGACACGCTGGTCGACGAGGGCAGCCGGGGCGCGCCGAAGATGCTGACCATCAGCTACCACCTGCGCATCGCCGGGCGCCCGGCGCGCATCGCTGCACTGTCGCGGGTGCTCGACCATCTCGCCACGCTGCGCGGCGATGTCTGGCTGGCCACGCGCGGTCAGATCGCAGCGCACTGGCGCACCCGGTTTCCGCTGCAGTCGTCTGGAGCCTGACGCCTCGCGCGGGATGATGGCATGCAGGTTGCTTCGACCAGCGAGGCGCCGGTGTCCCGGTGCACAGACGACTCGTCCCAGGAGGCAGCATGAATCGGAATACCCCGCGCGGCGCGCACCGCCGTTCCACTGCCCGGTCGAGCACCGTCCTGCTGGCAGCGATGCCCTTGCTGCCCCTGGCACTGCTGGCTGCCTCGCCTGCGGCTGCGCAATCCTGGCCGGTCAAGCCGATCCGCCTGATCAGCCCGTTCGTCGCCGGTGGTGCCATCGACCTGATCGTGCGTCCGATGCAGCCACTCTACGAGAAGTCGCTCGGACAGCCCGTGGTGATCGAGTATCGTCCCGGCGCGGGGGGTTCGATCGGCGCCGCGATGGTGGCCAAGGAGCGCCCCGATGGCTACACCCTGCTGGCGACCACCACCGGGCCGAACGCCGTGGCACAGAGCCTGTTCACCGACCTGCCTTATCATGGTGCGAAAAGCTTCAGCTGGATCGCCGCATGGGGCGGGTTCCCGATCCTGATCGCGGTCCATAACCAGACCCCGATCAAGTCGGTGAAGGACATGATCGATGCGGCCCGCGCGAAGCCTGGTGCGCTCACCTACGGCACCAGCGGCATCGGCTCGGTCGGACACCTCGCCGGGGTGCTGGTCGGCATGGAGACCCGGGCAGACATCTCGCATGTCGGGTTCAAGGGCGCCGGCGATGCACAGCGCAGCCTGCTCGGACAGGAGATCACAATGCTGATCAACACGCTGGGTGCACATATCTCGCAACTCGAGCCCAAGGGGCCGTTCCGCGCGCTCGCCGTGACCTCGGCCCAGCGCGCGGCTGCCGCGCCACAGGTACCGACGATGTCGGAACTCGGCTTCCCCAACGTGACGATCACCAACTGGTTCATGCTGGCCGGGCCCGCAGGGATGCCGGCGGATATCGTCAAGCGCATGGGCGACGCCACCTATGCGGCGATGCGCGACCCCGCCATCCGTGCCGCGCATGCGCAGATCGGCCTGGAGTCGCTGGGCGAGATGACCCCGCAGCAGATGTTCGCCTTCGTTTCCCAGGAGGCCGACCGCTGGGCACCGGTGGTCAAGGCCTCGGGCGCGAAGCCGCAGTGACGCCGATCGGCTGACGC
>JBIITW010000059.1:0-22481 GCA_044340265.1 Burkholderiales bacterium | reverse complement strand
GGTCTACAACCACCTGCACATGAAATCCGCCATCGCCGGCCGCACGATATGCGAGCGGTCGTGGCAGCAGTGCCCGCTGTCCTCCCAGATCAGCGTCTCCACCGGGCCACCCGCCTCGGCTGCCATCCGGGTGGCGTTCTCCATCGGCGTGATGGTGTCCAGCCCACCGTGCACGATCAGCAGCGGACAGCGGATCTTCGCCGCCGCGCCCTCGAGGTCGATGCACTCGAAGAACGTGCGCGCCTCCTCCACCGAGCGCGAGCCGCTGACGTAGACGAAGCCGTCCAGCGTCGCGCGCGGGACGCTCGCCAGGTTGCGCAGGTGGTACATCGCGCCCCAGGCCACCGCGGCGCGGATGCGCGTGTCCATCGACGCGGCCTTCGGTGCGTAGTAGCCGCCGGTGCTGCGGCCGATGATGCCGATGCGGCCGGCGTCGATCTGCGGGCACTGCTCGAGGAAGTCGAGCACCGCGATCACGCACTGCTCGAAGTCGCGGCGCCATGGCATTCGGAACAGCGTCTCGCCCTGGCCCGGGCCGTCGAAGGCGAGCGTCGCCAGCCCGCGCTCGACGCAGAGGTCGTTGACCACCTGGTAGTCTTCCTTGGTGGTGTCGAGGCCGCCGAGCAGGATCACGCAGGGCGGCTTCGATACTCCAGTCGGCAGCCGCAGGTAGGCCGGCATCTCGATGCCGTCGAACGGGATGCGCACCGGCTGCAGCGGCGGCGAGAGCATCGGCGCCGCGCGCGCGAACACTGCGACCTTGCGGTCGTGCACGGTGCGCTTGAGCTGCGGGTCGTCGTAGTACAGGTTCTGCGCGTAGTGGAAGTAGAGCGCGGCGCGGGCGTATTCGCGCGCGGCGGTGCGCACATGGCCCTGGTCTTCGGCGATGCGGCCGCGCTGCTCGGCGGCGTCGCCGAACCGGGACCACACCGTGCACCACTGCGACCAGTCGTCCATAGCCGCCCGGATGTCGAGCAGGTCCCGGTAATGCACGCCGTCGCCCAGGAAGCGATGCATGCCCTGGCCGATCACCTCATCCACTCGCGCCCGTGTCATGGGTCGCTCCTCCGTCGCGTTGTTGTCGTCGTTTATGATGGCGGCACTACAAGAAAAGCTGGAGGAGACCCCGATGGAATTCGCGTTGCCCCGGACGTTGCCCCGGACGTTCCCCATGGCGCCTGCCGCGCTGCGCATCGGCACCGGCCTGGCCGGCATCGCGCTGCTGTTCACGGGCGTTGCCACACCGACGGCCGCGCAGGTTGCCGCGCCCGCCTGGCCGTCGAAGCCCGTGCGCATCATCATCCCGACGCCGGCCGGTGGCAACCCCGACTTCGTCGCGCGGCCGATCATGCAGAAGATGGCCGAACAGCTGCGCCAGCCCTTCGTGATCGAGAACCGACCGGGCGCGGCCGGCACCATCGGTGTGGACTTCGTCGTGCGTTCGCCGGCCGACGGTTATACGATGCTGTTCGGCGCGGTCGGCCATGTCACCACGCCGCCGGCGATGTACGCGAAGCTGCCCTATGACCCGATCCGCGACCTGATCCCGGTCACCAACCTGGCCGATGCGCCGTTCGCGCTGTTCGTGCATCCGTCGCTGCCGGTGAAGTCGGTGAAGGAGCTGGTCGCGCTCGCTCGCAAGCGACCGGGCGAGATCACCTATGCGAGCTTCGGCGTCGGCAGCTATCCGCACTTCGCCACCGAGGCGCTGAACGCGATGGCCGGGATGCGCATGAACCATGTGCCGTACAAGGGCAGTGCCCCGGCGGCCACCGCGCTGCTCTCGGGCGAGGTGATGGTCGGGCTGGACGCGCCGCAGTCGACGCTGCCGCACCTGCGCAGCGGCCGGCTGCGTGCGCTCGCGATGGGCTCGACGCAGCGCATCGCGATCGCGCCGGAGATCCCCACCTTCGCCGAGGTCGGACTGCCGGGCTATACCGCGAGCGCGTGGTTCGGGCTGTTCCTGCCGGCGGGCACGTCGAGGGCGATCGTCGATGCGACGCACCGTGAAGGCGTGCGCGCGCTGCAGTTGCCGGAGATCCGCGAACCGCTGCTGAAGGCGGGCTTCCAGCTGATCGGCAGCACGCCGGAGCAGTTCGCGCAGCAGGTGCGCGAGGACATCGCGCGCTTCACGAAGATCGCGCGGGAGGCGGGGATCAAGGCGGAGTGAGCGAGGTTCTTCGGGCGCATGTGTTGAAGCAGACCCGGCGCGCCTGACCGGCGGTGATGGATCCTACCGAGCAACCAGGGGCCACGCCGCCGGGTCGCGGATCGACGGCACCGTGAGGTCGACGTCCAGCAGAGGCCAGTGCAGGTGGTCGGGGGTAGGACGTTCGATCACCGACAGCTGCGCGATGGTGGCGTCGCGGAACCAGGGGAACTGATCGAACGGCAAGGCGAGTTCCTCGTCGTCGATCATGAGCCAGAGGCCGTGACTCGAGACGTTGGTGAGTTCAACCTTCATCGAATCACCTTGGCACCAGCCTGACCTGCAGTTCGCAACCCACCGCCTCGGCGTAGCGCTTCAGCGTGCCCAGCGACGGCGCGTGCTTTCCGGCGGACTCCAGGCGCGATACGGCACTCTTGGTCGTACCCATGCGCTCGGCAACCGCGTCCTGCGTCAGTCCCGCCCGGGTGCGCGCCGTCAGCAGCTGGCTGACCACCTGATACTCGAAGTCAAGCGACGCATAAGCCTCAGTGAAACCCTTGCGTTTGCTCGCCTTCGCGAGGAAGGCCTGATGATCATGTTCGACAGGGACGTGTTTCAGTTCAGCCATTTCGCAACTCCTTGATCCGTCTGCGGGCGATCTTCAGGTCTGAATCCGGCGTCTGCCGCGTCTTCTTGATAAAGGCATGCACGACGACTATGCGCCTGCCGACCAGGAAGCAGTACATGGCCCGACCTACACCGGCGCGACCGTGAGGCCGCAGTTCGAACAGACCCTGCCCCATGCTTCGTGAATACGGAAACCTCAGGTCAGGTCCGTGCTCCGCGAGCAACTCGACCAGCCGTGCATAGTCGGCAAGCACGTCAACCGGCCATGACTCGATATCCGCGAGGACATTCGGGTGGTAATACTCGACCGAAAACATGCAGGAAGGATGTTAGCACGTTCGCTAACACTGGTAGTTCTGGAACGAGCATCCTGCGCCAGCCGCCTCCTTGCTTCGCGTCCGGGATCAGGCGCCTCGACGCACTTACTTCCCCTTCTTCGGCCGCTGCCACCCAGTCCGATGCTGCTGCTGCTTCGGGTTCACCACCAGCCCGCCCGGCGGCACGTCCTGCCACACCGTGGTGCCGGCGCCGACGGTGCTGCCCTTGCCCACCTTCACCGGCGCGACCAGCTGCACGTCGGAGCCGATGTGCACGTTGTCCTCGATCACCGTGCGGTGCTTGTTCGCGCCGTCGTAGTTGCAGGTGATGGTGCCGGCGCCGATGTTCACGTCGCGCCCGACGGTGGAATCGCCGACATACGCGAGGTGGTTGGCCTTGCTGCGCGCGCCCAGGGTACTCGCCTTCACCTCGACGAAGTTTCCGATGTGCACCTCGTCGGCCAGCGCAGCATCCGGACGCAGCCGGGCATACGGGCCGATGCGCGCCCGCGCGCCGACCGTCGCGCCGTCGATGTGGCTGAACGCCTCGATGCGGGTGCCGGCGCCGATGGTGGCGTTGCGGATCACGCAGTTCGGCCCGACGCTCACGCCGTCGGCGAGCTTCACCGTGCCTTCGAACACGCAGCCGACGTCGATGGTCACGTCGACGCCGCAGGCGAGCTGTCCGCGCACGTCCAGGCGCGACGGGTCGAGCAGCGTGACGCCGGCCTCGAGCAGGCCACGCGCGATCTCGAACTGGTGGATGCGTTCGAGCTGGGCGAGCTGCGACTTGCTGTTGACGCCGAGCGTCTCCCAGATCTCGTCGGCCGACTCGGTGACCACCGGTACCTTGTCCGCCACTGCCAGCCGGATCACGTCGGGCAGGTAGTACTCGCCCTGGGCGTTCTCGTTGTCGATGTCGGCCAGCCACTGGCCGAGCTTCATGCCGGGCAGGCAGAGGATGCCGCTGTTCACTTCGCGGATCTGCCGCTGCTTGTCGTTCGCGTCTTTCTCTTCGACGACACCGATCACCGCTTCCTTGCTGTTGCGCAGGATGCGTCCGTAGCCGGTCGGATTGTCGATGCGTACCGTCAGCAGCTTGACCTGGTTGTCGTCGGCGAGCCGCATCCGCTCGAGCGTGGACGCACGCGTCAGCGGCACGTCGCCGTAGAGCACCAGCACCGGATGCGCGCGGTCGAGGTGCGGCAGCGCCTGGCGCACGGCATGGCCGGTGCCGAGCTGCTGCGCCTGGCGGGCGAACAGCAGGTCGGGCTGGCCCTTGAAGGCGTCGGGCACCTGCTCGCCGCCGTGGCCGTAGACCACCACGATGCGCACAGGGTCGAGCTGGCGGGCCTGCTCGATCACATGGCCGAGCAGAGGAATGCCGCCGAGGGGATGCAGCACCTTCGGCAGCGCGGAGCGCATGCGCTTGCCTTGTCCGGCAGCGAGGATGACGACGTTCATGCTGCAGAATTTAGCATGCGGGATTCGGCGGCCCTAGGGGAGATTTGCATCCCCGGGCCGGCCCGGCGGTGGAGGTCGGCGCCCGGCCCGGTTAAGCTACGCCGCGCGCCACCCGCAGCGCCCACGGATCCCATTCAGGAGGAATCGCATGACCCCGACCCCCAGCGCCGGCCCGTTGCGCCGCGCCCTGCTCCGCACCTCGGTCTTCACTGCCCTGCTCGGCGCCCTGCTGTTCCCGGTGCTCGCCAGCGCCCCCGCCGCCCTCGCGCAGCCGGCCGCCGACTGCGCGTTCCGCGGTGAACTCGACGCGAACTACTGCGATGCCAACAAGGACCTGGTCGCCGACACACCGACCGATCCGAAGCGGCTGCGCACCCCGAACACGATCGTCTTCACCTACACCCCGGTGGAAGACCCGGCCGTCTACGAGGGCGTGTTCCGCCCGTTCACTGATTACCTGGGCAAGTGCACCGGCAAGCGGGTGGTGTTCTTCCAGGTGCAGAGCAATGCGGCACAGGTCGAGGCGATGCGCTCGGGCCGGCTGCATGTCGGTGGCTTCTCGACCGGGCCGACCGCCTTCGCGGTGAACCTGGCCGGCGCGGTGCCGTTCGCGGTGAAGGGCAACGCAAAGGGTTTCCAGAACTACCGGCTGCTGCTGCTGGTGCGCGCCGACAGCCCGATCAAGACCATGGCCGACCTGAAGGGCAAGCGCGTCGCGCATACCTCACCGTCGTCCAACTCGGGCAACCTCGCGCCGCGCGCGCTGTTCCCAGCACTGGGCGTGTCGCCGGACAAGGACTACAAGGTGCTGTTCTCGGGCGGGCATGACCGGTCGGTGCTGGGCGTGCGTTCGGGCGACTTCGATGCGGCGCCGGTGGCCTCGGATGTCTACGAGCGGATGGCCGACCGCGGCGTGATCAAGGAGAGCGAGTTCCGGGTGATCTGGCAGAGCAATCCGTTCCCGACATCTTCGTTCGCCTATGCGCACGACCTCGAGCCGAAGTTCCGCGACCAGATGCTGAAGTGCTTCTACGACTTCCGCTTCCCGGAACCGATGCAGAAGGCGTTCGACGGCGCCGACCGGTTCGTGCCGGTCACCTACCTGAAGGAATGGGCCGACGTGCGCAAGGTGGCCGAGGCCAGCGGCGAGTCGTTCGGCAGCCAGGCCTTCGATGCGCTGGCCAAGCGGGAAGAGGCGGCGCGGCAGAAGGCGGCTGCGGCCAAGGCGGCGCCGAAGTGAGGGGGGTTTGACCGTCGCTGCCGCGGGTAGCGCTGCCGGTGCCGCCAGTGGGGCGGCGCCTGTCGCGGCCCTCGAACTGCGCGGACTGCAGAAGTCGTATGTGCGCGGCAAGCCGGTGCTGCATGCGATCGACCTGTCGATCGCGGGCACCGGCCTCACCGCGATCATCGGTCCGTCGGGCACCGGCAAGAGCACGCTGATCCGCTGCGTGAACCGGCTGGTCGAGCCGTCGGGCGGGCAGGTACTGCTCGACGGCGAAGACCTCACTGCGCTGCGCGGCCGGTCACTGCGGCTCGCCCGGCGCCGGATCGGCATGGTGTTCCAGGAGTACAACCTGGTGGAGCGCCTGACCGTGATCGAGAACCTGCTGTGCGGGCGCCTCGGCCATGTCGGTGCGCTGCGCGCCTGGCTGCGGCGCTTTCCGCAGGCGGATGTCGACCGGGCGTTCGAGCTGCTCGATGCGGTCGGGCTGGCCGACTTCGCGAAGGTGCGCGCCGATGCGCTGTCCGGCGGACAGCGGCAGCGGGTCGGCATCGCGCGTGCGCTGATGCAGGAACCGCGGCTGCTGCTGGCCGACGAGCCGACTTCGTCGCTCGACCCGAAGACCTCGGTCGAGGTGATGGAACTGATGCGCGGGCTGTGCGCGCAGCGCGGCATCCCGGTGATCGTGAACATGCATGATGTCGAGCTCGCACGACGGTTCGCGTCGCGCATCATCGGCATGTCGGGCGGGCGCGTGGTGTTCGACGGGCCGGCCGCGGCGCTGACCGACGAGCACCTGAAGCAGATCTATGGCGGCGAGGGCTGGCTCGCGTGAGCGAGGCGTTGGCGGGCGGCGGCAGCAGCGGCAAGCCCGTGCCCGGGTCACGACGCGCCTTCGAGCCCGACTGGCTGGCGCGCATCGGCTGGCTCGCGGCGATCCTCTATGTTGTATATGCAGCCTCGCTGCTCGACTTCACCTGGGCGCGCTTCGTCACCGGCCTCGAGCAGGCCGCACGTTTCTTCGACCGCATGTTCCCGCCCGACTTCTCGCGCTGGGAGGCGGTGCTCAAGGGACTGAAGGAAAGCCTGGAGATCGCGGTGCTCGCCTCGGTCGGCGGCATCCTGCTGTCGCTGCCGATCGGCTTCCTCGCCGCGCGCAACCTGATGCCGGCCTGGGTCAACTGGCCGGCGCGCGCGCTGATCGCGCTCTGCCGCACCTTCCATCCGGTGATCGTCGCGATCATCTTCGTGAAGGCGGTCGGCTTCGGGGCGCTGGCCGGCATCCTGGCGCTGGTGATCGCCTCGGTCGGCTTCATCGCCAAACTGTTCGCCGAGGCGATCGAGGAGATCTCGCTGAAGCAGGTCGAGGCGGTGCGCGCGACCGGTGCCTCGTTCATGAACGTGATCGTGTTCGGCGTGCTGCCGCAGGTGGCTGCGCGCTTCATCGGCTTCTCGACCTACCAGTTCGATTCGAACGTGCGCAACTCGACGATGGTCGGCATCGTCGGCGCAGGCGGCATCGGCGCGCCGCTGTTCGTCGCGTTCCAGCGCTTCGACTATGACGTGGTGTGCGCGATCCTGATCGCGATCATCGCGGTGGTGTTCCTGTGCGAGCTGCTGTCGAATCAGGTGAAGCGGGTGTTCGGGGATGCGGCACGGGACGGAAGGGAGCCACGCGGTGGCTGATCTGCCCGGCGCTACGTTGCCCGGTTCGGGCATCCGCCGCGAGTGGCAACGCTTCACGCCCGCCCAGCGGCTGGCGCGCTTCGCGGTGTACTTCTTCGTGGTCGCCGCGTTCGTGCTGTCGCTCGGCACGGTCGAGGTGATCCCCGAATTCCTCTGGGATGCGCCGGCACAGATGCAGGACCTGCTGGTGCGCATGTGGCCGCCGGACTATGCGCACTACCCGGTCTCGGTGCATGACGCGCTGGTCGAGACGCTTCACATCGCCACGCTGGGCACGGTGATCGCGGTGCTGCTGGCGGTGCCGCTCGGCCTGCTCGCCGCGAACAACGTGGTGCCGTCGCGCACGGTGAACACCCTGGCCAGGCTGGCGCTGGTGACCAGCCGCTCGGTGAATTCGCTGGTCTGGGCGCTGCTGTTCATCGCGGTGTTCGGCCCGGGTGCGCTGGCCGGCACGCTGGCGATCGCGTTCCGCTCGATCGGCTTCGTCGGCAAGCTGCTCGGCGAGGCGCTCGAGGAAGCGCAGCCCGGTCCGGTCGAGGCGCTGAAGGCGAGCGGCACGCCATGGCCGAGCCTGCTGGTGTTCGGCTACTGGCCGCAGGTGAAGCCGGCGTTCTGGGCGCTGGTGCTGCTTCGCTGGGACATCAACGTGCGTGAGTCGGCGGTGCTCGGGCTGGTCGGTGCCGGCGGCATCGGCGTCGCGCTGAACACCGCGATGAACCTGTTCCAGTGGGACCGCGTGGCGGTGGTGCTGCTGGCGATCTTCGTAGTGGTGATCGTGGCCGAGGTGGTGGTGACCTGGGTCCGCGGGCGGATCCTGTAGGCGGACCTGCGTGTCAGGCCGGTCGCCTGTCGGCGGGCCTTATCCACACCCCGCCGTCTTCCTCGCGCGCGGCCCAGCTGGCCACCGGCTCGGTACATGGCGCGGCACTCGGCCGACCGGTGCGCACGTCGAACCGTCCGCCATGGAACGGGCATTCGACCTGCCCGTTCTCCTCGAAGCCTTCGGACAGCCATCCTGGTCCGTGGCTGCACAGGTCGTCGAGCACATGGCAGCCGTCCTCGAGCCTGAATACCGCATAGGCGACACCATCGATCACGCAGCGCATCGGTGCGCCTTCGCGCACCTCGTCTGCATCGCACAGCCGCAGCCAGCCCGGCGAGGCAACGTCTGCCATGTCAGACGGCCACGAACGGCTCGCCGGGACGGACCACGGTCGATTCGCTGATCACCGGCTTGAAGTCCTTGTCGTCGGGCAGCAGGAACGACGAGGAGCGTACATACAGGTCGTCACGCCGGGTGCCGGGCACGTGCTCGAGCTTGGCCAGGTTGCGCGCGGTGCGCAGCAGGCGGCGCCTTGCATAGATGATCGCGTTGTCGGTCGACACCAGGTTCTCGCGGCTGCGATCGACGACCGCCCCCATGCTCTCCTGCAGCGACGCGTCCTGGATGGCGAGGCCCTTCACGCCGTTGTAGTAGCGGCCGCTCTTCTGCAGTTCGCGGTCGATCAGGTAGTCGTTGTCGCGGTTGGCCCGCGGACGGGTGCTGCCCGGGATCAGGTCGGCATGGACGCCCTGGCCGTTGGCCATCGCCTCGAGCTCTTCGCTGGTCAGCGGACGTGTCGGATGGAAGGTGATGGTCCACGCCATGCAGTTGCCGTCGTCCATCGGCACCCACGCATGTCCGTTCAGCGCATTACCGCTGTAGGGCGGGATCATCGTGTACCAGGGCATCAGGAACTGCGTGACCCGCCAGTAGCCCTGCCCCGGTTGCGCATCGCGGCGCACGCCGATGGTCAGCCCGCCGGAGGATTCCATGATCTCGAAGCGCGTGTTGCGCGAGCGCGCGAACTTCGCGCCGTCGGTGTTCCGGTGCAACGGGTCGGTGTCGAGCTCGCCGCTGTGCAGCCAGGACACATGATTCGAATCGATGCCGCCTTCGATCGCCTGCAGGAAGTTGCTCTCCTGCCAGCGGCGAGACAGGTAGACATGGCTGGCCGGCAGGTCACACCACTCGAACGCCGGCGGTTCGGGCTTGAGCTCGGGCGGGCCCATGTAGGTCCAGATCACGCCGCCGCGCTCGATGCACGGATAGGCCTTGAGCTTGATCCGTTCGCAGAAGCCGGTACCCGCCTCTGACGGCACTTCGGTGCAGCGGCCGTCGACGTCGTACTTCCAGCCGTGGTACGTGCAGCGCAGCCCGCCCTGTTCGTTACGGCCGAAGTAGAGCGACACGCGGCGATGCGCGCAGAACTCGTCGATCAGCCCGACGCGGCCCTCGCTGTCGCGGAACGCCAGCAGCCGTTCGCCGAGCAGCGGCATGCGCACCGGCGGCCCGTCGGGCTCGGCGAGCTCGCTGCACATCATCATCGGGATCCAGTAGCGCCGCAGCAGCTCGCCCATCGGCGTGCCCTGTCCGCTGCGCGTGAGCAGCTCGTTGTCTTCGGTGGTGAACATCGCGCAGGTGCTCCGGTGCAGGGGTGGACCGAGGATATTCGGGGTCGTGGCGCTGTGTGTGAAATACTATTTGGCGGTACGGGTTATTCCCGGAAGCTATAAGAGGCTGGGGCGTCCACAAATGGAACTTCGACACTTCCGGTACTTCATCGCGGTCGCGGAAGAGCTGCACTTCAGCCGGGCCGCGCGCCGGCTGTGCATCAGCCAGCCGCCGCTGAGCAAGCACATCCAGGACATGGAGCGCGACCTGGGCGTCACGCTGCTCGTCCGCAACCGCAGCCGCGTGGAACTGACCGAGGCCGGCCGGCTGTTCCTGCAGCATGCGCGTGCGGTGATCGACGAGGCCAGCCGCGCGATGGAAGCTGGCCGGCGCATCGGCATCGGCGAGATCGGCCGCCTGCATATCGCGTTCACCGCGACCGCCGCCTACACGCCGCTGTTCCCGCGCGCGGTGCACGCCTTCCGCAGCGCGTGGCCGTCCGTCGACCTCACGCTGTCGTTCATGACCACCGAGGCGATCCTCGACGGCCTGAACCGCGGTGCGCTCGACCTCGGGTTGATCCGGCCCTCGGCCTTGCAGCCGCTGCCGCGCGGGGTGAAGGCACTGCCGGTGGTCGAGGACAAGCTGATGCTCGCCGCCCACGCCAGCTGGGCAGGCAGGCGGCGACAGCCGGTGCCGCTGGCGTCGCTCGCCGATGAGCCTTTCATCCTCCGGCCGCGCGGCCGCGGGTCGAGCTTCTACGAACAGGTCTACGAGCTCTGTGAGCGCGCCGGCTTCATGCCGCGGCTGGTGCAGGCGGCGAACGAAGCACCGACCATCCTGAGCCTTGTCGCCACCGGCATGGGGCTGGCCATCCTGCCGGCCTCTCTGCGTGCCATACAGGCTCCGGACATCGCCTGGCACACGCTCTCGGTGCGGGCGGGTACACTGGGCAGCAGGGTGTTCCTGGTGCATCCCGCAAGTCGTCCGGAGACGCCGCAGCGAACGCGATTTCTCGAGATCGTGGCGCGCATGAGCAAGGACGACTGAGAAGGAACGACTGAGCAGGAACGACCGACGGCACGGAGTTTGCTTCGAAAGGCCTACGCCAATTGAACGGAGCCAGTCACGATGCTACTGATTGCGAATGCCACGCTGCAGGGATCGGTGAGTACCGCGATGAGTACCGCGGTGAGTGCCGCAGTGGGTCGTACGGCGGGTCGCGCGGTGGATCGCGCACCGGCCAGGCAGCCCGGCCGGAGTCGTCGCTTCGCAGCCGGTCTCACTGCGTGCGGAGGCGCACTGATGGCGTCGGTGGCGCTGGCGCAGCCGGGCAGCTACCCCTCCAAGCCGATCCGCCTGATCGTAGCGTTCGCGCCCGGCGGCCCGGCCGACATCATCGCGCGCACCATCCAGCCCCGGATGGGCGACGCGCTCGGCCAGACGATCGTCATCGAGAACCGTGGCGGCGCCGGCGGCATGATCGGCACCGAGGCCGGTGCGCGTGCCGCTCCGGACGGCTACACGCTGCTGATGGGCGGCGCGAGCAGCCTCACCTTCGCGCCTGCGCTGTACACCAAGGTCGCCTACGATCCGGTCAAGGATTTCGCGCCGATCTCCACGGTCGTGATCACACCCTATGTGGTCACGATCAATCCGCGGGTCCCGGCGAAATCGATCACGGACCTGATCCGGCTGGGCAAGGGCAAGCCGACCTTCCTGTCCTTCGGCTCTTCCGGCAGCGGTGCCGCTTCGCATATCGGCGGCGAACTGCTCGCCCTGGCCACCGGGCTGTCGCTGCTGCACGTGCCGTACAAGGGCACCGGGCCGGCACTGGCCGGCGTCGTGGCTGGCGAGATCGACATGATGGTGGCAGACCTCGGACCGGTGATCGGCGGCGTGAAGGATGGTCGTCTTCGCGTGCTCGCCGCGATGGGCAGTCGGCGGCCGACCGCGGCTCCGGACATCCCGACGCTGACCGAACTGGGCCTGAAGGTGCCGCCGTTCGATGGCAGGTTCGGCGTGGTCGGTCCGAGCGGCCTCACGCCCGAGATCATCAGCCGCCTGAACAAGGCGGTGGTGCAGACGGTCCGCGCGACGGACGTGCGGCAGCGCTTCGAGACGCTCGGCTACGACCCGGTCGGCGATACGCCCGAGCAGTACGCGAAGTCGATCCGCGACGACCTCGAGGTGTTCACCCGGGTGATCCGCAAGGCGGGCATCAAGCCGAACTGAGTCCGGCTCGACAATGGACGGCGCTGCTCAGCCCGCGCGCGGGAACAACGCGCGCACCATGATCGCCTGCTGGGCCGCGCCCGCCATCAGGTAGCCGGTGTCGGTGCCGGCCGAGATGCACAGCATCCCGGCCTTCAGCGCGCGTTCATACTGCTCGGGCCGGGTGATGCCGCCGATGCCGGGGATGCGCCCGTGCCTGCGGCAGGCCTCGATCAGCCTGAGCTCGGCCTTCTCGAAGGCGGGGTGCGTGTACTGGCCGGTCAGGCCCATCGACTGGCCGAGGTCGGCGCTGCCGAGGAACAGCACGTCGATGCCGGGTACGGCTGCGATGGCGTCGACGTTCTCGATGCCTTCGGGCGTCTCGATCAGCAGCATCACCATCGTCGCCGCCTCGATCTCGGCGATGCTCTGCGCCTTGTCGATCGAGCGGTAGCCGAACTGCGGGAACAGCGGCGCCACCGCGCGATGCCCGGCCGGTGCGAAGCGGGCTGCGTGGGCGATGGCCTTCGCCTCTTCGGCCGTGCTGACATGCGGCACCAGGACACCCATCGCGGCATGCGCGAGTGCCTGGCTGATCGGCCCCGGCGCATGGTCGGGCACGCGCACGATGGGCGTGAGGCCGATGTCGATCGAGGTCATGCAGATCTCGTGCACGGCATCGGCAGGAAGCGCATTGTGCTCGAGGTCGATTACGGCGATGTCGAAGCCGCAGACCTTCAGCATGCGCGCGATGTCGCCGGACCGCGCATCGCGCACGGTCGCGATCAGCGCAGGATGGCCGGCCTGCATCCGCTCGAGCGCGGGATTGCGCAGCCTCGCCGCGTCGGCCGGTGAAGCGCCCCCTGGTGCAGACTTCGTTGCGCGGGAATCGTTCATCGGGCGAGGCTCCTGTGTTGTCGAGGCATCACTTTAGCAGGGACGGCAGCCGTTACGCCGCCGGCGCCGGTCGCGTCGCCGCGTTCGTCGATCGCGGCATCGGCCGGTGGAACCAGAGCACCGACAGCACGCCCGAGACCACCAGCAGCAGCAGCGCGACCGCGGCGAACAGCGCGCTGACTTCGGTGTCGCGCCGCTCGAGGGCGAACTCGGTGCCGAGGTTCTCGTAGATCTTCTTCAACTCTTCGCCGCTCGAAGCCTGGAAGAACTGGCCGCCGGTGATCTTCGCGACCTGCTTCAGCGCCTCTTCATCGACCATCGCGTAGAACGACCAGCCACCGACCGAGATCGGTGCACCATCCTTGCTGCCGAAGGCGACCGTGTGCACCTTGACCCCGCGCTCGGCAGCCCGCTTCGCGGCTTCGACCGGATCGGGGCCGGTGGTGCGGCGACCGTCGGACATCAGGATGATCGCGCCACTCTTGTATGAACCGACCGGCATCGGCCGCTTCGTTGCCTGCGGTTGCGCGGCGGCCTTGCGGTCGATGGGCGTGCCGCCGTTCGCGCGGGTGCCCTGGGTGTCGCCCTGGGTGTCACCCTGGGCGCCGCCGCGGTTGCTGCGCGAGAAGCCGGAGCCGAAGACCGCGGACTCGAGGTCGATGCCGTCGTCGGGGAACAGGATGGACAGGGCGACCAGCAGGCCGCTGCCGGTGGCGGTGCCGCGCTGCAGTTCGAAACGATCGATCGCCGCGATCATGTCCTCGCGGTTCTCGGTCGGCACCTGCACCACCGCGGCGGTGCCGGCGAAGGTGGCGATGCCCAGGCGAACGTTGCGCGGCAGGCTCTCGATGAACGCCTTCGCCGCTTCCTGCGCGGCGGTGATCCGGTCGGGCGCGACATCGGCGGCGCGCATGCTGCGCGAGACATCGATCGCGAGCACCAGGGTGGTGTATTCGGACGGCAGCGTGATCGTGGCCATCGGGCGCGCGATCGCGAACAGGGCGAGCGCGAGGCCGGCGAGCAGCAGCGCGGGCGGCAGGTGGCGGCGGATCTTCTGGCCGGGACCGAGCGCGCCCCGCACCAGCGACAGGCTTGCATAGCGCACCGCACTGCGCCGGCGACGGCGCAATACATATATGTAGGCGCCGGCCAGGACGGGCACCAGCAGCATCAACCAGAGCAGGTCGGGCCAGAGAAATCGCATCGATGCTCCACGCGAGACAGACTATTTCCAAACGGAACGCATCGCTGGTACGCCCCTCGCTTATAGCACTGGTGACGCGCGCTTCGAAAGATGGGCGATGCGTTCGCTCGTCGAGCATCATCGTGGACGCCCCGCGGGGATAGTGCGGCGAGTGGCTGGCGTGATAACGTCTTTTTTCGCAGTACTCACTGGACGCGCCCGAATGCGACGTACCGGCCTATACAGCAGCGCTGACCGTTCCCGTGGTGACGCCGGGAGGGGAGCAGTGCAGGCTGGTGGCCCCGCCCGGGCTTCGGGGTCCATGACGCCCATGGCACGCCAGGCGCGCGCGGCACCCCAGACGCCGGCGACGCCGACCGTCGCGACGCTACCGGGCCCGAGTGGCCGGCTCGCGCGGCTGTTCACGCGGCATGAACGCACCGCGCTGGTGCTCGGTGGCGTGCTGATCGCGCTGGCGGTGATGGTCGCGCGTGATGCGCTGCAGCCTCCGGCGCAGGTCCTGACCCAGGAAGACATCGACAGGGCGGTGCTGCATACGCTCGACAGCAAGCCGATCCCGTCGCGCGCTGCAAAGGCAGCCGAGGCGGTTCGACAGTCGGTGGTGCTTGTCCTTGGCCATCCCGACGAGGCGCCGGCGATAACCGCCGGCGAGTTGAACGACGGCACCGGGAAGACGCAGCCAGGCGCCGGCGAAGGTCCGGCGCGCAAGGGCGCGTCAAAGTCGGCGCGCGGGCAGGCCAGGGGCGGGCGGGACGGAGACCTGCCGGGCGACGAGCTGCCGGGGTCGGCCGGACGCAGCACAGGATCGGGCGTGGTGATCGTCGACGACGGCGTGATCCTGACCAACCTGCATGTGGTGGCCGGGTCGAAGCGGATCACGGTGATCTTCCATGACGGGACCGAGTCCGAGGCGGTGCTGGTCAGGGCCTGGCCGGAGAACGACCTCGCGGTGTTGCGGGCGAAGAAGATCCCGGACGACCTGCCGGCGGCGACGCTCGGCTCGACCGCCAACCTGCGGCCGGGCGACGAGGTGGTGGCAGTCGGCTTTCCGTTCGGCATCGGGCCATCGGTATCGGCCGGTATCGTTTCCGGGTTGAATCGTGAATTCACCTCGAAGGGTAAGCGCGTACTTACGCGGCTGATCCAGTTCGACGCGGCGGCCAATCCGGGGAACTCGGGTGGACCACTGGTCACGATGGACGGTGAAGTGGTCGGAATCGTGACGGCGATCCTCAGTCCGAACCGTTCCGGGACGTTCATCGGCATCAGTTTTGCGACGACGATCGAGGCGGCAGGCGGGGCGGTCGGCATCCCGCCGTTCTGAGGGTGCATCGGTCGAACGGGGAAGGTGGGATGCATGGATGAGTCGGCGGCAGGGGCAGCGACAGGGACAGCGACAGGGACAGCGACAGCGGCGGGCACGGGCTTCGGCCGCGGCGATGACACGGCCGCGCTGATGGAGCGGGTGCTGTTCGAGGTGAAGCGGGTGGTGGTCGGACAGGACCATTTCCTCGAGCGGGTGCTGGTCGCGATCCTCGCGCAGGGGCACCTGCTGGTCGAGGGGGTGCCGGGGCTGGCCAAGACGCTGACCGTGAACACGCTGGCGAAGACGGTGCGCGGGTCGTTCAAGCGCATCCAGTTCACGCCCGACCTGCTGCCGGCCGACCTGGTCGGGACGCGGATGTACAACCAGAAGTCGGGCGAGTTCAGCACCGTGCTCGGGCCGGTGTTCTGCAACCTGCTGCTGGCCGACGAGATCAACCGGGCACCGGCGAAGGTGCAGAGTGCGCTGCTGGAAGTGATGCAGGAGCGCCAGGTCACCATTGCCGGTGAATCGCACAAGGTGCCGCAGCCGTTCCTGGTGATGGCGACGCAGAACCCGATCGAGACCGAGGGCACCTATCCGCTGCCGGAGGCGCAGGTCGACCGCTTCATGATGAAGGTGGTGGTCGATTACCCGTCGGAGGAGGAGGAGTTCGTCATCGCGCAGCGGGTGACCGGGCCGGCGGTGGCGGTTGCGGCGGTGGCCTCGACCGAGCAGCTCGCGGCGCTGCAGGCGCGCTGCCGGAAACTCTATGTCGATCCGGGGATCATCTCCTATGTGGTGAAGCTGGTCGCGGCCACCCGGCGTCCGGACCAGTACGGCGTGGCGGACATCGCGCGCTACATCACCTTCGGTGCCAGCCCGCGCGCGACGATCAACCTGATCGAAGGGGGGCGAGCACTTGCTTTCATGCGAGGCCGCGATTACGTGTTGCCGGAGGATGTGGTCGACCTGGTGCCCGACGTACTCCGGCACCGGGTGACCCTGTCCTACGAAGCCCTGTCGGATGGCGTGACCGCCGACGACCTGGTGATGAAGATCCTGCAGGCGATCCCCGCGCCCGACAAACCGCTGGCCACCCATGTTCAGCTGGCTCCGACGGAAGCCTGATCCTCCGGAAATCCGGGCCAGTCCGCCGTCAGCGGCGCCCGGCACCGGCACCGACACCCGGAAAGGCGGGCGCGCGCGCGGGGAAGTTGCGGCGGCCAGTGCCGGGAAACCGGCGCGGAAAATCGTCTCTGACCCGGATTATTCGTCGCCGGAGGCGTTGATGCGGCGGCTGGAGTGGACGGTGCTGCGGCGGCTGGACGGGTTGCTGCAGGGGGACTATCGGACGCTGTTCCGGGGGTTCGGGCTCGATCTGGCGGACTTGCGGGAATACCACCCGCAGGACGATGTGCGCCATATAGACTGGAATGTGACAGCCCGGTTGCAGGTGCCGCATGTGCGCGAGTTCCAGGAGGACCGGCAGGTCGATGCCTGGTTCCTGCTCGATCTCACCGGCTCGGTCGACTTCGGTTCGTCAGGTGTACGTAAGCGCCTGCTTTCGGCAGAGTTCACTGGAATCGTGGCGCGTCTGCTGACGCGGTATGGTAATCGGGTCGGTGGCATGATCTACGGCGGGGCTTCGGCCGACGGCGAGGCGATCTCGGTGCTGCCGGCGCGCAGTGGCCGTCGGCATGTCCTGCACCTGCTCGACCGGCTGATGACGGCAACGCCGCCTGCCCCTGCGCCGGGAATGCATACCGACCTGACGCAACTGATCCGTCATGCGCAACAGGGCATCCGGCGCCGATCGGTGGTGTTCCTGGTCTCGGATTTCATCAGCGAAGGCGAATGGGCGGGTGCGCTCGACCTGCTGGCGCGGCGCCACGAGGTGGTGGCGGTGCGGCTGTTCGATCCGCTCGAGATGGCGCTGCCCGACCTCGGGCTGGTGGTGATGCAGGATGCGGAAAGTGGCGAGCAGCTGTTCGTGGATACCCACGACAAGGCGTTCCGCCGCCGCTTTGCGCAGGTCGCCCAGGCGCGCGAGGCGGTGCTGCGCGAGACGCTGTCGCGGCTGGGCGTCGACTGCCTGGAGCTGGCCACCGGCGAGCCGATCGACGAGGCATTGCTGCGCTTCGTCGATGCGCGCAAGCGGCGCAGCCAGCTGGCGGCCGGCAGCGTCGCCAACCGCGCGATGCAGCGGGCGAAGGCCGCGCGGGCGGGCGGCCCTGCGTTTGCTGCACCGCGCTGACGGCCAGCCGCCCGATGCCCGATCTTTCCTCGCTCTGGCCCGCCTGGTTGTCGGGTGCCGGCACAGGCGCCTGGCTGACATTCCAGTGGCCGCGCCTGTTGTGGCTGCTGCTGCTCGTTCCGCTGCTGGCCGTCGCGCATGCCTGGTTCGACGCGCGTCGCCGCAACTCGGCTTCGGCCGGTTCGTTGCTGGAACCGGTCGATGCTGCAGGCGCAGGCATCCCGGCCAGTCGCTGGCGCGAACGGATCCCGCGCCTGCTCTGGATCGTCGCACTCGCCGCGCTGATCCTCGCGATCGCCCGGCCGCAGGCGATCGTGCCGCTGCCGACCCGGATGGAGACGGTGATCCTCGCGATGGACGTATCCGGCAGCATGCGCGCAACCGACCTCAAGCCGAACCGGATTGCTGCAGCACAGGATGCAGCAAAAGCGTTCATCGCCGACCAGCCCGCGCATGTGCGGGTGGGCATCGTCGCGGTCGCCGGGACGGCGGCCCTGACCCAGGCGCCGACACGGAACCGCGAGGAGCTGATGCAGGCGCTCGAACGGATCCAGCTGCAGCGTGGAACCGCCATCGGCAGCGGGCTGCTCATTTCGCTGGTCACCCTGATGCCGCATACGGGCATCAATGCGGACGAGATCATCAATGGCCCGCGGGCCGGCGACGCGACCCCGGGCAAGGAACTCTGGTGGCGGAAGAAGGCCGACGCGCCGGTCTTCGAACCGGTCGAGCCCGGATCGAACGGCCAGGCGGCCATCGTGCTGCTGTCCGACGGACAGAGCAATACCGGGCCGGACGTGATGAAGGTGGTCCAGCTGGCGGCCGAACGTGGCGTGCGGATCTTCACCGTCGGCATGGGCACGCCCGAGGGAATCACGCTCACTGCCGAGGGCTGGTCGATGCGGGTGCGCCTGGACGAGGCCGCATTGAAGAAGATTGCTGCAGCCACGGAAGGCGAGTATTTCCGCGCAGCAAACGCGAAGGAACTGAGCGAGATCTACCGCGGCCTGTCGCGCACGCTCACTTTCGACAAGCAGACGCTGACCGAAGTCACTGCCCTGTTCGTCGCGATCGGGGCGTTTTCGATGGCGATTGCTGCAGGGTTGTCGATGCTCTGGTTCGGCCGGATCCTTTAGCACACGCATTCAGCGCCGCAGCATTTTCCGGACTTCCTGCAGCACGCGGTCGATTGCTGCAGCATCGACATGGCGATGCGTGACCAGCCTGAGCTGCCTTTCCGCGCCATAGGCGCCGACCCGGATTCCCGCGGCGCCCAGCTGGCGCTCCCAGGCCTCGGCGTCCAGCGCGCTTTTCGACACGTCGATGCGGATGATGTTGGTCTCGATTGCTGCAGGGTCGACCAGACCGGCGTCGAGCTCGGCCAGCCCGCTGGCCAGCTGTCGTGCCGTGGCATGGTCCTCGGCCAGGCGCAGCGACATCTTTTCGATGGCGATGATCCCGGCCGCCGCCAGCGGCCCGGCCTGGCGCAGGTTGCCGCCGACCATGCGTCGGTAACCCCTTGCATTCTCGATGAATTCCGAGCTTCCGCAGAGCATCGAGCCGATCGGTGCCGACAATCCTTTCGACAGGCAGAAGTTCACCGAGTCGGCATGCTGCGCGATCACGTCGACGCCGACGCCGAGCGCAGTTGCAGCATTGAACAGCCGGGCGCCATCGACATGGACCGGCACGTTATGCTGCAGCGACAGTCCACGGATGGCGGCCATCTGCGCCAGCGGCAGCACCGCACCACCGGCATGGTTGTGCGAGGTTTCCAGCTGGATCAGCGCCGTGCCCACTTTGCTGCGGCCGATGCCCGGGCGCCGGACGGCGGCCCGCAAGGCGTCGAAGTCCGGAGCGCCACGGTGTCCGGGCAGCGGACGGGTAAGCAATCCGGCCAAGGCGCCGATGCCGCCCAGCTCGGAAGTGAGGGTGTGCGAGGTCGCCTCCATCAGCACTTCGCCGGCGCGGCCGGTATGGGCCAGGATCGCGACCAGGTTGGCCATGGTGCCCGATGGCAGGAACAGGCCGGCCTGCTTGCCGCAGCGCAGGGCCGCCAGGTCCTCCAGCCGTTCGACGGTCGGGTCGCCGTCGCGCGAGTCGTCGCCCAGGCTGGCATGGGCCATCGCCGCCAGCATCTCGGGTGTCGGACGGGTGACGGTATCACTGCGAAGGTCGATCTCGGGCGTGGTCATCAGGCGGCTCCGGCTGCTGGGTGAAGCGACATTCTGCCCCCGACTCGCCTTACCATCCGGGGTCCTGAGGAGGAGCCTACATGTTCATCACATCGACAACGACGACGCGTGCCCGTCCCCGTCTGCTTGCCGCCACCATTGCCGCGCTTTCCGGGTGTGTCATTGCAGCACCGGCGCTCGCGCAATCGGCTTCGGCGTCGTATCCGACCCGCGCCCTGCGCATGATCGCGCCGTTCCCGCCCGGCGGCGGCACGGACCAGCTGGCGCGTACCTTCGCGGCGCAGATGTCCGAAGGGCTGGGCCAGCCGATCACGGTGGAAAACCGCGCGGGTGCCGGCGGCAACCTCGGCGCCGAAGCCACCGCCAAGGCCGCGCCCGACGGCTACACGATCATGCTCACCTCGAATTCGCTGGTGATCAATGCAGCGCTCTACCAGAAGCTCACCTACAACGTGCGCACCGACATCGCGCCGGTAGCCCTGGTGGCGAGCGCGCCCCTGGTGGTGCTGGTCCATCCCTCGCTGCCGATGAAGAACATGAAGGACCTGGTCGCCTGGGCGAAGCGCACGAAGGGCGGCCTGAACTTCGGTACCAATGGCGCGGGCACCAGCGGACACCTGTCGGGCGAGCTGTTGCGGCTGTCGGCCGGCATCGACATGACGCACATCCCGTACAAGGGCGCCGTGCCGATGATGACCGCGCTGATGGGCGGCGACCTCGACATGGGCATCACCACCGCACCCAGTGCGCTGCCGCTGGTGCGCGCCGGGCGCCTGCGTGCGCTCGCGGTGACCACGCCGAAGCCGGCGAAGACGCTGCCCGGCATCGATCCGGTCGCGGTCACCTTCCCCGGCTATTCGATGGATATCTGGTACGGCATCTTTGCGCCGGGTGGCACGCCGGCACCGATCCAGGAGCGGCTGGTGGCCGAAGTGCGCCGGTCGCATGGTTCGGCCAGCGTGCGCGCGGCACTGGAGCGCGACGGCGCGGACCCTGTGTTCCTGGGCGGCAGCGAGTTCGTGCAGTTCTTCAACCGCGACCTCGACAAGTACGCGAAACTGGTGAAGCAGGCCGGCGTGAAGGTCGAGCAGTGAGCGTGCCCGCCGCCCCGGTGTTCGCAGCGCTCTTTGGCGCGGTCGGTACCTTGCTGGCCTCCGCTGGGACGATGAGCCTGGCCCAGGCCCAGGCCCAGGCTCAGACCCAGACCCAGGCCGCCCCGCCGTTCCCGGTGAAGCCGGTACGCATCATCGTGCCGTTCGCCCCCGGCGGGCCGAACGACCTGATCGTGCGCCTGGTCGGCCCGAAGCTCGGTGAGCTGTGGGCGCAGCCGGTGATCGTCGAGAACCGTCCGGGGGCGGGCGCGACCACCGGCATGGAAGTGGTGGCACGGTCGACGGCGGACGGCTACACGCTCGGCGTCGGCAACAACTCGAGCCTGGTCATCGGTCCGCTGATGCAGCCCAGGGTGGGTTACGACCCGGTGAAGGACCTGGTGCCGATGGGCAGCATGGCGATGACCGCCTATGTGGTCGCGGTGAATCCGCGGGTGCCGGCAAAGGGCATCACCGAGCTGATCGCGATCGCCCGCGCGAAGCCCGGGTTCCTTGCCTATGCCTCGTCGGGCGCGGCGACCATCGGCCACCTGGCCACCGAGATCCTGCTCGGCGCGACCGGCACGAAAATGCTGCACGTGCCCTACAAGGGTGCCGGGCCTTCGCTGACCGCGCTGATCAGTGGCGAAACCGACCTGCTGGTGGTCGCGTTGCCCGCCGCCGAGCCGTTCGCGAAGGCCGGGAAGCTGCGCCTGATAGCCGCGGCCGGTGCACAACGTTCGACCTTCGCACCCGACCTGCCGACGCTGGTCGAGCAGGGACTCAAGGTGCCGCCGGTGGACGGGCGCTACGGGCTGGTCGGCCCGGCCGGGGTCTCGCGCGACATCGTGCAGCGGGTGCACGCGACGATCGTCGCCGCGGTGAAGAGCGACGACCTGCGCAAGCGCATGCTCGCGCAGGGTTTCGAACCGCTGCTCGACAATCCCGAACAGTACGGCGCTGCCATTCGCAACGAGATCGACGTGTTCTCGCGCATCGTGCGCAGCGCCGGGATCAAGATCGACGGTTGAGCACCGGCATCATTCCGCCTGTATGCCGGACGTCTTGATGATCTTCGCGTAGAGCGCAGTCTCGCGCGCCATCAGGTCGGCGAGGTCCTGCGGCGTGCCGCCGACCGGCTCGGCACCCTGGCCGAGCATGCGCGTTCGCACATCGGGGAGCTGCACGATGCGCGAGACTTCGCTGCTGACGCGGGTGACGATGTCCTTCGGCGTGTTGGCCGGGCCAAACAGGCCCATCCAGGCGGTCATGTCGAAACCCTTTATGGTCTGGCCGACGCTCGGGATCTCGGGCAGCGCGCTGGAACGCTTCGCCGACGACACCGCGATCGCACGCAGCTTTCCCGCCTTGATGTGCGGCAATGCGCCGACCACGTTGGCGAACATCAGTTCGATCCGACC
>JBIITW010000255.1:0-6375 GCA_044340265.1 Burkholderiales bacterium | reverse complement strand
TGACGACCTGCGCGCCGTTGACGAAGTCACCGTACTGCGCTTCCCAGATCACCAGCTCGTTCGGCTCGGTCGACGAGTAGCCGTACTCGAAGCCGAGCACGGCCTCTTCCGACAGCAACGAGTCGATCACGGTGAAGTCGGGCTGGCCGGGGAACAGGTTCTGCAGCGGGATGTACGTGCCGGAATCCCAGCGCTCGCGGTTCTGGTCGTGCAGCACTGCATGGCGGTGGAAGAAGGTGCCGCGCCCCGCGTCCTGTCCGGACATGCGGATCGCGAAGCCGTCCTTGAGCAGCGACGCGTAGGCCAGCGTCTCGGCCATGCCCCAGTCGAGGGGGATGCTGCCCTCGGCCATCAGCCGACGGTCTTCCATGATCTTCTGCACGCGCGGGTGCAGCTTGAAGTCGTCCGGCACCTTCGACACCAGGCGCCCCAGTTCCTTGAGGGTCTCGAGCGGGATCTGGGTGTTGTCGTTCTCGTTCCACTTCGTGCCCTTGAACTGCTCCCAGTTGGGCGCATACGGGGGCTTGAAGTTGGAGAGCACCGTCTTGTTGGTGTGGTAGCCGCCATCCATCGCGGTGCGATAGGTGCTGATCAGCTCGCTGGCCACGCTGTCGGTGACCACGCCTTCGGCGGCGAGCTTGTCGGCGTAGAGCTTGCGCGTGCCCGCCTTCTTGCCGATCACCTTGTACATCAGCGGCTGGGTGACCATCGGCTCGTCCTGCTCGTTGTGGCCGGGCCGGCGGTAGCAGACCATGTCGACCACGACGTCCTTGCGGAACTCCATCCGGAAGTCGAGTGCGGCCTCGATCACCAGAGCGACCGCCTCGGGGTCGTCCGCGTTCACGTGGAAGATCGGTGCCTCGATCATCTTCGACACGTCGCTGCAGTAGAGCGACGAGCGCGAATCGCGAGGGTCTGAGATGGTGAAGCCGATCTGGTTGTTGATGATCAGGTGCATCGTCCCGCCGGTGCCGAAGCCGCGGGTCTGGGACAGGTTGAGCGTCTCCATCACCACGCCCTGCCCCGCGTACGAGGCATCGCCATGGATCAGGATCGGCATCACTTCGCGGCCGAGCTTGTCGCCGCGGCGATGCTGGCGCGCCCGGACCGAACCGGTGACCACCGGGTTGACGATCTCGAGGTGCGACGGGTTGAACGCGAGCGCCAGGTGCATCGGGCCGCCCGGGGTGGTGATGTCGCTCGAGAAGCCGTCGTGGTAGATCACGTCGCCGTACAGGATGGCTTCGTCGATCTTGCCTTCGAACTCGGCGAACAGGTCCTTCGGCATCTTGCCGAGCGTGTTCACCAGCACGTTCAGCCGGCCGCGGTGGGCCATGCCGATGACCGATTCCTTGACGCCCTGCGCGCCTGCACGCTGCAGCAGGATGTCGAGCATCGGGATCAGCGTCTCGCCGCCTTCCAGCGAGAAACGCGTCTGCCCGACGTACTTCGTGTGCAGGTACTTCTCGAGTGTCTCGGCGGCGGTCAGCCGCTCGAGGATGTTCTGCTTGAACGCCGCATCGTAGGAGGGCTTCGAGTGGATGCTCTCGAAGCGCTGCTGGATCCACTTCTTCTGCGCCGGATCCGAGATGTACATGTACTCGAAGCCGATGGAGCCGCAGTAGGTCTCGCGCACATGGGTGAGGATCTGGCGCAGCGTCGCGTGCTGCGGCCCGACCAGCGACCCGGTGTTGAACTCGGTCTCCATGTCCGCATCGGACAGCCCGTAGAACGACGGGTCGAGTTCCTGGATGTACGGCTTCTCCTGGCGTTTCAGCGGGTCGATCTCCGCATGCCGCACGCCGAGGAACCGGTAGGCCCCGATCAGCTGCAGCACCGCCACCTGCTTCAGCGCCGCCTCGGCGCTGATGCCGGTGGACGCCGCCGCCTGGTAGGGGCTGCGCTTTGCCATCTCGGCGAACTTCGCGCGCACCTGCTCGTGCGATACGTCCGGGCCGTTGCCCGTGCGCTGGAGCGCGTCGAAGTACTGCCGCCAGGTGCCATCGACCGACGCGGGGTCGGCCAGGTAGGCATCGTAGAGCTCCTCGATGAACGGCGCGTTGGAGCCGAACAGGTAGGAGTTGCCGAACATCTCTTGCATCATCAGGAAAGGTCCTGTCTGTTTACGGGCTGGCCGGGCCGGGCGCACTCGGCCCCCGGCTCGACCACAAGATCAACGACGCTCGGCCAGCGGCTTAAGCGTGCGCGAGGTCTCGCCCAGGAACAGCTGACGCGGACGGCCGATCTTCTGGTCCGGGTCCTCGATCATCTCGTTCCACTGTGCGATCCAGCCAATGGTGCGCGACAGGGCGAACAGCGCGGTGAACATGGACACCGGAATGCCGAGCGCCTTGTACACGATGCCCGAGTAGAAATCGACGTTCGGGAACAGCTTGCGCTTGACGAAGTATTCGTCTTCCAGCGCGACCTTCTCGAGCGCCATCGCCAGCTTGAACATCTTGTTGTCTTCCAGGCCCAGCTCGGCGAGCACGTCATGGCAGGCGCCCTGAATCAGCCGGGCGCGCGGGTCGTAGTTCTTGTAGACGCGGTGGCCGAAGCCCATCAGCTTCGAGGCCTCCGCCGGGTCCTTGGCGCGCTGGATGAACTTGTCGATGTTCGACACGTCACCGATCTCGTCGAGCATCTTCAGCACGGCTTCGTTTGCACCACCGTGTGCCGGGCCCCAGAGGCTGGCGATGCCGGCCGCGATGCAGGCAAACGGGTTCGCGCCCGACGAGCCGGCAAGGCGCACGGTCGAGGTCGACGCGTTCTGCTCATGGTCGACGTGCAGGATCAGGATCTTCTCGAGCGCGCGCACCAGCACCGGGTTGGGCGTGTAGTCCTCGCAGGGCACGCCGAACATCATGCGCATGAAGTTCTCGACATAGCCGAGGTCGTTGCGCGGGTACATGAACGGCTGACCGACGTTGTACTTGTAGGTCATCGCGACGATCGTGGGCATCTTCGCGATCAGCCGGAACTCGGAGATCATCCGGCTCTTCGGGTCGTTGATGTCGATCGAGTCGTGGTAGAACGCGGCCATGCCGCCGACCACGCCGCAGAGCACCGACATCGGGTGCGCATCGCGGCGGAAGCCCTGGTAGAAGCGCGCCATCTGCTCGTGCACCATCGTGTGCATGGTGACGGTGGTGTCGAACTCCTTCTTCTCTTTCGCGTTCGGCAGCTCGCCCTTCATGATCAGGTATGCGACCTCGAGCAGGTCGCAGTTCTCGACCAGCTGCTCGATCGGATAGCCGCGATGCTGCAGCACGCCTTCGTCACCGTCGATATAGGTGATCTGCGACTTGCACGACGCAGTCGACATGAAGCCGGGGTCGTAGGTGAAGGCACCGGTCTTTGCGTAGAGCGACCGCACGTCGATCACGTCGGGGCCGATCGTCCCGCCGTACATCGGGAAGTCGACCGACGGACGACCGTCGCTGAACGAGAGGGTTGCCTTGGCTTTGCTGTCCATCAGGTTCTCCAGATCAAGATCGTGCACTGCCGTGGCGTCGTTGCGCCAGGGGCTGGTTCAGGCAGGCACGAATACAAAAACGCGCGGTCAAGCCGCGCGCAACATTTCCAGTACCGGGGTGACCCGCTTGTCGGCTGGCTGAAGCCGACCGATGATCATGTCCCACAGGTCCTGGTCGGGGTAGTCGAGCAGTTCCTTCAGCAGCTCGACATCCGCCGCCTTCATCGAAGCATAGCGATTGTCCATGAACCGCTGCAACACGAGGTCGAGCTCGAGAAGGCCTCGACGGCAGTGCCAGCGTAACCGATTTTCCTGAATCCGGGCGACCTCGGTCTGGACCATGGCTAGACCATCCTCCGCACCATAAGCTGCTTGATCTTGCCGATCGCGCGCGTCGGATTGAGGCCTTTCGGGCAGACGTCGACGCAGTTCATGATCGTGTGGCAGCGGAACAGCCGGTACGGGTCTTCCAGGTTGTCCAGGCGCTCAGAGGTGGCCTCGTCACGGCTGTCGGCCAGGAACCGGTAGGCCTGCAACAGGCCAGCCGGACCGACGAACTTGTCCGGGTTCCACCAGAACGACGGGCAGGAGGTGGAACAGCAGGCGCACAGGATGCACTCGTAGAGGCCATCGAGTTCTTCGCGCTCTTCGGGCGACTGCAGCCGCTCGGTCTCGGGCGGCTGGTTCTCGTTGATCAGGTACGGCTTCACCGAGTGGTACTGCTTGAAGAACTGCGACATGTCGACGATCAGGTCGCGGATCACCGGCAGGCCGGGCAACGGCTTGAGCACCACCGGCTCCTTGAGGGAGTCGAGCGGCGTGATGCAGGCCAGGCCGTTCTTGCCGTTGATGTTCATCGCATCCGAGCCGCAGACGCCTTCGCGGCAGGACCGGCGCAGCGACAGCGAGTCGTCATGCTGCTTGATGCGCACGATCGCGTCGAGCAGCATCCGGTCGCCAGGCTCGAGCGGGATGTCGTAGCTCTGCATGTACGGCTTTTCGTCGACTTCGGGGTTGTAGCGGAAAACAGAGAATTTCATCGTGCAGTGCCTTGTCGTTGCATGCCCTGGAAGATCAGTAGACCCGTGCCTTCGGCTCGAACGAATCGACCGTCAGCGGCTTGTCGTGCACCGGCTTGTACTCGAGCCGGTCGTCTTCCTTGAACCACAGGGTGTGCTTGATCCAGTTTGCGTCGTCGCGCACCGGGAAATCGCTGCGGTCGTGCGCGCCACGCGATTCGGTGCGCGCCTCCGCCGACACCAGTGACGACAGGGCGACCTCGACCAGGTTGTCGAGCTCGAGGGCCTCGACGCGCGCGGTGTTGAACACCTTGCTCTTGTCCTTGATCTCGGTCACCAGCGACCGCTTCGCCACTTCGCGCATCTTCGCCACGCCCGATTTCATGCTGTCGGGGAAACGGAACACGCCGCAGTCGAGCTGCATGGTCAGCTGCAGGTCGCGCAGCACCGACGACACCTTCTCGCCGTCCTTCTGGCCTTCCAGGCGCGCCAGCCTGGCTTCGGTCAGCTCGCCGGCGTCCTTCGGCAGGTCCTGCTGGCTGCGACTCGAGCGGGCGTGATCGGCCATGTGCTGGCCGGCCGACTTGCCGAACACCACCAGGTCGAGCAGCGAGTTGGTGCCGAGACGGTTCGCGCCATGCACCGACACGCAGGCGGCCTCGCCGGCCGCATACAGGCCGGGCACCGGTACCTCGGGATTGCCACCGCGCGGCACCACCACCTGGCCGTGGTAGTTGGTCGGGATGCCGCCCATCATGTAGTGGCAGGTCGGCACGACCGGGATCGGGTCCTTGATCGGATCGACGTTGGCGAACTTCAGCGCGATCTCGCGAATGCCCGGCAGCTTCGAGTTGATCGTCTCGGCGCCCAGGTGGTCGAGTTTCAGCAGCAGGTACGTACCGTCGGGACCCGCGCCGCGGCCTTCCTTGATCTCGGTGGCCATCGCGCGTGCCACGACGTCGCGGCTGGCGAGGTCCTTGGCGTTGGGCGCGTAGCGCTCCATGAATCGCTCGCCCGACTTGTTCAGCAGGTAGCCACCCTCGCCTCGCACGCCTTCGGTGATCAGCACGCCGGCGCCGGCGACACCGGTCGGGTGGAACTGCCAGAACTCCATGTCTTCGAGCGGGATGTTCGCGCGCGCCGCCATGCCGATGCCGTCACCGGTGTTGATGAAGGCGTTGGTGCTGGCCTGGTAGACGCGGCCGGCCCCGCCGGTGGCGAGCAGCGTGGTCTTGGCCTGGAGGATCATCACCTCGCCGGTTTCCATCTCGAGCGCGGTCACGCCGAGGCACTCGCCCGCCTCGTTCATGATCAGGTCGAGCGCCATCCACTCGACGAAGAACAGCGTGTTGGCGCGCACGTTGCGCTGGTACAGCGTGTGCAGCATCGAGTGCCCGGTCCGGTCGGCCACTGCGCAGCTGCGCGCGGCCTGCTCCTTGCCGAAATGGATCGACTGGCCGCCGAACGGACGCTGGTAGATCTTGCCGTTGGGCAGGCGCGAGAACGGCATCCCGAAGTGCTCGAGTTCGTACACGCACTCGTTGGCGGTACGGCACATGAATTCGATCGCGTCCTGGTCACCCAGGTAGTCGGCGCCCTTCACCGTGTCGTACATGTGGAAGATCCAGTGGTCTTCCATCGAGTTGCCCAGCGCCGCGGCGATTCCCCCCTGCGCCGCCACCGTGTGCGAGCGAGTCGGGAATACCTTGGTCAGCACCGCGGTCTTCAGGCCGGACTCGGACAGTTGAAGCGCGGCACGAAGCCCGGCTCCGCCTGCGCCCACCACCACTGCGTCGAAAGTTCGTTTTGCGAGTGCCATCAGCATTTACCCCAGGAGGATCAGGATGGACCAGCCCATATAGACCACTAACGACAGGATCA
>JBIITW010000254.1:0-6393 GCA_044340265.1 Burkholderiales bacterium | reverse complement strand
GCCGGTCGCGTTCCTCGGGGCGGCGCAGTTCGTGGGCGGCACGCGCGGCGATGATCGCCGACACGGCCGGCGCCGCGCCGGCCGCCATCGCCTCGGTTGCATGGGCCTTTGCCTTGCCGAAGCGGCCGCCGAGGTAGGCGCGCATGGCTGCGGCAAGCGCAGTGGCACCCCGCTCGCGCTGTCCGCGTGCACGCCATTCGCGCACTTCACCGGGCAGGCCCGCGAGACGGCTGCCGGCGCGCAGCAGCAGGTAGCCGAACGCGAACAGCCCGGCAATGACGGTCAGCGCAAGACCGACAGACAGTTCGACCCGGTACGGCGGCACCACGATCAGCACGTAGCCCGGGCTGTAGCGCAGCACCGCTGCCAGCAACACCGCCAGCAGCGACAGTGCGAGCAGCCAGCCAAGCGCCTTCACGGGCGGCGATCGCGGCTGACACGCAGGATGCGCACCGCCTCGATGCTGGCGCCGATCTCCGGCAGGTCGATGCGCACCTGCGTGCGCTCGAGTTCATTCAGTGCCTCGGCGAGCGCGACCGTCGACGGATCGCGAGGATCGAAGTAACGCGCGATCCAGGCGCTGGCGGCACCGATGTCGCCGCGAAAGCCGGCCTCGTCACGTGCGAGCAGCGCGTGGCGCGCACTCAGCAGGCGCAGCCGCAGGTTCTCGCGCAGGAACCAGGACTGCTCAGGCGTGATCAGCGGCAGGATGTCGGAGTCGATCCGGCGGATGCTGGCGAGCTTGCGGAAGTCTGCCTTGAACTCCGCCCACAGTCGCGCGAGCGTCGCACGCCATCCACCAGCGGCGGGCTCCACGGCCGGTGTAGGTGCAGCACTGTCCGCGGCTTCGGTACGCACCGGATTGCCATCCGGTCCGGCCCCGGCGACGGCCGGGGCACCACCGGGCAGCGTGGTCAACGCATCGATGCCGGCCACCGCTCGGTCCAGGCGCATCGCGATGCCGACGATATCGAGCATCGGCACCCGTTGCAGGCGCTCGATGTCGGCCGACAGCGCGCGACGCAGCGGCGCGAACTGCGCGCGATCGATCAGCCCCAGGCGCGCATCGGCGCTCTGCAGCGCGATCAGCGCGACACGGACGTTGCCGGCAAGCACGAGTTGCTGGTTGGCCGCGATCAGCGACTGTTCGATCTCGGCCAGCGCGGCCTCGTCGCGCCCGCGCGCAAGGTCCTGGTAGAGCGCCTCGAGCGCGAGCTGCTGGCTCTGCGACTCGGCGAGCTGCGCCTGCACTGCGGCGAGCGCGACCTCCATCTCGCGCACCGTGCGCTGCGCCCCCTGCGCCAGCGACTGCGTCTGCCGGCCGAGCTCGTCGGACGCGGACAGTCGCTGGGCCAGTTCCTGGCGCAGCGTGGTGCGGTCGCGGTGTCCGTCCCAGGCGAAGAAGGCGAGCAGCAACGCGCTTGCGCCGAGCACACCGAGCGCGATGTCGCGGTTGCGTGTGGCCGCACTCGTGGCGGGTGCGGGAGGCGCAGGGGATGCGGCAAGTGCGGCAGGCGCCGCGGCAGCGCCGGAGGCCGCCGGGGGTGGCTGGGCAGGTGGTGGTGGCGATTGTGGTGGATCGCCCGGGAACACTTCAGACTCGTTCGCCGGGCGAGCCGCCAGCGGATCGAGTGCGCCAGGGGTCGGCTCGATGCGGCTCATCGCGGCGCCCCTTCGGCCACCGGCGCATGCGAAGCGGCGAACGCAGCCAGCGCCGCCAGCACGCCAGTGTCCCCGCCATCGGTCACGATCACCGGTTCGAAGCCCGCGCTGCGAGCCGCCTCGGCGATCCGCGTGTGCGGCACGAACAGCGTCGCCAGCGCAAGGGCTGCCGGCCCCGCCGCGGCGCATGCCAGCATCGCGCACAGGTTGCGCACGGCTTCGCTGCTGGTCAGCACCAGTGCATCGATTCGCGCGCTCCGTGCCCGTTCGAGCAATGGCATCACGTCGGTCGACGGTGCACGCCGTGTATAGCACTCGGCATACTCGACCCGGGCACCACGGGCCCGCAGGCCGTCGGCAAGCACCGCACGGCCTTCCTGGCCACGGAAGATCACCGCCTGCCGCCCGTGAAGGTCGGCCAGCGGCGGCAGCGCGAGCAGTGCCTCGCTGTCGAAACGCTCGGTGGGCGCGAGGACGTGGGTGAATCCGTGGCGGGCCAGCGCGCGCTGCGTGCCCTCGCCGATGGCGGCAATCGACCACCCGCCCGGCAACGCGCGGCGTGCACGGATGCAGGCCATCGCCCGGTCGACGGCGGTCGGACTCGAGAACACCGCCCACTGGAAGTCGTCGAGCCGATCGATCAATGCGTCGAGGGCCACCGGATCAGGCGGGGGTCCGATGTCGATCAGCGGAAAGACGAACGCCTCGCCTCCGGCGGCCTCGATCGCGGCGGCGAGCCGGCTCGATTGTTCGAGCGGCCGGGTCACCACCACCCGGAGCCCGTGCAGGTTCACGGCAGGGCGGCCAGGATCTCCGCCGCGCCCAGGTCGGTCAGCCGCTGCGCGAGCGACTTGCCCAGTGCCTCGCCGGTGGACGGCGGACCGCTCACCCGATCGCTGACCATGCGCTTGCCATCGGGGCTGGCGACGAAGCCGCGCAACTGCAGCGTGCCGTCGATGATCTCGGCGAAACCGCCGAGCGGCACGGTGCAACTGCCGCCGAGCGAGCGCGACAGGGCGCGTTCGGCCAGCACGCAGGAAGTGGTCGTCGGGTCGCCCAGCGCCGCCAGCGCCGACTGCAGCACAGGGCTGTCGCTGCGGCACTCGATGCCGACCGCGCCTTGCCCGACCGCGGGCAGGCTCTCTTCGGTCGTGAGGAACGACGCAATGCGCTCACCGAGCCCGAGCCGCTTCAACCCGGCGGCAGCGAGGATGATCGCCGCATACTGGCCCTCGTCGAGCTTGCGCAACCGGGTCTGCACGTTGCCGCGCAGCGGCTGTACGTCGAGGTGCGGGAAGCGCGCGCGCAGCTGGCTCTCGCGGCGCAGGCTCGAGGTGCCGACCACGCTGCCCTCGGGCAGGTCGGACAGCTTCTCGAAATCGTTCGAGACGAACGCGTCGCGCGGATCCTCGCGCTGGAGGATGGCGGGCAGCGCGAAGCCGTCCGGCAGCCACATCGGGACGTCCTTCATCGAATGCACCGCGATGTCGGCGCGCGACTCGATCATCGCCTGCTCGAGTTCCTTCACGAACAGGCCCTTGCCGCCGATCTTCGACAGCGACACATCGAGGATGCGGTCACCCTCGGTGGTCATGCCGAGGATGCTCACCGCGATACCCGGGTAGCGGTCACGCAGCCGGGCCTGCACATGTTCGGCCTGCCACATGGCAAGCAGGCTCTCGCGTGAAGCGATGACGATCGATTCGACGGGCGGCGGGGCGGAAGCTGTCATCGGGAAACGGGCACGCGCAGGCAGGTCAGGGTAGCTTCGATGGTAGCACCGCCGACCGGCGCGGACCTTCCGCCAGCCCCGCTGCCGACCCGGGCCGGACGGGGATCGGCCGGCCGGCTGCTGCAGCCTGCCGGCCGTTCAGGTCGGCTCAGCCTTGAGCGGCACGCGGCTCCAGGCGCTCCCGCTCCCGCAGCCGCTCGCAGAGTTCGATCACCCATACCGTGCGCTCGTAGAACGAGTCCGGCGCGGCACAGCCGGGCAGCGGCACGGGCTCGACCGCCTGCTCCACCAGGTAGCGGATCGCCTCGACCATCTCCGGCGAATGGGCGTCGGAGGAAGCCCGCGCCGACCGCTGCGGCGTGGCACGCGCGAGCATCGCCCGGGTGATCAGCCAGGTCTTGCGGCGCGCCGACACCACGGCACGGCGCGTCATGCTGTCCAGCCCGTTGCGCTCGACCTCGCGCCCGATCTCGGCATACACGAGCCGGGCTGCCATGATCGAGGAGCGGCAGTCGCGCGGCAGTTCGGCGATGCCCTGCTCGGCACGCTTGTAGAGGGTATCGGCAAGCGCCAGCAGGCGGGCGACCACGCGGCCGATGCCGGGCACGAATGTCGGCTGCTGCAGCCACGCCTGCGGGTCGATGCCCTCCTCGCGCAGCCATTCGCGCGGCAGGTACAGGCGACCGTTGCGGGCATCCTCGCCGACATCACGTGCGATGTTGGTGAGCTGCATCGCGACACCGAGCTCGCAGGCGCGCGCGAGTGCCGTGCGACTGCGGGTGCCCATCAGGATCGCCATCATCGCACCGACGGTGCCGGCCACGCGTGCACAATAGTCCTCGAGCTCGGCGATCGTCTCGTAGCGCCGGCCTTCGGAGTCCCAGCGGAAGCCTTCAAGCAGCGCATCGAGCAGCCCACGCGGCAAGTCGAAGCGTTCGACCACCACAGCGAGCGCGCGGTCCGACTCGAACGGCTGCGCACGACGGGCATAGATCGCGTCGAGCCGCTGGTCGAGCCGCTCGACGGCCGCCGCCGGATCGTCGGCCAGGTCGATGGCGTCATCGGCCACCCGGCAGAAGGCGTACAGCGCGATGGCGGGCGCACGCACCCGCGCCGGCAGCACGCGCGAAGCGGCGAAGAACGACTTCGAACCACCGCGCATCAGTTCTTCGCAGGCGACCAGGTCGTCTGCGGCAGCCGGGGGATCCCCCAGGGCGGGACCGCCATTGGCAGAAGCCAGCGTGACCGTCGCGGCCATCGCGCTACGCACTTCGACGGAAACCATCGCGGTATCAGGCATGGACTCTCGCAATCCGGTCTGCATCGGGCACCACCGAGTCGAGCGCCTTCGCCGACATCAGTACGCCGGGGACGCCGGCACCGGGATGCGTCCCGGCGCCGACGAGGTAGAGGTGCTGCACGTCTTCGCTGCGGTTGTGCGGCCGGAACCAGGCGCTCTGCAGCAGCACCGGCTCGAGTCCGAACGCCGCGCCCTTGTAGGACAGCAGGCGATCATGGAAGTCCTGCGGCGTCGCGATGCGAGAGGTGACGATGTCGCGCTCGAAGCCGGGCAGCACAGTACGGTCGAGCACTTCGGCGATGCGGGCGCGATAGGTCTCGGCGTATGCGGGCCAGTCGGTGCCGCTGTCCAGGTGGGGCACCGGGGCGAGCGCATAGAACGTGTCGCAGCCCGGTGGCGCCATCGAAGCGTCGCTGGCGGTCGGCCGATGCAGGTACAGGCTGAAGTCGTCGGCCAGCTTGTGCTTGCGGAAGATGTCGTCGAGCAGCCCCTTGTAGCGCGGGCCGAGCAGCATCATGTGGTGCGGGACGTCGGGATAGGTGCGCTTCACGCCGAAGTACCAGACGAACAGGCTCATCGAGTAGCGGCCGCGTTCGATGCGGCGGTCGGTCCAGTGCTTGCGATGGCGCGGCTCGACCAGGTGGCGATAGGTCCAGGCCATGTCGGCGTTGGACACGACGATGTCCGACTGCAGCCGCTCGCCGCCTTCGAGTTCGACGCCGGTCGCACGCCCGCCTTCGACCGTGATCCGCTTCACCTGCGCGTTGTAGCGGATCGAACCGCCGCGGCCTTCGAGCAGGCTGACCAGCCCGCGCACCAGCGACCCCGTGCCGCCCATCGCCCAGTGCACGCCGGCACGCCGCTCGAGCGCGTTGATCAGGCTGTAGACGCAGGTGACCGAGAACGGATTGCCGCCGATCAGCAGCGTCTGCAGGCTGAACGCGGCCTGCAGGCGTTCATCCTTCATGTAGTGGGCGACCATCTGGAACATGGTGCGCCAGCCGCGCATGCGCACCAGCGAAGGCACCGCGGCGAGCAGGTCGCCCACGGTATCGTAGGCGATGCTGCCGAGTTCCTCGAAGCCCAGTTTGTAGCACTGCTCGGCTTCCTGGATGAAACGGTCGTAGCCGTCGGCATCCGACGGAGACAGCCGCACCACCTCGGCGCGCATCTTCACCGGATCGCCGCTGTAGTCGAAATGACTGCCATCAACATAGCGGATGCGATAGAACGGATCGAGCGCCTTCAGTTCGACGTCGTCCGACATCCGGCGCCCGCACATCGTCCACAGTTCCTCGAGCATGAACGGCGCGGTGACGATCGTCGGGCCGGCATCGAAGGTGAAACCGTCCTGGCGGTGCACATAGGCGCGTCCGCCCGGCGCGTCCAGCTTCTCGACCATGGTCACCGCATAACCGCGGCAGGACAGCCGGATCGCCGCGGCCAGGCCGCCGAAACCGCTGCCGATGACGATTGCCTTCGGCGCGCCGGCGGCGGGGAATGCAAGGCCCGGGCCATCGGGGGCAAGCGGCGTCTTGACGCTGGCGGCGGCGGCGTGGGTGAGCAGCGATTTCATCAGTCGGTCAATCCGCGGTCTTCAAGGGCAGGGTCGCCAGTTCCACCGGTCCGAGGGTGCCGGACGAGGTGGCATCGGGCTTGCGACGGTTGCGCATCGCCCATTTCCAGAGCGCGGTCGAAG
>JBIITW010000253.1:0-6492 GCA_044340265.1 Burkholderiales bacterium | reverse complement strand
GACGCGAAGGTGAACGGGGTGCCCGGTGCGGGCGGGTGCCGTGGCGGGTCGCCCTCGCTCCCGCGCATGCACCAGCAGGTGTGCGGCAGCCGCAGCAGCTGTTCGGTGTACCAGCGGTCGTGGCCGGCGCCTTCGGGTTCGGTGACCGCATCGGTGATCCGGTAGTCGATCGCCTCGACGCCGGTGGTGTTCACATGGCCGATCATGGTCAGCTGAACCGGCGCCGGACGCCGGGCGAACAGCCGCAGCCGGTGGCGGGCGGTATGGCCGGACAGGTCGACCAGCAGGTCGATCCGGTCGCGGCGGACCATAGAGGCCGCTTCGCCATCGTCGACGGCGGTGATGTCGCGCCAGCCGGCCGCCTTCGCGCGCAGCCGTGCGGTGACTTCGTCGGGACGGTCGACGTTGGCATAACAGTAGACGTCGAAGCCGTGCGCCGGCAGCGCGTCGAGCAGCGGCTCGAAAAACAGGGCCACCGCATGGCCGCGGAAATCGGGCGAGACGAATCCGATGCGCAGCCGGCGTTCGCCGTCGGTGGCGGCACCGGCGCTGGCGTCGGGTGGGTGCGCGGCGGGCCGCTGTTCCTTCTTCGACGGCGCAGCAGCCACCGTCGGCGCGAAACGCCGGCCATACTCGACATGCGCAGCGAAGGTCTCTTCGCGCGTGGCAGCAGCCGAATAGTTCAGGGTGAGCAGCAGGTTGCTGTACGCGGCCTCGTGCATCGGCTCGCCGGCCAGCACTTCGCGATAGCTGGCGGCGGCGGCGTCCAGCCGGCCGGTCATGCGCTGCAGGTTGGCCAGGTTGTAGCGCGCCTCCGTCGCCATTGCGTGCGCTGCCGATCCACCGCCAGCCGCCGCCTGGAGCGCCGACTCGAAAGCCGCCTCGGCGCCATCGTAGTCGCGCACCGCCATCCGCACGTTGCCCAGGTTGATCCATGCCGGCAGGTGGCCGGGATCGGCGTCCAGCGCCTCCCGGTAGCGGGCGATCGCCGCGATCGAATCGCCCAGCGCGCGGTCGGTGTTGCCCAGGTTGTACAGCACCTCGGCTTGCGGGCCGCCGATCGACAGCGCCTCGAGCCAGGCCGCTCGCGCCGCCTGCAGGTCGCCGGCCGCATGGCAGGCATTGCCGAGGATCGCCAGCGACTGCGGATCGCCCGGCCCGAGCGCCACCGCGCGCCGCGCGCTCTCGACGGCGCCGCGGCCATCGCCGAGCGCGGACAGCGCCAGCGCGAGGTTGCCATGCGCGAGCGCGAGGTCCGGCCGCAGGGCGGTGGCCTTGCGCAGGCTGGCCACCGCCTCGGCCGGGCGACCGGCTGCATGCTGGGCGAGGCCCAGGTTGACGAGGCTGCCGGCATCGCGCCGATCGAGCCGCACCGCCATGCCGAGGCAGCGGATCGCATCATCGAGGTTGCCCAGCAGGTACTCCACGACACCCAGCCGCTGCAGCAGGGCCGCGTCGCGCGGCATCGCCTGCGCCAGGTCGCGGTAGGCGGCGGCCGCCCCCGCCAGGTCGCCTGCCTGCTCGGCGGCCGCCGCCGCTTCACCAAGCATCGTCATCAGCCGCGGATCGGCCTGGGGTTGTCGGGAGCTCGCCATCGGCAGGATGTTAACCTCTGCGGCCCATGCGTTTAGTGTCGTGACGCGCCGCCAACGGAGGTCATCGAAGATGTCCAGTACCACTCCCCGCATCGTGTTCGTCGGCGCCGGCGCCATCGGCGGTTACGCCGGCGCCCTGCTGACCCGCGCCGGCCATGACGTGACCCTGGTCGACGGCTGGCCCGAGCATGTCGAGACGCTGCGCCGCGACGGCTTCTCGATCGACGGCATGACGCCGCAGGAGTCGGTGGTGGTCCCGGTGAAGGCGCTGCACATCTGCGACGTGCCGCAGCTGTCGAAGCAGCCACCGTTCGACATCGCGGTGATCTCGATGAAGTCCTACGACACCGAGTGGGCGGCGCACCTGATCAAGCCCTATGTCGCCCCAGGCGGCTACTTCGTGTCGATGCAGAACTCGATCAACGAAGAGCGGCTGGCCGGCGTGGTCGGCTGGGGAAAGACGGTCGGCTGCTGCGTCAGCCTGCTCGCCGCGGAACTCGACCGGCCGGGGCATGTGCAGCGGCACATCCACCTGGGCGGAGAAGCGCACACGGTGTATCGCGTCGGCGAGGTGCACGGCCGGATCACGCCGCGGGTGGAGCAGTTCGCCGCGCTGATGCGCGCGGCCGACAGCGCGAAGGCGACCACCAACCTGTGGGGCGAGCGCTGGTCGAAGCTGATCATCAACGTGATGCGAAACGGCCTGTGCGCGGCGACCGGGCTCGGCGGCAACGGCCGCGACCTGGCGCAGCAGACGCGCCGGATCTCGATCAAGCTCGGCTCGGAGGCGGTGCGCGTCGGACAGGCCCTCGGCTATTCGATCTCGCCGCAGCAGGGGCTGGAGCCGGAGACGCTGGCTCTGGCCGGCGAAGGCAATGGCGATGCGCTGGCCGAGATCGAGAACGTGCTGATCGAACTCGCCGGCCGACGCGGCGACGGGCAGCGTCCGTCGATGGCGCAGGACATGCACAAGGGCCGGCGCACCGAGATCGACTACCTGAACGGGATGATCGCGAGCGAGGGCGCGAAGATCGGCGTCGCGGCGCCGGTCAATGCGCGGCTGACCGAACTGGTCGGGCGGGTGGAACGTGGCGAGTTCACGCCGTCGCCGGGGCTGGTGGCGGACTGGAAGGTGATCGGGTAGCTGCGCGGAAAGGCGGTTTTCCCGAGGCGTCTGGCGGGTCGCAAGCGGCGAGAATTCGTCGCCTGGAGGGGCGCTTGCGACGAGGGAGGATCGGTGGATAATCTGGTGCTGGAGTACCTGCGCGAGTTCCGCGGAACGACGGATGCATTGGCATTCGACCTGTCGAACCTCAAGGCTCGCGTTTCAAGTCTTGATGTACGGATGGCGACCGCTGAACTCGAGGTCGCGCACCTGAATGAACGACACGATCGGTTCGATGGACGGTTGAATCGCCTGGAACGACGACTGGGACTACGTGATGCCGACGACTGACGCGTCGAGCGAAAGGACGGGCCAGATGACTGACGAGGAATGGAAGATCGCGCTCGAAATCGTCCTCGACATCCGACGTACGCTGGCGCGCATGAGAGCCGACGCTGCGGAGATCGCGTGCACGTTCGATCGGATGGAAGCGCGCATGGACCGCAGAGAGGCGCGGATCGCCGCCATGGCCATCCGCGCCCCGCAGGGGTCTTGCCTGAGCCGCTGGAACACGGTCGAGTAATCTGCTTTGATCAGTGTTTTCGGGCCGGGCTTCGTGTCTGGTTCCCGCGCACAGTTGGAGGCCTTCCGATGACTGAAATGAACCCGGCCATGACAGACCTCGTGCTCGAGCACCTGCGGGCGATCCGCGCCGACATCCGATCGACGCACGAGCGGCTCGACTCGCTTACGCTGCGCGTGTCTTCTCTGGAACACAATGTCGCCTCGCTTCATGGCGAAATGGCGGCCATGCGCGGCGACATGGCGCACATGTCCGCGCGCATCGACCACGTCGACCGTCGCCTCGACCGAATCGAGCAGCGGCTGGAACTCGTCGACGCGCCGGCCTGAACGGTCCGGCGCGCGGCCGGCGAGCCCCCCGCCTTTCAGGCTACTTCGCCGCCAGCGCCTCCGGATTCAGCACGTGCTGCGGCTTGCCGTTGGCGAACGCCACCAAGTTGTCGAACGCAGCCGCGAAGTACATCTCGTAGGTGGACTGTTCGACATAGCCGAGGTGCGGCGTGGCGGTCACGTTGTCCATCTTCAGCAGCGGATGGGCGGCGCCGTACACCGGCTCGTCCTCGAACACGTCGACCGCGGCAAAGCCGGGACGGCCGGCCTTCAGCGCGGCCTCGAGCGCACCGGCTGCAACCAGCGGCGCGCGGCTGGTGTTCACGAACAGCGCGGTCGGCTTCATCATCGCCAGGTCGGCGGCGGTGACGATGCCGCGCGTTTCCTTGTTGAGCGGGATGTGGATCGACAGCACGTCGGACTGCGAGAAGAGCGCCTCCCGCGAGGCTGCGGCCTCGAAGCCGTCGGCCTTCGCCTTCTCGACCGAGGGGCCGCGGCCCCAGCAGATCACCTTCATGCCGAACGCCGCGCCGGCCTTCGCCACCAGGCTGCCGATCTTGCCGTAGGCGTAGATGCCGAGCGTCTTGCCATGCACCCCGACGCCGACGGTCGACTGCCATTGCCCGGCGCGCAGCGCCGCGACTTCCTGCGGAATGCTGCGCAGCGAGGCGAAGATCAGGCCCCAGGCGAGTTCGGCCGGGGCATAGGGCGAGCCGACACCGGCAGCCACCACGGCGACGCCGCGCCTGGTGCATGCGTCCATGTCGATGTGCGCGACGTTCTTGCCGGTCTGCGCGATCACCTTGAGCTTCGGCATGCGGTCGAGGTGGGCCTGGGTGAACGGGGCGCGCTGCTGGATCAGCAGCAGGGCATCGGCCTGCTCGATGCCCGCCGGCAGCTTCGCCGGGTCCTTGATGGTCTCGGTGCAGACGGTCACGTCGTGGCCGGCCAGCTTCGACCATGCGGCGAGTTTCGGCGTGGCGGACTGGTAGTCGTCGGCGATGAAGATCTTCATGTCTGCTCCTGCGTTGGTTTTCGACGGCGGATTATGCCAGCGCCCGACCGGCCTCCGGCGAAGGGCTATGATCGGCATCCCGAATGCAGCGGCAACGACCCCGATGAAGATCGCCATCCCGCATGACCATCAGGACCTGGTACGCAGCCTCGCCTGCTTCTCGAAATTCGCCGGCCATGAGGTCAGCGTGTTCACCGAATCGCCGGTCGAACCGGCTGCGCTGGCCGCGCAGCTCGCCGGCGCCGAGGCACTGGTGCTGATCCGCGAACGCACGCCGGTGTCGGCCGCGCTGATCGAACGCCTGCCCTCGCTGAAGATGGTGAGCCAGCTGGCGCGCACCACGCACCATATCGATGTCGCAGCCTGCACCGCACGCGGCATCGCGATCGCCACCGGCAACAGCAAGTCGCCGGTCTCGCCGGCCGAACATACCTTCGCGCTGATCCTCGCCGCCGCACGTTCGATCCCACTCGAGGCCGGGCGCATGCAGCGCGGAGAAGAGCCGACCACGCTCGGCTTCACGATGCGCGGCAAGACGCTCGCCCTGCTCGGCTTCGGCACCATCAGCGAACTGGTCGCGCAGATGGGCCGCGGCTTCGGCATGCGCGTGGTCACCCATGGCCGGGCCGGGTCACGCGAACGCGCGGCGGCGGCCGGGGTCGAGTTCATCGAAGACCGCGCACGATTCTTCAGCGAAGCCGACGTTCTGTCGCTGCACCTGCGGCTGACGCCGGAGACGAGGCATTCGGTGACCGCGGCCGACCTCGCGCTGATGAAGCCGCGGTCGCTGCTGGCGAACACCGCGCGCGCCGAACTGATCGCGCCCGGCGCACTGGTCGCGGCGCTGCAGGCGGGCCGTCCCGGCTACGCGGGGCTGGACGTGTTCGAGCACGAGCCGGTGCCGGTCGACCATCCGCTGCTGAGGATGGACAACGTGGTGTGCACGCCGCACTACGGCTGGGCCACGCACGAGACCTACGAGCAGTACTTCGGCGAGGCATTCGACAATGTCGTCGCGTTCGCGGCAGGCCAGCCCACGGGCATCTTCAATCCGGAGGTGCTGGCGAAATGAGGCGCTGACCGGGCGGCGGCCATCGTCGAGGCAGACACGCCCGGCTTCCAGCGTTTCTTGGTATGGTTGGCACCCGGTTCCGAAGCGCCCGTTGCGTACAGAGGCAGCATACAGAGGCAGCAGAAGGAACCTCCCGGAGGAGAATGCCGATGGCGTCATCGATCATCCGCTCGAACGTACCCGCAGCGCTCTTGCTGCTGGCTGCCGGCAGCGTCTGCGCGCAGGCACAGTATCCGTCGCGACCGATCCGCATCATCGTGCCGTTCGCGGCGGGCGGCCCGACCGATTTCAATGCACGGCTGGTCAGCCAGCGCCTGAACGAGGCCTGGGGGCAGCCGGTGATCGTCGAGAACCGACCCGCGGCCGGCGGCGTGCCGGCGACCGAATTCGTCGCCAAGGCAGCACCCGATGGCTACACGCTGCTCGGCGCGAACCCGGGGCCGCTCACCGTGGCGCCGCACATCCGCAGCAACCTCGGCTACGACACGATGAAGGACCTGCTGCCGATCGTGCTGGTGACGACCACCACCAGCGCGGTGGTGGTCCACCCGCTGGTGCCGGCGCGCTCGATCAAGGAACTGATCGCGCTGGCGCGGAAGAACCCGGGCAAGCTCAGCTTCGGCTCGCCCGGCATCGGCACCGTCGGCCACCTCACGATGGAACTGTTCAACTCGATGGCCGGGCTGAAGATGGTGCATGTCCCCTACAAGGGCGTCGCCCCGGCGCAGGTCGACCTGCTCGCCGGCCATATCGACGTGATCACCATGTCGATCCCGAATGCGCTCGACTTCAT
>JBIITW010000058.1:0-23459 GCA_044340265.1 Burkholderiales bacterium | reverse complement strand
CGAATGCGTGTGGCGGTACATCATGTCGAGGATGCCGCCGTGCGCGACCACGCAGAGCATCCCGCCGGGATGCGCATCGACCAGCGAGGTGACCGCATCGACCGTGCGCTCGTACAGGTCGCGGAAACTTTCGCCGCCCGGGATGCGGAAGTCGGCGTCGCGATGCTTCGACCGCGCGTGTTCCTCGGGATGGCTCGCCGCGATCTCGGCGCTGGTCTTGCCCTCCCATTCGCCGAAGTCCATCTCGCGCAGCCTGCGGTCGGCGACCGGTTGCGGCGCATCAGGACGCTCGACGAGCGTCGCCTGGCCGATGGCCTGCGCGGTGTTCCAGGCGCGCTGCAGGTCGCTGGCGTAGATCGCGGTGAAGCGCTCGCGCTTCAGCCGCTGCCCGATCGCCAGCGCCTGCTGCCGACCGAGCGCGGACAGCGGCGTGTCGGTCTGGCCCTGGATTCGACGGTCGCGGTTCCACTCGGTCTCGCCGTGGCGGATCAGCACGACGCGGGTGGTCACCGGCGACGTCGAGTCCGCACCCTTGCCCGAGGCCGCCTCGGCCCCTGCCGGCTCACTGATCATCGGCCTTCTTTCCGTCAAGCTCCGCCTTGATGATCTGGAACGCCGCCGCCAGCGTCTTCTCGTAGCGCGCACGTTCGGCGGCGATGGTCTCCGGCGTCCACTGGTAGAAGCCTTCGCCGGTCTTCATGCCGAGCTTGTTCGCGGCGACCCGGTCGGTGAGCGCGCTGCTGACGTCGGGCGAATTGTTGAAGTGCGGATACATCTCGGCGCCCGCGGCCGCATGCACCTCGAGGCCGGCATGGTCGCGCTGCAGGCAGGGCCCGGCCGCGATGTAACGGAAGCCGAAACCGAAGCGCACCGCAGCATCGATGTCCTCGGCCTCGCAGAAGCCCTGGTCCATCAGCCAGAACGCCTCGCGCGACAGCGCATGCTGCAGCCGGTTGGCGAGGAAGCCCGGGATGTCGCGCTTGACGCGCACCGGCACCCGGCCGGTCGCGCGGAGCATCGCGCAGACATGGTCGGCGACCTTCGGGTCAGTGGCCTCCGAGCTCACCACCTCGACCGCCGGCACCAGGTGCGCCGGCATGAAGTAGTGGGTGTTCAGCATCCGGTCGCGCGAGGCGAGGCCCTCGCCGATCTTGCTGATGCCGATCGCCGACGAGTTGCTGCACAGGGGCGTATCGCGCCGGGCGAGTGTCTCGAGTTCGCGGAACAGGCTGCGCTTGAGCTCGAGCTGCTCGGGCACCGCCTCGATCACGATGTCGATCGATGGCCACGGCACGCCGGCCAGGCTGTCGTGCACCGTGTAGCGGGCGCGTGCAGCCGCATCCGCACCCAGCTTGTCGAAGGTCTGTCCGATGCGCTCGGCGATCACGGCACGCGCCTGGGGAAAGGTCTCGACGATGTGGGCCTGCGCGCCGGCATTGGCAAAGGTCGCCGCGATGTCGCGGCCCATCGTGCCGCCACCGACCACGGCCACCTGAATACGGGATGCATCCATATTTATTTCGTCCTGTTCGAATCCGTCATCTCGCCGGGCGGTTTCGCCGGCGGACCGAGCACCGTGCCGTAATGCTTCACCCGGCGCACCACCACGATCGCGCCGATGAACGGCAGCAGCCAGGTGACTGCCAGCCATTTCGCGCGATCCCGACCGGCGAGCAGTTCATCGGGGACGATCTGCAGCGTCGCCCAGACGGCGAGGGTCGCGTACGCGCAGGCAATCATTCCGGGCACGGGTTCCATGCGTGCATTCTACGGGAAGGCGTGCGCAGGCCGGACAGACATCCAGCGAAGCCCTGGCGCGGGACTTGCCTGCAACGGTCGGGGCCGCGACAATCGTGCGTGATCCAGGAACTGTTCGCCGCGCTGTCCGCCTCCACGCTGTTCACCGACCCGGCTTCTGCCGCGCTGGTTGCCTGCGTGGTGTTCGTCGCCTATGTCGCCTTCGGCGTCTCCGGCTTCGGTTCGGCACTGATCGCGGTGCCGATCATCGCGCATGTCTGGCCGCTCACCGCTGTCGTGCCGCTGTTCGCGCTGTTCGAGATCGTCGCGGCGGTCACCATCGGCGGCAGCCACTGGAAGGCGGTCGACCGGCGCGAACTGATGACGCTGGGGCCGTTCATGCTCGCCGGCATCGCGATCGGCGTCACCCTGCTGCTGTCGCTGCCCTCGCCCTGGCTGCTGGTCGGGCTGGGCCTGTTCGTGCTCGGCTACGGCCTGCGCGGTGCCCTGAAGAAGGATCGTGCGTTCGCAAAGGTGTCGCGGCTCTGGGCCGTTCCCACCGGCCTGGTCGGAGGCGTGATGAGCGCGCTGTTCGGCACCGGCGGTTCGTTCTACATGATCTATGTCGCCGGCCGCATCGAAGACAAGGGTGCCCTGCGCGCGACCATCTCGACCGTGCTCGGCACCAGCAATGCGGTGCGCCTGGTGGTGTTCATCGTCGCCGGCCTGCTCGCGCCGGCCGTGCTGTTCACCGCGCTCACCCTGCTGCCGGTGGTGTTCGCCGGGCTGTGGCTGGGCGGTCGCCTGCATGCGCGCGTGACCCGCGAACAGATCATCCGCGGCATCTGCATCCTGCTGGTCGCGAGCGGCGCATCCCTGCTGGTGCGCGCGCTCGGCCAGGTCTGACCGAGGCTACTCGGTCGCGTCGTTGCCGCGGGTGCGGCTCTTGTCGAGCCGGGCAGACAGATAGAGCGTGCTCGGCGTGATCATCAGCACCGGGTTCTCGAGCTGAACCTTGCTGCCGCGCGGCGAAATATGGCCACCGAGCAGTTGCAGGTCGCGGCCGGCCTTGCTGAACACCGGGAAGAACGCGCGGTCGTTGGTCGTGCACTGCACGTCAAAGTCAGGGGTCGCCTTGCGCGCCCGCTGATACTCGGTGCGCACCTGGCGCACCATGGCCGCAAGCTTCGGGTCGACCGGATCCTTCCGGTCTGCACTCTGCACGCGACAACGGAAGCCCGCCCGACGCAACGCCGGCACGGTATCCATCTCGTTGAAGCTGGGCATGCGGGTGCCGAACGGCTTGAGGTCGATGATCTTGAACGTGGCGCGTCCGGCCGGGAAGGCCAGGATGAACCTGGGATCCTTCTCGGGATCGCGCTCGTCGGGCAGCAGCTTGATGTGGAACATGCCACTGCGGTCGACATAGCCGAACACGAACTCGCCGCCGCAACCGAGCGTGTTCAGGTCTTCACAGGCCTCGAAGATCTGCGCACGCAGCTTGAGCGCCCGCGCCGGGTCTTCCTGCACCTGCTCGAACAGCGTGTTCCACTCCCACTCGGGCGTGTGCGCACGGTGGTGCCCGCTGTACAGGTCGAACACCCAGCGCAGTTCATCGACCGACCGCGGGCGGGCGTCCTTCGCCGCATTCTTCTCGGCCAGCGCCTCGAAGGCGGCCAGTTCCTCGCGGGTGCGCGGCGCAGTGAATGAATCCGCGACCGCCGGGGCGATGGCGAGGCCTGTGATCAGGCCGAATGCACACAACAGGGCACCGAACTTCTGCCACACGCGCGGCATGCGCACCTGACCGGATGCCGAGGTTTCGAATACCGACATGGGAATCCTCCTTGATCGCAGGGTCCCTGGCGCAGCAGCAGAGGCTGCATCCGGGGACGGATCGGACAGCGGGCGGGCGGCGGTCAGCCGGCCGGCGGCGCCGCAACCTTCGCCGCCACGCCGGACGACACCCGCTTGCCCAGGTGCGCGGCGATACGCTCGACCCCCTCGCGCAGCGAGGCCATGCTGGTGGTGTAGGCAAAGCGCACATGCTGGTGCGCCCGATGGACGCCGAAGTCTGCACCCGGCGTGATCGCCACGCCCGAACGTTCGAGCATGTCGAGCGCAAAGGCGAAGCTGTCATCAGTAAGGGCACTGCAATCGGCATAGAGATAGAAGGCACCTTCCGGGATCACCGGGATGCGGAAGCCGAGCCCGATGAGGGCCTGGGCGAGATAGTCGCGCCGCTCGCCGAACTCGATGCGCTGGCGCTCGCAGATCGCCATCGATTCCGGACTGAACGCCGCCAGCGCCGCATGCTGGGCGACGGTCGAACAGGCGAGGAACAGGTTCTGCGCCAGGCGTTCGGCAGGGTCGTGGTAGGCCTCGGGCACGACGATCCAGCCCAGGCGCCAGCCGGTCATCGTGAAGAACTTCGAGAAGCCGTTGATCACGAACGCCTTGTCGGTCAGCGCGAGCGCGGTCGGCGAACGCTCGCCATAGACCAGGCCGTGGTAGATCTCGTCGACAACCAGCGCGGCGTTGCGGCCCTGCACTTCCTCGACGATGCGCTGCAGTTCCGGCCCAGGGATGGTGGTCCCGGTCGGGTTCGCCGGCGTGGCGACCATCACCGCACGGGTGCGTGGTGTCCAGTTCGCTGCAATCGCGGCCGCGGTCAGCTGGTAGCCGGTCTCCGGCCCGCAGGGAATGCCGACCGGCACGCCCTCGCAGAAGCGCACGAAGTGACGGTTGGCCGGGTACGACGGATCGGCCATCAGCACCTCGTCACCCGGGCAGAGCAGCACGCCCATCGCGAGCAGCAGGGCACCGGAAGAGCCCGGGGTCACGATGATCCGATCGGGCGCCACCTCGACCCCGTGCTGGTCGCGGTAATAGTCGGCGATCGCGCGGCGCAGCGCCGGCAGGCCCAGCGCCGGCAGGTAGTGCACGTCTCCGCTGCGGGTCGCCTCGAGTGCCGCAGCAGTCACCGGTGCCGGCGTCGGGAAGTCGGGCTCGCCGATCTCCATGTGGATGATCGAGCGGCCCTGGGCCTCGAGTTCCTTTGCGCGGGCCAGAAGCTTCAGTACCTGGAACGTCGCGATGCCCGACATGCGCGCCGCCAGCGGCGCGCCCTGCAGATTCGAAGAAGTCATTACACCCCGTGTCTGGTGAACCAGTCGCGCATCTTCTGCCAGCCGTCGTCGGCCGCCGGCTTGCGATAGCTCGGCCGATAGTCGGCGTAGAAGGCGTGCGGTGCTTCCGGATAGAGCACGATCTCGCTCGTGGTGTTGCCCGCGGCCTTCAGCGCCGCGCGCATCTTCTCGACCGTCTCGACCGGGATGCCGGCATCGGCCTCGCCGTACAGGCCGAGCACCGGCACCTTCAGCACCGGCGCCAGGTCGACCGGGTAGGCCGGCTGCAGCGGGGCCATCGACGCGGCGACCAGCCGGCCGTACCAGGCCACGCCCGCCTTCACCGACGGGTTGTGCACGCAGTACGTCCAGGTGATGCGCCCGCCCCAGCAGAAACCGGTGACGCCAAGCCTGGACGTGTCGCACTTGCCGGTGGCCTTCGCGTACACGACCGCCGCGTCCAGGTCGGACATGACCTGGCTGTCGGGCACATGGTTGACCACCTTGGCGAAGATCTCCGGCGGGTCGGTCAGCGTCGACACGTCGCCCTGGCGCGCATAGAGCTCGACCGTGATCGCGAAGTAGCCGATCTTGGCCAGGCGGCGGCAGACATCCTTGATGTGCTCGTGCACGCCGAAGATTTCCTGCACCACGAGGATCACCGGCAGGTCGGTGCCGTTTTCGGGATAGGCCCGATACGCGGGCACCTCGCCATCGCGGGTGACCAGCGCGACCTCGCCCGCCACCAGGCCAGCGGTATCGGTGCTGATCGCGGTCGACTGGATCGGCTCGCAGGCACGCGCGAAGCCTTCGGTCAGCCGGCCGATCAGCGAGCGGCCTGCCGGGGAAACGGCGGCACCGGGCAGGGCCTGCCAGCGGCTGTTCAGTGTCTGGTCCATCGTGTCATCTCCGGTTGCATTCACTCGCAAGGCGGCGCAGCGGCCTCCGCCGGTCAGGACGCATTATCGCGTATTCCGGTCAGGCTGCCTTCATGCGTCGCGCCACCGTGCGCCGGCCGGGGGCCGCCCCCGCATCGACCGGCGCCGTCGACGGCGCCTGCAGCAGCAGCGCCTCCGGCATGCCGGAATCCTCGGCACCGGCCAGTGCCAGTCCCTGGTCCCAGTAAGGCTGCGGGCCGAAGCGCTCGACGAAGAAATCGACGAACGCTCGCACCTTCGGCGACAGGTAGCGGTTGGGCAGGTAGACGGCATTGATGTGGCTGCCGAAGGTGCCCAGCGCCTCGTGGTCGGTGAACAGCGCCTTCAGCGTGCCGGCGCGCAGGTCGTCGCCGACCACGAAGGTGGGAGACATCGCGATGCCGACATCGCGCAGCACCACCTCGCGGATGGCCAGGCTGTTGGTGGCGATGAAGTTGCCGCCCACGCGCACGCTGACGATCGAGCCATCGGGGCTGCGGAACTTCCAGTCGCTCTGCATCTGGCGGAACGAATAGAACAGGCAGTTGTAGCTGGCCAGCGCGTCGAGCGATTGCGGCGTGCCGTGCTTCTTCAGGTACTGCGGCGATGCGCAGACCACCCAGCGGATCGGCGCCAGCTTGCGCGCAACCGTGTTCGGCGCGAGGTCGCCGAACAGGTGGATGGCGACGTCGATGCCCTCTTCCGCGAGGTCGGTGCCGCGGTCGATCAGGTCCATCTCGAGCTTGATGTCGGGGTACTTCGCGAGGAACTCGGGCACGGCGCAGGCCATGTGCATGCGGCCGAAAGCCGCCGGCGCGGTCACCTTCAGCACGCCGCTGGGCGCACCGCCCAGCCGGGACACCGCCACCTCGGCCGCCTCCGCTTCCTGCACCACGCGCGCGCAGTGCTGGTAGAAGGTCGTGCCGACATCGGTCAGGCTGAGCGTGCGCGTCGTGCGGTTGAGCAGGCGCGCCTTCAGTTCGCGTTCGAGCCGCGCCACATGCTTGCTCACCGCAGACTTCGAGATGCCGAGGCGCCGCGCCGCGCCGGAGAAGCTCCTGGCCTCGGCCACGCGCGCGAAGATGGCCATGCCGACGAGGTTTTCCAGATGTTCCACTGCGACTCCCAAAGAAACAATGGTACCTCTTTTGTTTCTCTTTTTGCCACAGGGAAACAGCCTTGCGCGCTGTCACCGTCGCGTAAACTCTCCGACCGGTTGGTCACCGCTGATCGATCACCAGACACTGGAGGTAGCGTCGATGGAGCGCAGGGAGTTCTTGCTGTCGGGCCTGGCGGGTTCGCTCGCCGTCGCATCGGGCACATCGTTCGCACAGGAAGGCCGGCGCACGCCGGACGTGATCTACGTGCCCACGCCGCAGGAAGTGGTCGACGGCATGCTGAAGCTCGCCCGCGTCGGCAAGAACGACGTGGTGTACGACCTGGGCTGCGGCGACGGCCGCATCGTGGTCACGGCCGCCCGCATGGGCGCGCGCTCGGTGGGCATCGACATCGACCCGATCCGCATCCGCGAGGCGGCCGAGAACATCCGCGTCGCCGGCGTGGGCGATCGGGCGAAGCTGATCGAGGGCGACCTGTTCGCCACCGACATCAGCGAAGCGACCGTGGTCACCCTCTACCTGCTGTCGCGCCTCAACCTCAAGCTGCGGCCCAAGCTGCTGAAGGAACTGCGGCCCGGCACGCGCATCGTGTCGCATGCGTTCGACATGGACGACTGGAAGCCGCAGCGCACCGAGTCGGTCGGGTCGAGCACCATCTATCTCTGGACCGTGCCGGGCAAGAAGGGCTGAGCCAGGGCTGAGCCAGAGCTGAGCTGAGCCAGGCCTGGGCCGGGGGCAACCGCCCGGCCCGAACCCGATCCGGGCCTGGCGCCAGTCAGGGCGCCTCGCGCTCGTCGGCGCATTCCTGGCAGAACACCTCGGCCGGATCCGCATCCAGCCGCTCGTCGGCAATGGTCGCACGACACTCGCAGCAAAGGCCGTAGGCGCCGGCATCGACCCGGGCCAGCGCGGCCTCGACCTTGCGCCGGCGCAGGTTGAACTTCTCCAGCTGGTCACGCATGTTCACCTGCTGCGCCATCGCGTCCATCCGCGCCTGGCGCATGTCGGGCGAGACATCCGGCGCGACCTTTCCGGTCGCGGCCAGCAGGCCGGCGATCGAGTCGAGTTGCTGGGCGAGATCTGAAGCAAGGCGGGTACGGTAAACGGTCTGTTCGGCAGCATTCATCGGGGCAGCGTCCTTTTCGGCAGGGCCACAGCTTGCGCCGTTTCGCGCGCGCCGGGTTGGATATCCGCAGCCCCGGGGTCCGGCCGCGGCCGGAGAGGCTACAATTCGCGCCTTTCCGGTTGCCGGTGGCTTCACGGACACACAACGAGCACGCATCGATGAGCAGCAACCGGGAAGTCGCCCGCCGCCGCACCTTCGCCATCATCTCCCACCCGGACGCGGGCAAGACCACGCTCACCGAAAAGCTGCTGCTGTTCGCAGGCGCGATCCATATCGCCGGCAGCGTGAAGGCGCGCAAGGCGAGCCGCCATGCGACCTCCGACTGGATGGAGATCGAGAAGCAGCGCGGCATCTCGGTGGCCAGTTCCGTGATGCAGATGGAATATCGCGACTGCGTGATCAACCTGCTCGACACGCCCGGCCACCAGGACTTCTCGGAAGACACCTACCGGGTGCTGACCGCGGTCGATGCCGCGCTGATGGTGATCGACGCGGCCAACGGCGTCGAGGCGCAGACGCTGCGCCTGCTGGAAGTCTGCCGCGCGCGCAACACCCCGATCGTCACCTTCGTGAACAAGATGGACCGCGAGGTGAAGGACCCGCTCGACCTGATCGACGAGATCGAGCGTGCGCTGGGCATGCCGGTGATCCCGTTCACCTGGCCGGTGGGCATGGGCAAGCGCTTCGGCGGCGTGTTCGACATCCGCCACGATTCGATGCGCGTGTTCCGCGCCGGCGAAGACCGCGCGCGAGACGATGACGATGTCATCAACGGCATCGACAACCCGGAATGCGCAGCGCGCTTCGGCGAAGCCTTCGCGCAGGCCCGGCAGGAGATCGAACTGCTGCAGGGTGCGGCGCCCGAGTTCGACCGCGAAGCCTTCCTCGATGCACGGCAGACGCCGGCCCTGTTCGGCTCGGCGATCAACAACTTCGGCGTGCGCGAAGTGCTGGATGCGCTGGTCGAGCTCGCACCTCCGCCGGGTTCGCGGCCAGCGATCCAGCGCACGGTGGAGCCGTCCGAGCCCGCGTTCTCCGGCGTAGTGTTCAAGGTGCAGGCGAACATGGACCCGGCCTACCGCGACCGGATCGCGTTCATCCGCGTCTGCTCCGGGCGCTTCGAACGCGGCATGAAGCTGAAGATCTGCCGCAGCGGCAAGGAGATCCGCACCAGCAATGCGATGTCCTTCCTGTCGCAGCGGCGCGACCTGCTGGAAGAGGCCTGGCCGGGCGACATCATCGGCCTGCCCAACCACGGCCTGCTGCAGCTTGGCGACACGCTGACCGAAGGCGAGATGCTGCAGTTCACCGGCCTGCCGTTCTTCGCGCCGGAACTGTTCCAGGAAGTCGAGGTGGCCGACCCGATCCGCGCCAAGCAGTTGCGCAAGGGCTTGCTGCAGCTCGGCGAAGAGGGTGCGATCCAGGTGTTCCGGCCGGAGACCGGCGGTCCGCTGCTGCTCGGTGCCGTGGGGCAACTGCAGTTCGAGGTGGTCGCGCACCGGCTCGAGCACGAATACGGCGTGAAGCCGCGCCTGACCCAGAGCCGCTACCGGATCGCACGCTGGGTCACGTCCAACGATGCGGACGAACTGAAGCGGTTCCTGCGCACGAACGCCCATCGCGTGGCGGTGGACGTGGTCGATGCGCCGGTGTTCCTGGCTGCGCATGCGTCGGAGCTGGATGTGGCGAAGGAACGGTGGGAGGGCATACGGTTCCATGCGATGCGCGAGCATGCGGGGCTGGTGTTCCAGACAGGGGTGTTCGAGTAAAGGAGCGGGCATGCAGGCAGGCAACTTCAGGTTCTCGATCGCGACTGCGGCGACGCTCTGCCTGTCCGCTGCAGCGATGCCGGTGGCGCTCGCGCAGACTGCCGCGAACGTGTTCCCCGTGAAGCCGCTACGCATCATCTCGCCCTATTCGCCCGGCGGACTGGGCGACAGCTTCCCCCGCGCAGTAGCGGCCAGCCTCGCCGAAGTGGTCGGCCAGCAGGTGATCGTCGAGAACCGCCCCGGTGCCTCGCAGGTGATCGGCATGCAGGCCGCGGCCAAGGCCGCGCCCGACGGCTACACCATGGTGTTCGGAAGCGTGACGAGCCTTGCGATCAACCCGGCGGTCAACAACCAGTTGCCCTACGATCCGGTCAAGGACTTCTCGCCGCTGAGCCTGTGCGTGACGACACCGCTTTACCTGGTCGTGCATCCATCAGTACCGGCAACGACCGTGAAGGACCTCGTGGCGCTGGCTCGCCGACAGCCCGGTCGCCTGACTTTCGCCTCGGGCGGCAACGGCTCGTCCAACCACCTGGCCGGCGAACTGTTGAAGCTGCTCGCCGGCATCGACATGATCCACGTGCCGTACAAGGGCGCCGGACCCGCCATGGCTGACGTGATGGGTGGGCATGTCGACCTCATGCTCGGCTCTGCAGGCCTGTCAGAGGCGCGCGCGGGACGCGTCCGCGTGCTCGGCGTCACCAGCGCGAGGCGAACGGCAGCCGCGCCCGAGGTACCCACCCTGCAGGAGGCCGGGGTTCCCGGCTATGAATCGACCATCTGGTTCGGCCTGCTGGCGACCGGCGGCACGCCCGCACCGATCGTCGATCGCCTTTCGCGCGACATCCGCAAGGTACTGCAGCAGCCCGCGATACAGAAGGCATTCAATACCGTCGAGATCACGCCGACCACGCCGGACGGATTCGCTGCGCACATCCAGAGCGAAATGCAGAAGTGGCGCAAGGTGATCAGCCGCGCAAAGATCGTGATGGAGTGAAGCCAGTGAAACCCGTTTCGTTTGCAATCATCGGCGCCGGCATCGGCGGCCTGGCCACTGCGGCCCTGCTGCTGCGTGCAGGACACCGGGTGCAGGTGTTCGAGCAGGCCGCGCGATTCGCCCGGGTCGGTTCCGGCATCCAGATGGCGCCCAATGCGGTGAAGGTGCTGCGCCATCTCGGCGTGGAGGACACGCTGTGCAGGACCGCGTTCCAGGCCGAGTTCGCGATCAGCCGCACCTGGGACAGTGGTGTCGAGACGAGCCGCCTGCCGCTCGGCGCGGCGGTCGAGCGCGAGTTCGGCGCACCCTATCTGTTCCTGCATCGGGCCGACCTTCATGCCGCGATCGCCGGCATCGTTCCCTCCGACATCGTACATCTGGGCATGAAGCTCGCCGCGATCGACCAGGGGGCGCAGGGCGTGGACCTGCGATTCACCGACGGAACATCCGTACGGGCCGATGCCGTTATCGGTGCCGATGGCGTGCATTCCCTGGTCCGCGAGACGTTGCTCGGGCCGGAGAAGCCACGCTACACCGGGCGCGTGGCCTATCGCACCACCTTCGCCGCCGACCGCCTGCGTGGCATCACGATGGACTCGGTCCGCACCAAGTGGTGGGGTCCGGACAGGCACATGGTCGTGTACTTCGTCACCCGGGCACGGGACGAGTTGTACTTCGTGACCAGCGTGCCCGAGCGCGCCGAGTGGACGACGCCCGAATCGTGGTCGGCGAAGGGTGATCTCGATGAACTCCGTGCTGCCTACGCCGGCTTCCACCCGGACGTCCAGGCGATCCTCGACGCATGCCCCGAGGTCTTCAAGTGGGCGTTGTTCGAACGCGATCCGCTGCCCAGGTGGTCGGACGGACGCATCGCGCTGCTCGGCGATGCCTGCCATCCGATGACGCCCTACATGGCCCAGGGTGCTGCGTCCGCCCTGGAGGACGCAGCCGTCCTTGCGCGCTGCCTCGCCGGGGTGGAGCTCGATGGCCTCCATGAGGCATACCAGCGGTACGAGCGCATCCGGAAGCCACGCGCATCGGACATCCAGGCCGGGTCGAGCGCGAACAACTGGTTGCGCGACAAGACCGACCCTGGCTGGGTATACGGCTATGACGCCAGCACGGTCGAGCTCCGGGACGCTGCCGGTTGATCCAGCGCACGCAATCAACCAGGTAGATCACCCAGCTCGTAGCGGGTACTCCGCCCGCCCGCATCCATCTTCCGCAGCACGCCCCGCGCAACCAGGTCGTTGATGTCGCGCAAGGCCGTATCCGGCGAACACCTGGCGATCGCCGCCCACTTGCTGCTGGTGAGATTTCCCTCGAAGCCGTCGATCAGCCGGTTGAGCAGGTTCACCTGTCGCTCGTTGAGTGGCAGGCTCGCCCAGCCCTGCCAGTAGCGGGCCTTCCGCAGGACGGCGTCGAGCGTGTGCTGCGCCTCGCCGACGGCGCGATGGAGCATCTCGAGGAACCACGCGAGCCACTCGGTGACGTCCATCGAATCCTTCTGGGTTCGCTCCAGGATGTCGTAGTAGGCCTTGCGTTCCCGCTGTATCTGCGCGGAAAGACTGTAGAAGCGTTGCGGACTGCCATCGGCGCGCGCCAGCAGCAGGTCGCCGATCGCCCGGGCGATGCGACCGTTGCCGTCGTCGAACGGGTGCAGGGTGACGAACCAGAGATGGCCGAGGCCGGCCTTGATCAGCGGCGGTTCGCTGGATGCGCCATTGATCCAGTCGAAGAATCGCTCAGCCTCGGACTCCAGGCGATCGGCCGGCGGCGCTTCGAAGTGCACCTTCTGACGACCCACGGCGCCGGAGACGACCTGCATCGGACCGCTGGCATCGTCCCGCCACGCGCCGACCCGGATCCTGGCAAGGCCCGAGTAGCCGGTGGGGAACAACGCGGCATGCCAGCCGAACAGTCGCGCCCTTGACAACGGCACCTGGCAACGGGTGGTGGCATCGAGCACCATGTCGACGACGCCTTCAACCGATCGATCCACCGGGGCCAGCGCACCGATGTCAACACCCAGCTTGCGGGCGATCGACGACCGCACGGAACCGACATCGAGGTGCTCCCCCTCGATCGCGCTGGTCTTGACCACGTCCTCGGTGAGGGCGGCCAGGCGCGCCTGGTCGCGCAGCGCCAGGCCGACGTCGGTCAGGCGGCCCACCAGGCGCCCCTGGGCATGACTCGCCTCTGCCATGGGGCGCGCGAGCGCCGCCAGGTCCAGGCGCCAGTCGGGCCAGTCGCGCGCCTGCCAGATATAGGTCGAATCGCCGCGTTTCATGCGGAGATTATGGCAATCGAAGGGCGTGTTCGCAAGCTATTCGCCGCATATTTCGCGGCAAAAGAGGCTCGATTCACCGCAACGCGCTACGCCGTCTTCAACCGCGCCAATCGCACCACCGCCACTGCCAGCATCGGCAGTACGAAGCCGATCACCATCACGGCCACCAGCAGCATCCCCAGCTCGCTGTAGTCCGCCGGCACCTTGATCGCGCCGGCTGGATCCTTCACCTGCCGCGTGACCTCGAACACCTGGTTCAGGTACTTGGTGCCGAGCTGCGAGGCCGACAGCGCCAGGTTGGTGAACGAGGCCATCACCGCGAAGAAGGTGGCCTTGAGATGCTCGGGTGCCGAGTTGGCGATCCAGGCCAGCATCGGGATCATCGCGATCTGGCCCAGCGGTGACTCGAGTGCGGTATCGATCACCGCGATGAAATGGGCATCGACCACGCCGCCGGTCATCGCCGCCGTCCAGTGGTGCAGGCCGTGGTACATGCCGAGCGTGGGCAGCGCCAGGATCGTGCCGGCGATGGTGAGGAAGACGACGATCGTCGCCAGCGAGTGTTCCGCGATGAAGCGGCGGAAGATGAACAGGCCGGCCAGCGTGAGCAGGCTGCCGAGCAGCGACAGCTTGGCCAGGAACTGCTGGTCGAAGCCCAGTTCGTCGATGAACCACCAGGTGGCGCCAGCCCCCGGGCCGGGCATCGCGCGGAAGATGAACACCACCACCGCGGTGCCGATCAGCAGCTTCTGCGCGTCAGGGTCCAGTTCGCGGGTGAGGCGCACCATCAGGAACACGATCACCGCCATCGAGCCGGCGAAGATGATCTCCTGGCCGTAGCTGAAGCCGCCCAGGCCGACGGTGAGCGTGATCGCCACGAACACCAGGCTGCCGCCGAGGATCCACCAGTTGGGCCGGGTCGCGGACGGCGTCTCGTAGAGCACGAGCGCGATCTCCTCGCGCGTCTTGCCCAGCGCGGCCAGCTTGCGCACCGTATTGCGCTTGATGAAGCCGGCGAGGATCACGCCGAGTACCGACAGCAGCGGGATCACCAGCGCCATTGCATAGACGTTGCCGTAGATGGCGACCTTCTGCGCCTCGGGCAGCTTTGCCGCATCCTGGAACATCCAGACGTTGATCAGGCCGACCAGCACGGTGCCGCCGATGATCGCCACCCGGCCGAGCATCTGCATCGTGGTGTGCATCAGCTTGCGCCGGTCCGGGTCCATCGGATTGCCCTGCTCGTCCAGCCGGGGCACTGCCTCGACGGTCATCGCATCGGCGACGCAGTCCTGGATCACGAAGCCGACCGGCGACAGCAGTGCCGAGGCTACGAACCAGGCTTCCTTCGGCGCGATCGCGACCATCGCATCGGTATGCACGATCAGCCCGTACATGATCAGCAGGCTGCAGGCGATCACCGAGGCGCCGAGCCAGACCAGCCAGGCCTTGTAGCGCCAGATCAGGTCGACCAGGTGACCGAGCGGCATCTTCAGCGCCCACGGGATGCCGGCCCAGAAGCCGAGCGCGGCGAGGAAGGCGGCGGACAGCCCGAGGTATTCCTTGACGAAGAAGGTACCGACGATGCCAGTCAGGCCGGAGACCCCGGCCGCGACATAGACCATCAGCGGAGGCAGGTAGGACCAGCGCATGTCGCGTCCGAGGGACAGCACGTTGCGGTCGAACCAGCGCCAGATCGGGTTGCCGGCGGCGGCCGAAGCGGCAGCCGCTCCGGTGGGGGTGGCGGGTGTCGTCGTGTCGGGGTTCATGGGGCCTCTGTCGCGGATGACCAAGACTACCTGCTCGGCGGGATTCTGCCGAATCGGGCAGCACCCAGCCCGATCGGCACCATCCGTCCCCACCTGGAATGGCCCGGATTAGTCCTTTCGGACCAATCCGGGTGTCCGGAAGTCGCCCGTATCGCTGGTGTTTGCTGCAGACCAGTGAAACACTGCATCTGTCGCTTATCAGACATAAGCGCATCGCCTGCATCCCGTGCCCCGATACGTGCACGGGCAAGCAGGCTTCTTCCAGCATGTCCCGCCGGAGAACCGACATGTACTCGAGAACACTCGCAGGAACCTGCGTCGCACTGGCTTTCGCGTTTGCCGGCGCCGCCCAGGCTGCCACCATCACCAATGGCTTCACCTTCGCGGTCGCCTCCGACGGCGGCGACACCTCCGTCGGCACCCACTTCCATTCGAACACTGGCGGTGCGTTCGGCAATCCGGCCGGCAAGGCCGAGGTCGGCCGCTACTCTTCGGAAGGCGTGCGCGGCCTGTCGGAGTACAACCTGACCGGCCTTTCCGCGGCCTCGTCGGCGTTCGTGACCTTCAACGTGTTCAAGGCCGGCGGCCTGTTCGCGGGCGTCAACGACTTCCCGTTCACCGGCACGATCAATGTCGATGGCTATGCCGGCAACAACACGGAAGACATCGCCGACTACCAGGCAGCCTCGATCGGCGCGGTCGGCAGCTTCGGCACCGGCGCGCTCGTCGTCGGCGGCATCTTGAGCTTCGACATCACCGCACTGTTCAACGCCGCGCTTGCCAACGGCGACACCTCGCTCGGCATCCGGCTGATCGCCGATCCGCTGAACGATAACGGTGCATGGACCTTCGACACCTTCCGGCTGACCACCGACAACCAGACCAGCGTCGTCCCGGTTCCGGCCGGCCTGCCGCTGATGCTGACCGGGCTGGTGGTGCTCGGCTACCGCAGCTTCCGCCGCCGCGCCTGATTCACCAGTGCAGTTCGAAGCTGCAGGCGTCCGCGCCTGCGGCTTCGCATGAGACCTGCACCGCGACTGCCCGCGGATGCACCAGCGCCCGGTACAGCCGCTCGAAGGTCGCCGCGTAGTACTCGCACAACGGCTCGTCCGCATGCGCGCCCCGGCAGATCGGGCAGCCTTCGATCGACAGGCGCACCGGCCGCCCTGCCACCGCGCGGAACCTGCCGCTGCCGGCGAAGGTCCACGCATGCCGGCTGACCGCGGCCAGCAGCACCCGGCTGGCCAGCGCCGCCGGCAGCTTCCGCAGCAGCCAGCACATCGGCTGCGGGATGCGATGCGCGAGCAGGTAGTCGCCGGTCAGCCGCCCGGCCTCGATCGACAGTTCGCGCGCGGCGGCATTGCCCAGCCGCGCGCGCAGCACCGCATGCAGCCGGGTGACCTCGCGCTCGTCGACCATCCGCGACGGCGGCTCTGCCAGGTAGGGCGACAGGCCGGCCGCGGCGAACAGCTCGGCCACCGCTGGCGCGCCCAGCCGGGCCGCGACCGCCTCGGCGATGCGGGTGATCGCGTTCGGCCCGATGCGACCCGGCGCGGCGCCGCCGTCCGCGGCGGATGCTGCCGCGCGATCGAGGGCCGCTCCCGCGCTCATGGCGCGCGATGTTCCAACGCCCCTTTCGCCGCGGCGGCCACCCGCTTGCGCTCCTTCAGCGCGAGCTTGGCGTCGTGCACCGTCACCCAGCCCTGGGCGGCGGAATCGCCGGCCGCCGCCGCGGCATGGGTGCGCGAGGCGTCGAAGCCGAAGTCGACGCTCTTCTTCGTCTGCGGGCCCCAGTAGCCGACGCGCCCGAGGTCGTAGAAGGTGCGCTGGAAGCCGCTCTTCACGAACGCCTTCAGGCAGCCGAGCATGTAGCGCCGCTTCTCGCGGTTGCGGATCCACGGGTACTCGAGGAACGACTTGCGCATGTAGAAGCGGCGGTAGTTGTTCATCACCCGGTCGAGCAGCTCGCCGCGCTCCATCGCATCGGGCTTGATGATCGGCGTGACGAAGTTGTACTTGTCGAAGTCGAAGATCTCGACCTTGTCGCCCAGCTCCTTGAACAGGTCGGAGAACGGCCAGGGCGTGTACATCGCCCAGTTGGCCATGTCCGGCTTCCAGTCCATCGCCATCCTGTACGTCTCTTCCAGCGTCTCGGCGGTCTCGTTCTCCAGGCCGACGATGAACTGCGCCTCGGCGACGATGTTGGCATCGCGCAGCAGCTGGATCGCCTTCTTGTTCTGGGCGATCGTGGTTTCCTTGTTGAAGCGCTCCAGCTTCAATTGCGCGGCCGCCTCGGTACCCAGCGACACATGGATCAGCCCGGCCTTGCGGTAGAGCGGCAGCAGCTTCTCGTCGCGCAGGATGTCGGTGACCCGGGTGTTGATGCCCCACAGCACCGGCAGGTTGCGCCGGATCAGTTCCTCGCAGAACTCGACGAACTTCTTGCGGTGGATGGTCGGTTCCTCGTCGGCCAGGATGAAGAAGCCGACGTCATGGTTGCGCACCAGGTTCTCGATCTCGTCGACCACCTTGATCGGGTCGCGCACCCGGTAGTCGCGCCAGAACTTCCACTGGCTGCAGAAGGTGCAGGTGAACGGGCAGCCGCGCGCGAAGTTCGGGATCGCCACCCGCTTGCCGAGCGGGATGTAGATGTACTTGCCCCAGTCGAGGATGCCCCAGTCGGGCTGGATGCGGTCGAGGTCCTGGATCGTCGGCTCCGCCGGGGTCGCCACCACCTTGCCGTCCTGCATGAAGGCGATCCCGTTCACCGACTGGCGTTCCGTGGCGAAACGGCCTTCGTCCACCGCCTTGACCAGGTTCAGGAACACCTGCTCGCCCTCGCCGCGCACGATCGCGTCGATCCACGGGGCCTCGGCGAGCACCTGCGGATACATGAAGGTGCCATGGATGCCACCGAGCACGGTGACGATCGACGGGTCGACCTCCTTGGCGATCTGCAGCAGGCGCTCGGCCTTGTAGATCGCCGGGGTGATCGCGGTCGAGCCGACGATGTCGGGTTTCGCTTCCTCGATCGCGGTGCGCACCTGCTCGTCGGTCAGGTGGTTGGTCATTGCGTCGACGAAGATGATGTCGTCGTAGCCGCCGGCCTTCAGGTAACCGGCGAGGTAGGCGACCCAGGCGGGCGGCCAGTTGCCGGCGATCTCCGCGCCGCCGGAATGGTAGTTCGGGTGCATCAGCAGCACGCGCATGGGCTCTATCCCCCTCTACTCGTTGATCCATGGAACACGGACTTCGACGACATCGTAGGAACGGCCCGGCGTCGCCGTGTTGATCCAGATCAACCGCCCGCTTTCGCGCCAGACAGGATTGCCAAGGGCGCGTCGTGCTGCCGCACGGGGATGGAGGAGCGGCAAGTGACTCTCCAGTTTCTCGTAAAGATGCATTGTCTTCGCATTTTTTGCGAAATATTGCTCATGCACTCGTGTTGCATTACCATGGATCGAACCGTCTGGAGTGTCCTCATGCCCCCGCTTGCACCGTTTCTCCGCCACTCGGCGCGCCTGTTGCCGTTCCTCCTAGCCGCAGACGCGCTTGCTCAGTCGCCATCGCAGCCCACCGCGTTGCCGGAGGTCACGGTGCGGGCTCAGCTCGTGGACGAGAAGGCCGCCGACGTCCCGATCAGCCTTCGCGTTTTCGGGGCCGAAGAACTGCGACGCGGCAACTTCGAGCGCACCGAGGACGTCCTTCGCGCAACCCCGAGCGTCACCTTCACCAACGAAGGTGCCACCGCGTTTTCGGGACGCGTCTACATCCGGGGCGTGGGCTCGGCTGTCCGCTGGGTCGACCAGTCGGTGGGCTTCTACGTCGACGACGTCTTCGTCGGATCGAACGTGGCAATCAACGCCGCGCTCCTCGATCTCGACCGTGTCGAGGTACTGCGGGGGCCACAAGGTACACTTTACGGGCGGAGTGCCACCGGCGGGGCCGTCAACGTATCCACCTCGGCGCCGACCGCGCAACCGAGCTACGCGCTGAGCACAGCGTTCGGGAGCAACAACCTGATGCGCCTCGGGGTCGTCGCGAACCAGCCCCTGGCGGGGGGAACCGTGCTTTCCCGTTTCGCGCTGTCCCATGTTTCGGACGACGGCTACGTGCAGAACCTGTTCGGCGGGCCGAAGCTCGGAAGCCAGGACAACACCGCCGGCCGGGTCCGGCTCGCGTACTTCCCGGGCACGGCGACCGAAGTGGACCTGTCCGCGGACTTCAGCCGTGACGTCAATGCACGGCGCTACGCCTACGGCACGTTCGCCCAGGCCCTGTCGCTGCAGGCCAACACCTTCAGCCCGTTCGTGGCCGACCGAGAAGTGGGCGGGCTCAGCGCGCGCGTTCGACACAACATGGGCGGCTACAGCCTGCAGTCGATCAGCGCCTTCCGCTTCGCACGGGAGGATTCCGCAGGCAGCGGGTTCGCGCCAGCCAACAACGAGTTCCAGGGGGTCTCGGTCGACCAGTGGCAAGGGTCCCAGGAGTTCCGGATCGTGTCGCCGCGCGAAGAGCGTCTGCGCTGGATCGCCGGTGCCCTGGTCGCCCGCAACGACACCGAGACGCTCAACTTCTATCAGTTGAACAACTTCGGCCCCGGGTTCGGCCTGCCGTTTGGCTATCGCGAACAGTCCCTCGCCAAGGTGAAATCCGACACGTTCGCGTTGTTCGGCGACGTCACCTGGGGCGTCGCGCCCCGCCTGGATGCGACGATCGGCGCACGGCTTTCGTACGATCGCAAGTCGCTCTCCTACGCCCACACGCAGAATTTCCCCGCGGCCTTCGTGGTTGCGGCGCCGATCGTATCGCGGGCGGAGGATGCCACCTTCACCAACCTGTCGCCCAAGTTCACGGTCAGCTACCGCGCGACGCAGAACACCCTGCTCTACGGCACGCTCAGCCGGGGCTACAAGCCGGGCGGGTTCAACGTCGCGTTCGTCGGTTCGCCGAACTTCCGTTTCGAAGACGAGACGGTGAACAACCTCGAGTTCGGGGTGCGTACCCAGGCAGCCGATGGACGGTTTTCGCTCAGTGCCGCGGTCTTCCAGATGGACTGGCGCAACCAGCAGCTGAACATCCGCGAAGGCGCGAACGTGTTCCGGACGGCGAACGCCGACCGGTCGGAGTCGCGCGGCTTCGAGGTCGAGGTCGTCGGCCGGCCGAGCCGCGGCGTCGAGTTCGGGGGCGGCGTGGCCTACGTGGATTCGACCATCAAGCGCTTCCCGACCTTCAGCAACCTGCCGGGCGCGACCGTCGAGGGCAATCGCCAACCGTTCGCGGCGGAGTGGACAGGTGCGTTCTACGCCCAGTTGACCCATCCCCTGCAGGACGGGTGGCGTTTCGTCGGGCGCATCGACTACTCGGCGACGTCCCAGGTCTTCTTCAACATCGAGAACCGCCTGCGCCAGGGGGGGTACGGACTGCTCGGCGCGCGGATCGGCCTCGAGGACCGGAACTACGGCGTGTTCCTCTACGGCCGCAACCTGACCGACGAGCGGTACATCGTGGAGGCGTTCGGCACTGGCGCCGGGGCGCGTGCGGCGCCCGGCGAGCCGCGGATCATCGGCATCGCACTAAGCGCGAGGATCTGAGCCGATGTATCCGGTTCCCCGGGCTGGCGGCCGTTCCTCGCGGGCCTGGATCGTCCACCTCTGCGTTGCACTGCTGCTGTCGGCCGGCGTATGTACCCCGGCGCGCGCCGACTTCGTCGCAGACTGGGTCGCGACCACGGCGCGTGCGCTGGCCGAGGTGCCGGGATGGCCGCGCTGGCATGCCGACATCCACGCCAGGATCGCGATGTTCGAGGCGATGAACGCGATCGATCGGCGATACGTCCCGCTCGACCCCGGCATGCCCCGGGACGCGAAGGCTTCGCCGGAAGCTGCCGCCGCCACGGCGGTCTTCCTGGTCCTGGCACCGGTCGCGGGAGTCAACCGCGCATTGATCGACGCGCGCTACGAAGCCACGCTGCAGTCGATCAAGGATCGCGAAGCCCGCGATCGTGGCGTGTCGGTGGGACGGCTCGCGGCCTATCGGCTGCTCGCGCGGCAGGCAGGCCAGCATCTCGGCTACGTGGCACCCGAGAAGCGCGCCGCCGGCCCGGGCATCTTCGAACTCGCAGAAGGCGCGCGCCAACCCGGAAGCATCGCAGTCTCGCGCCTGGGCCTGTTCGCCCTGCCCGGCGTGGATGCCTTGGATCCCGGAACGCCGCCCGCGGTGGATGACCCGAAGGCGCGTGCGGCGCGGCGCGAAGCGATGCAGGTCGGTGCCATCGACAGCCGTGTGCGGACGGCGGACCAGACCGCCGCTGCGATCTACTGGAACGCTTCGTGGAACTCGATCCCCAACCTGCTCGCCGCGCAGGTCGTGGCGGCGACCCGGCCGGACCCACTGCAGCATGCGCGACTGCATGCGCTCTGGGCAGTGGCGTTCTTCGATGCCTCCGTGATCGACACCGCGATCAAGGACCGCTACCGGCACTGGCGCCCGGAGAACGCGATCCGAGGCACGCACGCGGATCCCGAGATCCGCCAGCCGGGCTGGCGCCCGCTGATCCCGACCCCGACGCAGCCTGACTGGCTGTCGGGCGGAGCGATCGTCGCGGGCGTGCACGAGATCGTGTTCGGTACGTTCGCCGAGGGTCGACCGGTGGAATGGTCGGTGCTGATCCCCGAAACCTTCCAGCGGCGCACCTGGCCGAGTGCCGCCGCGATGGCCGAGGAAGCCGCGTACTCGCGACTCTGGGCGGGCGCGCATTTCCGCTACTCGGTCGAGGCCGGCCTCGATACCGGCCGGCGCATCGCCCGACACGTGATCGAGACCACCTATCGGTCGATCCCGGCGGCGGAGGCAGTTCGCGAGGGTCGATGACCTGCAGCGCGACGCCCTGTCGCGCACCTCGTCCGCAGCCAGAGCCGGATCCCGTTCAGCCCATCGCTTCCATCGCCCGTCAGTGATCAGGTACGCGGATCCGACGCTGCGGCAGCCGGCTTCCTGGCCATCCCGGCGCTGGCATAGGATCGGTCACCGAGGGACAACCTCACACCTCACCCCTGACGGCAGCACCTCGCCTGGGCAAGAGCCTCCTTCATCGGGCAGGGGGTGCACGGCGGGCGTCGCGCAAGCTTGCCGGCTACAGCCGGATCAGGATGTTCCCGTACCCGTCCAGCTCCGCTGTCGCCCCCGGCGGCACCACGCAGGTCGAGTCGTAGTCCTCGACGATCAGCGGTCCGTCGGTCTTCTTCGCGAGGTCCGACCGGCGCAGGATCGGGGTGAGCATCCAGCCGGCCTGCGGCCCGAAGTAGACCTGCCGCGGTGGCGGCGCCGGACGCTCGGCACGCACGTCGTGCAGCGCCTCGGGCACCAGCGGCCGCTCCGGCAACCCGAGCGCGATCACCTTGATGTTGACCATCTCGATCGGGATCGACGACGGCGAACGGTGGCCGTAGGTGCGTTCGTATTCCTTCGCGAAGGTCTCCTCCAGCACCGGCACCGTGGTCGCGTCCAGCGGCGCATCCGGCGCCGGTACCGCGAGTTCGTACGACTGACCCTTGTAGTGCATGTCGGCGAACTTGCGGATGCGGATGCGCTCCGGGGGGAAGCCTTCGGCCTCGAGCTGGGCACGGCCATGCGCGATCAGCCTGTCCCAGGCGGCGTTGATGTCCGACACGCCTGCGGTCGACAGCACGCGCCGGAAGGTGCGCGAGTAGTGGTGCTCGACATCGGCATAGAGCAGCCCGAACGACGAGAACAGCCCGGCAGACGGCGGCACCACCACCAGCTTCATGCCGAGCGACTGCGCGAGGTCGGCGCCGAACAGCGGCCCGTTGCCACCGAAGGCGAAAAGCGAGAAGCCACGCACGTCGCGCCCGCGTTCGACCGACACCGCACGGATCGCGCGCATCATGTTCGAGCCGGCGATCTTGAACGCGGCATAGGCCGCATGCTCCGGCGACAGCCCGAGCGGGCTGGCGACCTTATCGCCCACGGCCATACGGCTCTTCGACGCGTCGAGTGACAGTTCGCCCTGCACCAGGTGCTGCGGGTTGATGTAGCCGAGCACCACGTTGCAGTCGGTGATCGTCGGCTCGGTGCCGCCCTTGCCGTAGCAGACCGGGCCGGGGAAGGCGCCGGCGCTGTCCGGGCCGACGCGCACCGCGCCGCCGGCATCGACGCGCACGATCGAGCCACCGCCGGCACCCACTTCGGCCAGGTCGATCGCCGGCACGCGCAGCAGGTAGCCCGAGCCGGTCAGCAGGCGCGAACCGATCATGATGCCGCCGCCGACGCTGTACTCGGTGGCACGCGACACCTCGCCGTCCTCGACGATCGAGGCCTTGGCGGTGGTGCCACCCATGTCGAAGGTGACGATCTGCGACAGGCCGAGCTTCTTCGCCAGCGCCTGCGCACCGACCACGCCGCCCGCCGGCCCGGATTCGACGATGTTCACCGGCATGCGCGCGGCTTCGGCGTCGGTGATCAGGCCGCCGTTGCTCTGCATCAGCAACAGCTTCGCATGGATGCCGGCGTCGTCCAGGCTCTTGCGCAGCGTCTGCAAGTAGCGCTCGACGATCGGCAGGATGTATGCATTGACCGTGGTGGTCGA
>JBIITW010000057.1:0-23623 GCA_044340265.1 Burkholderiales bacterium | reverse complement strand
GCGATCGCCTTCGGGTTCGCGACGACCTGCGTCGTCGGTGTGCTGGCCGCCGCAGGTCCTGCGGCGGCGCCGCCGGGTGGCGGGTTGAGCAGCGGTGACGCGGCGAGCGCTGCCGGTACGCCTGCCGGCGCCGACGCTGCGGTCGTCCCCGGGACGGGGGGCGGTGTCGCGTCCCCGCCCGGTGCCGTTGCCGGCAGGCTCGCCGGGCTGCCGGCGATCGGCGAGGCCAGTGGTGCATTGCCGGTGGTGTCGAGCGTGCCGGATGCAGACGGGGTGGCCGGAACAGACGGTGGTGCCTGACGGTTGGCGAGCGGGGTAGTGAGCGCCGGCTGCCGGAAGCCGCGTTGCAGCAGGCCCGGGTACGAGATCTGTACGTAGAAATAGGCGAACAGCAGCACGCCGGCAAGCGCCCCGCCGGCGATGATCCATTGCATGCGGGTGACCCGCGACAATGCGCCCGCGCGTGCAGCACCGGCGCCTGCGGCGAGCACCGCGCCCGCGCGCGCCGGCGAGGTATCGGGACGATCCTGGCCCCGCCGGCGGGGATGCTCACCGTTGCGCGCGGCGCGTGTGCCCGTTGCGGCGGTTTCGGAGTCGTGCGCCCGTGCGCCATCCTGCAGGTCACCGCTCCACCGGGGCGCGCTGCGTCGATCGGCCGGCCCTCCGCCCGCCGCCCGGGCGCCGGGCGGCGACGCGGCTGCCGGCTGGAACCGCTCGGTCCTCTGTGCTCCCGGCGCCCGGGCCGGATTCCCGGTATCCGCCGACCCGCCGCCCGCGGACGGCGCACGCAAGGCCGCCGGCCGTTCCACGATCGGTTCCAGGCTGAGTTCGACGAGATCGATCTCGGCGGGCGCGCTTCTGCCCGGTCCGGGAACGGAAGGATCGGCGTGGGTCGCAGGCGTTCTGGTGCCTTCGGCGTGGGTCGCAGGCCTTTCGGTGCCTTCGTCGCGGGTAGCAGGCCTTTCGGCGCCTTCGTCGCCGGTCGCAGGCCTTTCGGCGCCTTCACCGCCGGTCGGTGGCCGACCGCTGCGATTCTGCGCAGCCTGCTGAAGCGCCTTCATCAACAGACTCATGTCAGCGGCAGCCCGTCGTCAGTTCGCCGGGGCGACACGCGCGCTGGCCGCCGGTGCGCCGACCGGCACGGTGGACGGACCGGCATCCCCCTGCGGCAGGAAGCGCTGGAAGAACTTGAGTTCGTCGCTCTGCAGGGACGGGTTGGTGACAACGGTCGGCCGGATGAAGATCACCAGTTCGGTCTTGGTCGCCCGTTCGTTCCGGAAGCTGAACAGATCGCCGACGCCGGGCTGCCGTGACAGCCACGGCACTCCGTCGCGGTTGCGCGATACATCGTCCTGCATCAGGCCGCCCAGGATCACCGTCTGGCCACTGAGGACCTGCAGCACCGATTCGAGTTCGCGTGTCTGGATCACCGGCACCAGGTTCTGGATCGGTGCGACGCCCTGGCGAAGGCTCGGATTGGGATCGGCGACGGTACCCGTCACCCGGGTGATGGTCGGACGCACGGTGAGCGTGACCTGGCCGCTGTCGTTGATCTGCGGCGTCACCGCAAGGACGACACCGACCGGGACGGTCTGCGCGGTGGTGTTGAACACCGTCGGCTGGATCGTGCCGCCGGCAGTCACCGCCCCTTGCTGCGCTTCGACCTGGAAATAGACGAAGTTGTCGGTCACCCGCAGGATGGAGGTCTGGTTGTTCAGCGCCATGATCTTCGGGCTGGACAGTACCTGCGTGTTGCCGAACTGCTGCAGCAGCTTGATCGCCGACACCACGTTGCCAGAGTCGGATGTGTAGCCGATCGACACCAGTGGCGGCGCGCCGAGGTTGCTGCCGATCAGCTGCTGCTGGATCGAGAAACCGCCGAAGCCGCGCAGTCGGCTCCAGTCGACGCCCGCCTGGTAGGTATCGTTGAGGAGGACTTCGGCGATGGTCGCCTCGATCAGGACCTGGCGGCTGACCGCGCTGGTCACGCCGTCCAGGTACTGCTGCACGAGCTGGTGCTGGCGCTCGGTGGCCAGCACGTTGACCGTACCGGCGAGCGGATTGATCACCACGCTGTCGCGCACGTCGTTGGGTATCGACTGCTGCGTGGCCGACTGTCCGAACACGGTGTTGAACAGGGTGGTGGATGCGGCACCGGCGCGGCTCACCGCCTCGGCCTGGGCGAGCCGCTCCTCGCGCAGTTGCCGTGTCTGCTCGGCGCGCTGGGCGCGGTCTTCCGCGGTCTGCGTCTGTGCGCGCGAAGAGGTGAGGATCGAGCGCACGTTGTCGCGCAGGGTCTCCCAGAAGTTCGTCTGCGAGGTCGTGCGCACCAGCGTCGCAGAGGCATTCACTGCGCCGCCCGCGCCCGCCGCACCGGCGGTGCCTCCGGCGCCGCCTCCACCGGTCGCGCCTCCGGCACCACCCTGCTGGCCGCCGATCTGCCCGGAGGCGCCGATCGTCGCCGTGGTGTCGCGCTGCATGTTCACGTAGTTGACCCGGTACACGCGGAAGAAGGGCGTGTCGGGCTGCACGATGATGGTGCTGCCTTCGGTACGCACGCGCATGTCGACCTGGCGGCCGACCCGCTCGAGGATGGCGGGAAGCGTCTCGTTGATCGCATTCAGGGTGACACGGCCGGTCAGTCCGGGATGGATGTCGATGTTCTGCCGGGTGTCCCGCGCCAGGGCCAGCAGCAGTTCGCGAACCGGTACGTCGCTGACCACCACGCTGTAGGTGGCGACCTTTTCCGCCGGCTTAGGCGGCGGTACCAGCCCGGTGATGCGCACCGGTGCCGGTACGTCGGCCACGGGTGCCGCCTCACGCGCCGAGGTGAGGTGGCCCTGCGACTGCGGCAGTTCGGGCTTGACCTTCACCGGCGTCGTGCAGCCTGCGGTCAGCAGGATCGCGGCGAACCCGGAGAGCAGGCGCGCAGCGACACTCGCCTCGGCGATCGATTGCCACTGGGGGTGGATCGGCGCGTTCATGCAGGTCCTCTGCGTCCTCTGGTTACGGGGCCGGTGCTGCCCCAATAGCTACAGTACAGCTAATTCCGCTATTTTTCAATGATTTGCTAGGGTTAACTAGAAAGTTGTTCAACTTCCGCCGGTGCTGAGTTCGGTGCGGATCCCCTGCACCGTGCGCAGACGGGGCGAAAACGTGCGTATCGTTTCCGGCAGGGTCTGCATCGCGGCCTGTGCTTCCGCGCGGCTCGGGAAATCGCCGAAGAACACGGTCATCAGCGGGCGCTCGCCGGCACGGGTGCGGATCACGAACAACTGGTCGGCTTTCACCTGGCGCGACAGCGTGCGCAACTGGCGGTCGAGCTGTTCTTCGCTGGCCGAGCCCATGATCTGGATGGTCACCCGGGTCGGCTCGGCCGCCTTCAGCCAGTCGCCGGTTGCCGTCAGGCGGGCAGCCAGCAGGCTGCCTGCGGCACCGGCACCGGCACCGGCCGCGGCCGGCGCCGGTGCCGATGCTGCAGCCGGGGAGGCGGATGCTGGCGCAGGCACAGCGGGCGGCAGCGCAGGGGAATCCGCGGTCGGAGCGGCAGCCGCCTGCGGGGCCGCCGAAGCGGGGTGCGGCGTGGTGGCGGGCACGGCGGCGGGCGCTGGCACGGGTGCCGCTACCCCCGCTGCCGGCGAAGACATGGCGGCATCGGTGCCGGGACCGGCGCCGATCACCTGCGCCGGTTGCTGCTGACGGCTCGCCAGCAGCCATCCGCCGGCAGTGACCACCAGCATCGCGGCCAGCCCGGCGGCGACCATCTGCCAGGCCCCGGCAGCACCGGCGGCTGCCGCGCCCTGCGCGAACTCACTGTCGCGGATCGCAGCCTTCACATGCCGGAGCGTGACGGCGTGGGTGTTTTCCGAGAACGCAGCGAGCAGCGTCTTGTCGCCGAGCAGGTTTACCCGGCGGGTGAGTCCTACGGATGCGCGGGCGATGCGTGCCACCACCGCCGGCCCGAATACGTCAGGGCCCTTGTAGCCAGCCGCGCGCAGCCTGAAGTTCAGATAGAGCCCGATGTCGGCTGCAGACAGCGGCGCCAGCGTGAAGCTGTGGGTGATGCGTTCGCGCAGCTGCCGGATCTCGGGCTTGCGCAGCAACGCATCGAGTTCGGGCTGGCCGAACAGCACGATCTGCAGCAGCTTGTGGCGGTCGGTCTCGAGGTTGGAAAGCAGGCGGATCTCTTCCAGAGTGGCGATCGGCATGCTCTGCGATTCCTCGACGAACAGCACCACCTGGCGGTGTCCGGCGTGGCATTCGAGCAGGAATGACGTCAGGCGCTGCATCGCCTCGAGCCGCCCCGAACCGGCAGGCAGTTCCAGCTCGAGCTCGTGTGCGATCGCATGCAGGATCTCGTCCGGCGACACACTCGGGTTGGCGAGGTACACGCCGAGCACGTCGGCCGGCAACCGCGCCTGCAGCATCCGGCAGAGCATCGTCTTGCCGCTGCCGACCTCGCCCGTGACCTTGACGATGCCTTCACCCTGGCCGATGGCATAGAGCAGGGCATCGAGGATCGCGCCGCGGTTGCCGCCATCGAAGAAGAAGTCGGTGTTGGGCGTGATCCGGAAGGGAGCCTCGCGCAGCCCGAAGAAGTCGTGGTACATCAGTCAGACCCGCGCTCGCTCGCCTGCATGCGGCTGTACAGCGTGGTGCGGCGCAGCCCGAGCAGCCGCGCAGCCTGGGCCAGGTTGCCGTGGGTCAGGAACAGCGCGGCCTGGATGTAGCTCTGTTCCCATTCGTGCAGCAACTGGTCAAGGTCGACCTGCCGTGCGCTGGCGAGGTGGCGGCGCGCGGCATCGATCGATCCCGCGTCGCCCGGCACGGTCGGCAGGCCGGGCAGGCCGGGTCCCGCGGGGATGCCGCCCGGTCCCGGAACCGATGCCTCGACATCCATCTCGGCCAGCAGCCGGGCGGGCGTCACCGGCTCGCCGGGATACTTCGTGGACAGCCGGATCACGATGTTGCGCAGCTCGCGCACGTTGCCTGGAAAACCGTACTGCATCCAGATGCGCCGGCTCTCGTCGTCGAGCGAGAATGGCTCGCGGCTTGCGCTGCCGGCCGGCGTTGCATAGCGCGCGCGGAAGTGATCAAGCAGCAGCAGCCGGTCTTCTTCGAGGTCGCGCAGCGGCGGTACGGTGATCGCGAACACCGACAACCGGTGGTAGAGATCGCCGCGGAAGCGACCGGCCTTCACCTCCTGGCGCAGGTCGCGGTTGGTCGCGGCGATCACCCGCGCATTCGAATGCCGGGTGGTGGTTTCGCCGACGCGCTGGAACTCGCCGTCCTCGAGCACGCGCAGCAGTTTCGACTGCAGTTCCAGCGGCAGTTCGCCGATCTCGTCCAGGAACAGGGTGGAATCGTTGGCGTCCTCGAAATAGCCGGCATGCGCCCCGGTGGCGCCGGTGAATGCACCTCGGGCATGGCCGAACAGCGTGGGTTCGACCAGCGTCGGCGCGATGGCTGCGCAGTTGAGCGCGACCAGCGGTCGTGCTGCATGGCCGCTGCGCAGGTGCAGCGCACGCGCGACCAGTTCCTTGCCGCTGCCTGACTCACCTTCGATCAGCACCGGGAACGGGGCTGCCGCGTACTGGACGATCTGCTGGCGCAATCGTTCGATCGCCGGGCTGGTACCGATGATCGAGCGGTCGGAGTCGCTGGCGGGGTCGGCCACCGGCGCGCCGCTGACCTGTGACAGCAGTGCGCGCAGGCGGTCTGGCGGACACGGCTTGGGCACGAACTCCATCGCACCGATCGCGCGCGCATGGCGCGCATTCGCCTCGTCGTTCTGTCCCGACAGCACGATGATCTTCATTGCCGGCGAGGCGGCGAGCAATTCGGTGATCAGCCGGAAGCCCTCGTCGGGCCGGTGCGGCGAGGGCGGCAGTCCGAGGTCGATCAGCGCCAGGCCGGGCAGGCGCTCGGCCTGGCGCAGCAGCGCATGCACCTGCGTGCGCGAGGCAGCGACCATCACCTCGTATTCGTTGCTAAGCGAATAGTCGAGCGTGTCGGTGATCAGCGGATCATCGTCGACGATGAGCAGGTCGGGCTTGCGGTCGGTGGGCGCCATCGAGGGGGGCTGGAAGGAGGTCATCTGCGTCGCTATCGTCTCACGCTGGCGCGTGGCCGATGCAGCGGAGAAAGGCCTGTTCCAGCCCGGTTTCGCCGGCATCGGCCATGAGGGCGGCAGGCGTCCCGAGGTAAGCCAGCCGTCCATCGTGGATCACCGCCAGCCGGTCGCACAGCGCCGCCACGTCCTCCAGCGCATGCGAGCTGAACAGCAGGGTGGTGCCGTCCCGGCGCAGGCGGCCGAGGGTGGCGCGTACCCGCGACCGGGCAAGCGGGTCGAGCCCGCTCATCGGCTCGTCGAGCACGGTCAGCGGGCGCCCGGCGAGCAGGCATGCCGACAGCCCCAGCTTCTGCAGCATGCCCTTGCTGAAGGTGCGGGCCGGTCGGTCCAGCGCCTCCGGGTCGAAATCGAGCGCCTGCAGCTGCGCCATCGCCGCCGCTTCGTCATGCACCGCGCCGCGCAGGGACGCGTGGTAGCGCAGGTAGTCTCGCCCGGTGAGGTAATGCGGCGGCGAGAACCGCTCCGGCAGCCAGGCGATCCGGTTGCGCGCCTCGGCACGGGTGCTCGGCACCCCGAAGACACGGATCGTGCCGCTGTCGGCGCGGCAGTAGTCGAGCATGCAGCGCAGCAGCGTCGTCTTGCCGGCTCCGTTCACGCCGACCAGCGCCACGCTCTCGCCGGCGTTCACGGAGAACGACACGTCTGCTGCGGCGCGCCTGCTGCCGAACTGCCGGTTCACGCCGGAAAACTCGACCGCTGCGGGATGCATCGCGAGTGTTGTCGAACCAGTAACTCACCGGTAGGTGCGAGAGGATAGAATAGCTGCTTTCCACTTCCAGTCCCCGCGTGTCCTCGGACAACTTCGTAGAAATCTCCGGCCTGCATTTCGGTTACGGCGGTCGAAAGATCCTCAAGGGTCTCGACCTGCAGGTGCCGCGTGGGCAGGTGGTCTCCATCATGGGTGGCAGCGGTTGTGGAAAGACCACGCTGCTGCGGCTGATCGGCGGAGCGCTGCAGCCGTCCGCCGGTTCGGTGGTGGTTGACAGAGAGCCGGTCGGCTCGCTCGACCGTGACGGCCTGTATCGACTGCGCCGCAAGATGGGGATGCTGTTCCAGTTCGGTGCGCTGTTCACCGACCTGTCGGTGTTCGACAACGTCGCGTTCCCGATGCGCGAACGCACTTCGCTGCCGGAACCGATCGTGCGCGACCTCGTGCTGATGAAACTGCACGCGGTCGGCCTTCGCGGTGCCGCGAAACTGATGCCGGCGGAGCTTTCCGGTGGCATGGCGCGCCGGGTGGCACTGGCGCGTGCGGTGGCGCTCGACCCGGAGCTGATCATGTACGACGAGCCGTTCACCGGGCTCGACCCGATTTCGCTCGGGGTCATCAGCAACCTGATCCGCACGCTCAACGACGCCCTCGGCGCCACGTCGATCGTGGTCACCCACGACGTGCGCGAGTCGATGAAGATCCTCGATTATTGCTACCTGATGGCCGAAGGTCAGATCGTCGCCCGCGGGACGCCGTCCGAGATGCTCGCATCGGAGAAGCCCTATGTGCGCCAGTTCTTCCATGGCGAAATGGACGGCGCCGTTCCTTTTCACTACCCGAGCGCCGACTTTGGCGCCGAACTGGGGCTGGACGCGCATGGCAGATAAGGGCCTGCTGGCCATCCGGGGTATCGGCCGCCGTGCGATCGATGCCTTCCTGCGCCTCGGTTACGCGACGCGCTTCCTCGGCCTGACCCTGCTCCATTCGCCCGTCTGCCTGCGCCGGCCGCGGCTGGTGGTGCGTGAGGTGTACTTTTTAGGCGTCCTGTCGCTGGTGATCATCCTGGTGTCCGGGCTGTTCGTCGGCATGGTGCTCGGGCTGCAGGGGTACCAGACGCTCAAGACCTACGGTTCCGAATCGGCGCTCGGCGTGCTGGTGGCGCTGTCACTGCTGCGCGAACTCGGCCCGGTGATCACCGCGCTGCTGTTCGCCAGCCGGGCCGGCTCCGCGGTCACTGCGGAGATCGGCCTGATGAAGGCCACCGAACAGCTGCGCGCGATGGAGATGATGGCGGTCGACCCGATCGCCCGCGTCGTCGCGCCGCGCTTCTGGGCTGGCGTGATCTCGACGCCGCTTCTGACCGCGATGTTCACCGCGATGGGCATCTACGGCGGTTACCTGGTAGGCGTGGTGCTGCTCGGCGTCGATGAAGGTTCGTTCTGGTCCCAGATGCAGAACTCGGTCGATTTTCGCCAGGACGTGGTCAATGGCATGATCAAGAGCCTGGTGTTCGGATTCGCCATTTCATGGATTGCCGTGTTCGAAGGGTATGATGCGCCGCCTACCGCCGAGGGTGTTTCCGGCGCGACCACTCGTACCGTCGTGACTTCGGCACTCACCATCCTGTTTCTCGACTACATCCTTACTTCGCTCATGTTCCGGGGGATCTGATGGAACGCTCGTCTCTCGACGTCTGGGTCGGCCTGTTCGTGGTCGGCGGCATGGTCGCGCTGCTGATCCTGGCGTTGAAGGTCGGCAATGCCGGCGATCTGCTGCGTGCTGGTCCCACCTATACCCTCAGCGCCAACTTCGAGAACATCGGCGGCCTCAAGCCGAAGGCTCCGGTGCGCAGTGCCGGCGTCGTCGTCGGCCGGGTGGTGACCATCGACTACGATCCCGAGACCTTCAATGCGGTGGTCACCATGGACATCGACAAGCGCTTCAGCAAGTTTCCCCGCGACACGTTTGCCAGCATCTACACTGCCGGCCTGCTCGGCGAGCAGTACATAGGGCTGGCGCCGGGCGGAGACGACAAGCTTCTGGCCAACGGTGACCGCATCACCAAGACGCAGAAGGCGGTCGTGCTGGAAGACCTGATCGGTCAGTTCCTGACGAGCCGTGCAGGCGAGCCAGCGCCGAAGTGACAGGTCGTCAGGTCCGACAGTTGCGGGCGAGTGCCGCCGCCGACATCCGCCGCGGCCGCACCGCGGGGTATACCTTTGCGCCTTACGGTCGTTATATGCACGGACGCATGTGTCCGCCTTCCCGATGAGTCGATCCATGAGCCATTCCAGCCACATCCAGTCGTTCCCTCTCCAGTCGTTCCTTCCGCAGTCGTTCCTTCTCCGCCTGCTGCCATGCCTTGCAGCGCTCTGCCTGCTGCTGTCCGCGCCTGTCGTGCGCGCCCAGGACCTCGGCCCCGACCAGCTGGTCCGCGCGACGGTGGACAAGGTGATCGAGATCATCAAGGGCGACAAGGCCATCCAGGGTGGCGACATGAAGCGCATCCTCGAGGTCGCCGAGGCCCACGCATCGCCGCATTTCAATTTCGTGCGCATGACACGGCTGGCGATGGGTGCCAACTGGAAGCAGGCCAGCCCGGCACAGCAGGAGGAACTGGTACGCCAGTTCCGCTCGCTGCTGTTGCGCACTTACGCGGTGGCGCTTAAGGAATACCGTAACCAGACGATCGATGTGCGCCCCCTGAAGGTGCCCGCCGGTTCCACCGACGTGCAGGTGAAGACGCTGATCAACCAGCCGGGCGCCCAGGCGATCCCGATCGACTACGACATGGAGCGCACGCCCCAGGGCTGGAAGGTCTACGACGTCACGGTCGCCGGCGTCAGCCTGGTGGTGAATTTCCGGTCCAGCTTCGACACCGAGATCCGCAAGTCCGGTATCGACGGGCTGGTGAAGTCGATGGTCGAGCGCAATCGCAGCGCGTCGGCCGGGACTGCGCCCAAGTGACCGCGCAGGACGTGCTGCGCGCCGATGGCAATGGCCGTTTCCGGATCGACGGCGCGGTCACCATCGAATCGGCGCGTACCGTCCTCGAAGCCGGGATCGGGCTGCTTCCGACCGGCCACGGCGAGGTCGAGATCGACCTGGCCGGGATGACCGCCTTCGACTCTGCCGCCCTCGGGGTGATGTTCGAGTGGCGGCGGCGCACCACGTCCAGCGGCCTGCGCATCCGTTACGCGAATCTGCCGCCGAAGCTGGCGACGCTGGCAAGTCTCTATGGCGTCGATGCACTCCTGACGACGGCCGGCGATGCCTGAGCGCGCCGGGCGGCTGCTGTCGTGACTGCTGCGATCTCGATCCGGGGGCTGTCCAAGCACTATGGCTCGCTGGTGGCGCTCGACGGGGTCGACCTGCAGGTCGAGCCGGGCGAATTCTTCGGGTTGCTCGGGCCCAACGGTGCCGGGAAGACGACCCTGATCAGCGTCCTGGCCGGCCTCGCGCGGGCCAGCGCAGGGCGGGCGTCCGTGATGGGGCACGACGTGGTCGACGACTATCGCGCAGCGCGCCGGCACCTGGGCGTGGTGCCGCAGGAACTGGTGTTCGACCCGTTCTTCACGGTGCGCGAGACACTGCGCATCCAGTCCGGATACTTCGGACTGCGCCACAACGACGCCTGGATCGATGAGCTGCTGGACAGCCTCGACCTCACCGGCAAGGCCGACACCAACATGCGCGCGCTCTCGGGTGGCATGAAGCGCCGGGTTCTGGTCGCGCAGGCACTGGTGCACAAGCCACCGGTGGTGGTGCTCGACGAACCGACGGCGGGGGTGGATGTCGCGTTGCGCCAGGGCCTGTGGGAATTCATCGGACGCCTGAACCGCGCCGGGCATACCATCGTGCTCACCACCCACTACCTGGAAGAAGCCGAGACCCTGTGCAACCGGATCGCGATGCTGAAGCAGGGGCGTATCGTCGCGCTCGATACCACGGCGAACCTGCTGCGCGTGGCGCGCCGCACCCAGAAGACGGTGCGCATGCGGCTTTCGGGTGGCGAGCTGCCGCCTGCGATCGCCGCGCGGCATCCGGTGCGCGACGGCGACGTGGTGTCCATCGCGCTCGACGCCTACGACGACCTGGAACAGATCCTCGCCGAGGTGCGCCTGGCCGGCGAATCGGTGCAGGACCTGGAAGTGATACAGCCCGACCTGCAGGATGTCTTCATGCAGGTGATGACCCGGCACTGACCGGTCCGGCATGACCGCGCAGGGGACGGCGGGCTCATCGCGCCAGGTCGTGGCCACGCTGGGCACGACACAGACCATCGCCTGGGCATCCAGCTACTACCTGCCGGCCGTGCTGGCCGATCCGATCGCCCGCGACCTCGGGGTTGCGCCCGGCCTGGTGTTCGCCGCGTTCTCGGTCGCGTTGCTGGTGTCGGGCGCGCTCGGTCCGCTGGCCGGGCGCCTGATCGACCGGCACGGCGGACGTTCGGTGCTGTGCGCCTCGAACCTGATCCTGGCCGTCGGACTGCTGATGCTGGCCGCTGCCAGCGGACCGGTCGGCCTGTTCGCCGGCTGGCTGGTGATCGGCGTGGGCATCGCCGCCGGCCTCTACGACGCGGCCTTCGCGACGCTCGTGGGCATCTACCGCGAGCGATCGCGGCAGGCGATCACCGGCATCACGCTGATTGCCGGTTTCGCCAGCACCATCGGCTGGCCGGTGACCGCCCTCATCGAGGATGGCCAGGGCTGGCGCATGGCCTGTGTGTTCTGGGCCCTCGTGCACCTGGTCGTCTGCCTGCCGGCGAACCGCTGGTTGCTGCCATCGCCGGCGTCGGCGCAATCTGCAGGTCCGGCAGGCGCGGCGAAGTCGCCGTCGGCGGACGCTGGCGCCGCAGCCGGTGCCGAGGCGTTCGACGCCCTCGCCGAGCGGCAACGGCGCAGGACCGTACTGCTGCTCGGCTTCGTGTTCGCGGCATCGGCGTTCGTCGCCGGTGCCATGGCAACGCAGATGATCCGCCTGCTCGAGGCGATGGGGTCCACGCCCGCTGCCGCGATCTTCGCCGGCATGCTGATCGGTCCGGCGCAGGTACTGGCGCGCGTCGTCGAGTTCGCCCTTGCGCGCCGCGTGACGCCGCTGGTCAGCGCGCGGGTGGCCCTTTCCCTGCATCCGGCCGGCGCGGTGGCGCTGGTCGCCTTCGGCGCACCGGCCGCCGTTCCCTTCTCGCTGCTGCACGGTGCGACCAACGGCCTGGTGACGATCGCCCGCGGCACGCTTCCGCTCTGGCTGTTCGGCCCGGTCGGATACGGCACGCTGCTCGGCCGCATCGGCGGCCTCGCGCGTATTGCCCAGGCGATCGCTCCCTTCGCATTCGGCATGGCGGTCGACGTGCTGGGCGGGGCTGCGGTGCTGATCACCGGCGGACTGATGACGGCATCGGTACTCGCACTGCTGGCGATACGGCGCCCGCCCGGGGCTTGACCGCCGGCCGGGCTGCGGCACGCCCTGCCGCCCGCGCCCCGGTCGACGCATCGGTGCGCGGCCGCAGGCCGAAGCTGCGCTCGAGCAGGTTCTCGAGGCGACGCCAGACCCGCAGCTGCTCGAGCATCGGGTTGAGCGCGTTGGTCACCGTGCAGTAGTGCGAGTCCGTGGCGCCCTGGTGATGGCGTCCGTGTTCGCGTGGGGTCTGCAGCAGGCGCATGCGCTGCATCAGGTGCACCAGCGCGCCTTTTTCCTGCGGGTTCTGGTGCGTCCACTTGTGTATCTGGTTCGCCTGCGATCCGACCAGTGCGAACAGCATGACATGCCAGGTCAGCAGGTCCAGTGCCCAGGCGGCCGCGACCAGGGCGGCACCGGCCAGCATCAGGTCGCCGCAGCTCTCCAGCCAGGACTTGGCGAGGAAGGCCCGTGGATGGCGGTGATGCTCCAGGTTGGGCACGATCACCAGCCGGCCGATCAGTGGCGTGTCCGGATTGCCGTAGGTGTCCTCCAGCCAGTGGCCGAGGCCCGACACGAGGTCGACCAGCAGCACGACGAGGACGGCTTCGAATGTGAGCTTCAGCATGAACCCGGCGAACTCGCTGGCCGGGCCGGCAGCCACGGCCAGCCCGGGCAGGGCTGCGAGGTGGGCCAGGGCGGGAACGGCGTCGGGGAATGCAGGGAACGTCATGTCGGACTCCGCGAAAGGTGGGCTGTTCCGCCGACCGCCACCGGGATCGGGGCGGGCGGAACGGCGCCACTGTCTCGACGCAGCCGCGGCAGGCACAGGACCGTGCAAAAGGTATCGATTTACGATACTTGAGGTATTCAGGTATCGTCCTTTCAACATCCAGGAAAGGACGGGCCCGATGGCTCAGGACGAATCTCCGGCCGACGCGACATCGGCTGTTTCCACCGCCCCGGCGCCCGCCTCGCCACTGGTCGACGCGCTGAAGAAGCTTCTCAAGGCGCGTGGCATGACCTACCGCCAGCTGGCGGCGCGGATGCATCTGTCGGAGCCGAGCGTGAAGCGGCTGTTCTCGACCGGGCGCTTCACGCTGGCCCGCGTGGAGGAACTGCTGCAGATACTGGAATCGGATTTCCTGGAACTGGCCCGCCTCGCCGGCGCCGGCCGGCAGGCCATCGGCGAGCTGACCGAGGAGCAGGAGCAGGCGCTCGCCGGCGATCCGCTGCTGCTGGGCGTCGCCTACCTGCTGCTGACCGGATCCACGCCGGCGCGCATCCGTGGCCAGTTCGAGATCGGCGAGGCGGAACTGGTCGGCGCCCTGGCCCAGCTCGACCGGCTGCGCATCATCGACCTGCTGCCCGGAAACCGGGTGCGCCTGCGCGTCGCGCGCAACATGCGCTGGCGGCCGGACGGCCCACTGTCGCGTCGTTACCGCGCGCAGGCCATCGGCGACCTGTTCGCCAGTTCCTTCGCACAGCCGCTGGAGAAGATCCGATTCCTGGCCGGGGAACTGACGCCGGCCTCCATCGGCCTGCTGCAGAAGAAGCTCGACCTGATCGCGGCGGAATTCTCGGAACTGATGGAACTGGACGCTGGCGCATCCCCGCGCGAACGGCGCAACGTGGGGCTGGTGATGGCGATCAGGCCATGGACTTTCCCGGTGGTGGCCGAACTCAGGCGCCGCTGAGCCCCGGCCTGGCGGGGCCCGGTCGACGAAAACCGGCCTGCGCGACACGCTTCCGGGCGTCGGCGGGCGGGCAGGGGTGTAAAATCCGCCCCCCGGTCGTTGCCGGTCCCTTGCCGCTGGTCCACCGCCGGCGACCCATGGCGTCATCGACGCCGACCCTCCTTCTGGCGGCTGCCCCTTGTCCGAACACCTGCTTCCGATCGCTCTTCCCGCCGCCGATGTCCGCGGCGGCTTCGTCACGCTCCTCTACAAGGAGACGCTGCGATTCTGGAAGGTGAGCATGCAGACGGTGTTCGCCCCGGTGGTGACGACCGTGCTCTACCTGATGATCTTCTCGCACGTGCTGTCGGGCCGGGTCGAGGCGTTTCCCGGCATCTCGTACAGCGCATTCCTGGTGCCTGGCCTGGCGATGATGGCCGCGCTGCAGAATGCGTTCGCCAACACCTCGTCCTCGATGATCCAGTCGAAGATGACCGGCAACCTGGTGTTCATCCTGCTGCCGCCGCTGTCGCCGGCCGAGATCGTGGGCGCCTACGTGCTGGCTGCGATGGCGCGCGGCTTCCTGTGCGGCGCCGCCGTGCTGCTGGTCGGTGCCTGGTTCGCGCCGCTGCCGCTCGCGCATCCGGTGGCGATCGTGGTGTTCGCGATGCTCGGTTCGGCGGCGCTGGGCGCGCTCGGCCTGGTCGCGGGCATCTATTCCGACAAGGTCGACCAGTTGTCCGCCTTCCAGCACTTCGTGGTGGTGCCGCTGACCTTCCTCGCCGGCGTTTTCTATTCGGTGCAGACGCTGCCGCCGTTCTGGCAGGTCGCTTCGCACCTGAACCCCGTGTTCTACATGGTCGACGGTTTCCGCTGGGGCTTCTTCGGGGCGGCCGACGTGTCGCCCTGGCTGTCGTTTGCCATCGTCCTGGCCTGCGTGGTGGCGATCACCTGCTGGGCCATGCTGCTGCTCAAGAGCGGCTACAAGCTGCGGCACTGACTCTGGCGTGCTGACTCTGGCGTGCTGACTCTGGCGTGCTGACTCTGTTGTACTGACTCTGTTGTACTGACTCGACGGAAGATACATGGACAAGCTGGTCATCGAAGGCGGCACGCGGCTCGCTGGTGAGGTGGATGTCTCGGGCGCGAAGAATTCAGCGCTGCCGGTGCTGTGTGCGGCCATCCTGTCGGCCGAACCGCTGACCGTCACCAACGTGCCGCGGCTGCAGGACGTGGCCACGACCGCGAAGCTGCTGGAGACGATGGGCGCGACGGTGACGCGGCCGGCCGAGCACACGATGGTGCTCGAATGCGCCCACCTCGATCGGCTCGAGGCGCCCTACGAACTCGTGCGCACGATGCGCGCGTCGATCCTGGTGCTGGGACCGATGGTCGCCCGCTTCGGCCGGGCGCGGGTGTCGCTGCCCGGCGGCTGTGCGATCGGCCAGCGGCCGGTCGACCTGCACATCAAGGGCCTGCAGGCGCTGGGTGCCGAGATCACCATCGAGCACGGCTACCTCGAGGCGCGCGTGGTGCGCCCCGGCGGCGGCACGCGATTGCGCGGTGCCCCCATCTTCATGGACCTGGTGTCGGTCACCGGCACCGAGAACCTGATGATGGCCGCGGCGCTTGCCGAAGGCACGACGGTGATCCAGAACGCCGCGCGCGAACCCGAGGTGGTCGAGCTCGCCCTGTGCCTGAACGCCATGGGTGCGCGCATCACCGGTGCCGGCGAGAGCGAGATCACCATCGAAGGCGTCGAGCGGCTGCATCGGGCCGAGTGGCGGATCATGCCCGACCGCATCGAGGCAGGAACCTTCCTCGCCGCGGCGGCGGCCACGCGGGGCGAGGTGCTTCTGCGCGGCGCCAACCCGTCGCACCTGACCGCGGTGCTCGACAAGCTGCGCGAAGCCGGCGCCCGCATCGAGACCGGCAGCGACACCGTCTCGCTGTCGATGCCCGATCGCGCGCGCGCGGTGAACGTGCGTACATCGCCGTATCCGGGGTTCGCCACCGACATGCAGGCGCAGCTGATGGCGCTCGACTGCGTGGCCGAGGGCACCTCGACCATCGTCGAGACGATCTTCGAGAACCGGTTCATGCATGCGCTCGAGATGAAGCGCATGGGCGCGCAGATCGAGATCGACGGCAATACCGCGGTCGTGCACGGCGTACCGCAGCTCGATGGCGCGGCGGTGATGGCCACCGACCTGCGTGCATCGGCGAGCCTGATCATCGCCGCACTCGCTGCCAGGGGCGAGACGGTGATCGACCGCATCTACCACCTCGACCGCGGGTACGAGGCGATCGAGCGGAAACTCTCCGGGCTGGGCGCGAAGATCCGACGCGCCCGCTGAGCCTGGCGCCTGCCTGCCTGCCTGCCTGCCTGCCTTGCCGCACCCCATCCGTACCGGAACCGCCGACTTGAATCCCGCTCCGATCATCACCATCGCGCTCTCCAAGGGCCGCATCTACGACGACACGCTGCCGCTGCTCGCGCAGGCGGGCCTGGTACCGGCGATCGATCCGGAACGTTCGCGCAAGCTGATCATCCCGACCAACCGCCCGGATGTGCGGCTGGTGATCGTGCGCGCGACCGACGTGCCGACCTACGTCCAGTTCGGCGGTGCCGACCTGGGCGTCGCCGGCAAGGACGTGCTCGATGAACATGGCGGCAGCGGCCTTTACCAGCCGGTGGACCTCGACATCGCACGCTGCCGGATGGTGGTCGCAGCGCGCGCAGACTTCGACTACGCGGCGGCGGTGGCGCAGCGGCGCCGGCTGCGCGCGGCGACCAAGTTCGAACGCACGGCGCGCGAGCACTTCGCGGCCAAGGGACTGCACGTGGACCTGATCAAGCTCTACGGTTCGATGGAACTCGCGCCGCTGACCGGGCTGGCCGATGTCATCGTCGACCTGGTGGACACCGGCAACACGCTGAAGGCGAACAACCTGGTGTCGGTGGAAGAGATCTCGCTGGTCAGCGCGCGCCTGATCGTCAATCCGGCCGCGCTGCGGCTAAAGCGCGAGACGTTGCGTCCACTGATCGATACCGTGTCCATCGCGGCTGCCACCGCGCGTGCACGCAGGCTGGAGGCTGCCCATGGCTGAGCGCAAGTCCACGACGACCGTCCCGGATGTGGCCGCCGCGCAACGCGGCACGCCTGCATCAGCACTGGTGCGCACCTTCGACAGCGCGGCGCGCGGATTCGACGCTGCACTGGCGAAGCTGACCGCGTTCGATGCCTCGTCCGATCCGGTGATCGAGTCGGCGGTGGTGAAGATCATCGACGACGTGCGCAAGGATGGCGATCGTGCACTGCTCGAGTACACCCGCCGCTTCGACCGCATGCCGGTCAGGACGGCCGGTGCACTCGAGATCACCCGCGCCGAGCTGTCTGCAGCCTGGAAGGCGCTGGGCGCGACCGAGCGGCGCGCGCTGCAGGCGGCCCATGCGCGCATCCGCGACTACCATGAGCGGCAGGTCGCGAAGTCGTGGCAGTTCACCGACGAGCATGGCTCGAAGCTGGGGCAACTCGTGCGCCCGCTCGATCGCGCCGGCCTGTACGTGCCCGGCGGCAAGGCGGCCTATCCGTCGTCGCTGCTGATGAACGCGGTGCCGGCCAAGGTGGCCGGCGTGGGCGAGCTGGTGATGGTCGTGCCGACACCGGGCGGTGAACGCAACACGCTGGTACTGGCCGCCGCGAAGCTCGCCGGCGTCGATCGCGCATTCACCATCGGCGGTGCGCAGGCGGTGGCCGCGCTCGCCTACGGCACGGCCACCGTGCCGGCGGTGGACAAGATCACCGGTCCGGGCAATGCCTGGGTGGCCGCGGCCAAGCGCCGCGTGTTCGGCACCGTCGGCATCGACATGATCGCCGGCCCGTCCGAGATACTGGTCATCGCCGATGACTCGGCGAACCCGGACTGGATCGCGATGGACCTGTTCTCGCAGGCCGAACACGACGAGATGGCGCAGTCGATCCTGCTCACGCCCAGCCTGCGCCTGCTCACTGCGGTGCAGTCGGCGATCGCGCGCCTGCTGCCCGGCATGGCGCGACGCGAAGTGATCGCGAAGTCGCTCGCCACGCGCGGTGCGCTGGTGCGGGTGAAGAGCCTGGCCGAGGCCTGCACGATCGCCGACCGGATCGCGCCCGAGCACCTCGAACTGGCGGTGCGCGATCCGCGGCCACTGGTCGAGCGCATCCGGCATGCCGGCGCCATCTTCGTCGGCCACTACACGTCCGAGACGCTCGGCGATTACTGCGCGGGCTCCAACCACGTGCTGCCGACGGCGCGCACCGCGCGCTTCTCGTCGCCGCTGGGCGTCTATGATTTCCAGAAGCGCACCAGCGTGATCGAGGTGACGTCGCGCGGTGCCGACGCGCTGGGCCGGATCGCCAGCGTGCTCGCCCGCGCCGAGGGCCTGGAAGCCCATGCGTGCTCGGCCGAACTGCGCCTGAAGCCGAAGCGGAAGGGCGCGAAATGACGCAAGCACCGAAGGAATCGCACGCCTGCGTGCCGGCCACGCCGCAGTCGCTGATCCGCGAGGACCTGCTCGCGCTGTCGGCCTACCATGTGCCCGATGCATCGGGGATGGTGAAGCTCGATGCGATGGAGAACCCGTATCCGCTGCCCGACGACCTGGTGGCGGAGCTCGGCGTCCTGCTCGGCGGTGCGCCGATGAACCGCTATCCCGAAGCCGATGCGCGCACGCTGAAGGCGGCGATCCGCAGCGCGCTCGGCGTGCCGGCCGGCTGCGACATCCTGCTCGGCAACGGTTCGGACGAGATCATCCAGCTGCTGGCGATGGCGGTGGCGAAACCCGGCGCGGTGCTGGCCTCGATCGAGCCAACCTTCGTGATGTTCCGGATGATCGCGACCTTCACCGGCCTGCGCTATGCCTCCTGCCCGTTGCGTGCCGACTTCTCGCTCGATGTCGAAGCGGTGCTGCACCTGCTGGCGACCGAACGTCCGGCGGTGATGTTCCTCGCCACGCCGAACAACCCGACCGGCAACGCCTTCGCGCGCGCCGACATCGAGCGCATCGCGGCGGCCGCGCCCGGGCTGCTGGTGGTCGACGAGGCGTACTACGCATTCGGCGACAGCAGCCATCTCGATCTGCCGGCACGCTTGCCCAACGTGCTGGTGATGCGCACGTTCTCGAAGCTGGGCATGGCCGGGCTGCGACTCGGTTTCCTGGTCGGTGCGCCCGCCTGGCTGGAACAGCTCGACAAGCTGCGGCTGCCGTACAACGTGAACGTGCTGACCCAGCTTGCCGCGACCCGGCTGCTCGGCAGTTATCCTGCGCTGGCCGCGCAGGCATCGACCATCCGCGCCGACCGTTCGCGGCTGGCCGATGCGCTGCGCGCGGTGCACGGGGTCGAGGTGTTCGCGTCCGACGCCAACTTCCTGCTGTTCCGCATTGCGCGCGCGGCGGCGGTGTTCGAGGCACTGGCCGCACGGCGCGTGCTGGTGAAGAATGTGTCGCGTGCGCACCCGTTGCTGGCGGACTGCCTGCGGGTGACGGTCGGTACCCCCGACGAGAACGCCCGCTTCATTGCGGCGCTGCAAGAGGCCGTCACGGATTTGGGTTAACCTTGGTCCATGCGCAAGGCCAACGTACATAGAAAGACTCAGGAAACGACCATCGACGTGTCGCTGAACGTCGACGGCACCGGGGTCTATTCCATCGCCACCGGTGTGCCCTTCCTCGACCACATGGTCGAGCAGGTGGCGCGCCATGGCCTGTTCGACCTCGACATCAAGGCCACCGGCGACCTGCACATCGACGCCCACCATACGGTCGAGGATGTCGGCATCACGCTCGGCCAGGCGCTCGCACAGGCAGTCGGCGACAAGCGCGGCGTGCGCCGCTATGGCCATGCCTACGTGCCGCTCGACGAGGCCCTGTCGCGGGTGGTCGTCGACCTGTCGGGCCGTCCCGGCCTGGACATGCAGGTCGAGTTCACCCGCGCGCGCATCGGCGAGTTCGACGCCGACCTCGTCTATGAATTCTTCCAGGGCTTCGTCAACCATGCACAGGCGACCCTGCACATCGACAACCTGAAGGGCCGCAACGCGCACCACCAGGCCGAGACGATCTTCAAGGCGTTCGGCCGTGCGCTGCGGATGGCGGTGGAACTCGACCCACGCGCGGTCGACGCCGTCCCTTCCACCAAGGGCACGCTCTGAGGCGGCTGCGATGACGATCGCTGTAGTCGATTACGGCATGGGCAACCTGCGTTCGGTGGCCAAGGCCCTGGAACACGTGGCCGACGGCGTGCCCGTGGTGGTGACCGACGACCCCGGCGTGATCGCGTCGGCCGAACGCGTCGTGTTTCCAGGCCAGGGCGCGATGCGCGACTGCATGCGCGAACTGCAGGCCCGGGGACTGCGTGCGGCGGTGATCGAGGCGGCATCCAGCCGACCCTTCCTGGGCATCTGCATCGGCCTGCAGATGCTCTTCGAAAGATCCGAGGAAGCCGACACGCCCGGGCTGGCAGTGCTGCCGGGCGAAGTGATCCGCTTCCCGCAGGAGGCAATGGTGGACGAAGGCGGCAGGCGCCTGAAGGTCCCGCACATGGGGTGGAACGAAGTGCACCAGTCCGAAGCGCATCCGATGTGGACCGGTATCCCTGACGGAACCCGGTTCTATTTCGTGCACAGCTATTTCCCGCAGCCGGCCCGGCCGGAACTGGTGGCCGGCTACAGCCACTATCCGTTCCCCTTCTGCTGCGCGGTTGCCCGTGGCAACCTGTTTGCCGTACAGTTCCATCCCGAAAAAAGCCACCGTGCAGGTCTTCAGTTGCTAGCCAATTTCGTCAACTGGGATGTCCAGGCAGGGACAGTCGCCAACGCCGGTGCCCCGGTGGAGCGTGCGGCATGCTCCTGATACCTGCGATCGACCTGAAGGATGGCGGTTGCGTGCGCCTGCGCCAGGGTGACATGGACGGCGCCACCGTGTATTCCGACCAGCCCGGCGTGATGGCGAAGCAGTGGCTCGACCAGGGTGCGCGCCGCCTGCACATCGTCGACTTGAACGGCGCGGTGGCCGGCAAGCCGAAGAACGAGCCGGCGATCAAGGACATCGTGAAGGCGATCGGCGACCGGATTCCGATCCAGCTCGGCGGTGGCATCCGCGACCTCGACACGATCGAGCGCTACCTGGACGATGGCGTGACCTACGTGATCATCGGCACCGCGGCCGTCAAGACGCCCGGCTTCCTGCACGACGCCTGTGGTGCCTTCCCGGGCCACATCATCGTCGGCCTGGATGCCAAGGACGGCAAGGTGGCGGTCGACGGCTGGTCGAAGATGACCGGCCACGAAGTGGGCGACCTGGCGAAGAAGTTCGAAGACTACGGCGTCGAGGCCGTGATCTACACCGACATCGGGCGCGACGGCATGCTCAACGGCATCAACATCGAGGCCACGGTCCGGCTGGCGCAGCGGCTGACCATCCCGGTCATCGCCAGCGGTGGCCTGACCAACCTCGACGACGTCCGCCGGCTTTGCGCGGTGCAGGGCGAGGGCATCCCGGCCGCGATCACCGGCCGCGCGATCTATGAAGGCACGATCGACTTCGGCGAAGCGCAGCGCCTCGCCGACTCGCTGTCGCCGGCGGCATCGCCGGGCACTGCGCCGAAAGCCTGACCGATGCTCGCCAGGCGCATCATTCCCTGCCTCGACGTTGCCGGCGGCCGGGTGGTCAAGGGCGTCAACTTCGTCGACCTGCGCGATGCCGGTGACCCGGTCGAGGTTGCGCGCCGATACGACGACCAGGGCGCGGACGAACTGACCTTCCTCGACATCACGGCGAGCAGCGACGAGCGCGGTACCTTGCTGTCGATGGTCGAATCGGTCGCGGCACAGGTGTTCATCCCGCTGACCGTCGGTGGCGGCGTGCGCACCGTCGCCGACGTCCGTTCGCTGCTCAATGCCGGCGCCGACAAGGTCAGCATCAATACCGCCGCCGTGCAGACGCCCGAGTTCGTCCAGGAAGCTGCCGGTCGCTACGGGTCTCAGTGCATCGTGGTCGCCGTCGACGCGAAGCGGGTTCAAGGTACGCCGGACGACGCGCCGCGCTGGGAGGTGTACACCCACGGCGGCCGGCGCGCGACCGGGCTGGACGCACTCGAATGGGGCCGGCGGATGCAGTCGTACGGCGCCGGCGAGATCCTGCTGACCAGCATGGATCGCGATGGCACGCGGGTCGGCTTCGACCTCCCGCTGACCCGCGCATTCTCCGACAACCTGTCGATCCCGATCATCGCCAGCGGCGGCGTCGGGTCGATCGGCGACATGGTCGAGGGCGTCACGCTCGGGCATGCCGATGCGGTGCTGGCGGCGAGCATCTTCCACTATGGCGAGCACACGGTCGGAGAGGTGAAGCGGGCGATGGCCGCGGCCGGCGTGGAAGTGCGGCTCTGACATGGCGACGCCCGAAGACGAGCGCTGGCTCGACGAGGTCGCCTTCGACGCCTCCGGGCGGGTGCCGGCGATCGCACAGGATGCAGCCTCCGGGCGCATCCTGATGTTTGCCTGGATGAACCGCGAGGCGCTCGCACTCACCCGTCAGACCGGATTCGCACATTACTGGTCACGTTCGCGTGGCAAACTGTGGCGCAAGGGTGAGGAATCCGGGCACCTGCAGAAGGTCGCCGAGATCCGGCTCGATTGCGACGAGGATGTCATCCTGCTGTTGATCGAACAGGTTGGCGGCATCTCCTGTCACACAGGTCGTGCAAGCTGCTTCTTCCGGCGTCTGGAAGCGGGCGGCTGGGTCACGGTGGACCCAGTGCTCAAGGCACCGGGCGAGATCTACGGCGGCACCAAAGACTGAACTGCCGGGCAGCCAGGCAACCGACACCATGGAACGACAACCGATCCTTGAAAGACTGGCCGACACCCTCGAGTCGCGCAGGCAGGCCGACCCCGGAAGCTCCTACGTGGCCAGCCTGTTCCACAAGGGGGAGGACGCGATCCTCAAGAAGCTGGCCGAGGAATCGGCAGAGACGTTAATGGCCTCGAAGGACGGTGATAAACTGCATATCGTCAAGGAGATGGCCGATCTCTGGTTCCATGGCATGGTGCTGCTCGCGTTCCATGGCCTGCGGCCCGGAGACGTCCTGGATGAACTGGCCAGGCGCGAAGGCGTGTCGGGCCACGACGAGAAGCGATCCCGGGCCGGCGAATAGTCGACAGGGCCGACCAGCGGTCTTCCTCATTCCATCACCGATCACGTCGCCAGCGGCGCCGCCGCTCGACCGACAAGGAGTCTCACAATGGGTTCGTTCAGCATCTGGCACTGGTTGATCGTCCTGCTGGTGGTCGTCCTGGTGTTCGGCACCAAGAAGCTCGGCAACCTCGGCAAGGACATGGGCAGCGCGATCAAGGGCTTCAAGGAAGGCATGAAGACCGACGAGGATGGCAAGCCCGCCACCGGCACCGCCCCCGGCACGCCTTCACAGCAGATCTCCGGTCAGACGATCGAGGGCGAAGTGAAGAGCAAGTCCGAAAGCAAGGTTTGATCGGCGCCTCGTCCGCGCCGTCCCTGCGCCTCGCCCCGACCGCCGCCTAGGCGGACCTGGCCATGCTCGATCTCGGCTTCTCGGAAATGATGTTGATCGCGGTGGTCGCGCTGGTGGTGCTCGGCCCCGAGCGGCTGCCGAAGGTCGCGAAGACCGTCGGCCACCTGGTGGG
>JBIITW010000252.1:0-6588 GCA_044340265.1 Burkholderiales bacterium | reverse complement strand
CCGACGGTCTTCTGCACGGTCATCAGCGACTGCTGGTGCTCGAGCACCGACGGCACGTTGCGGGTCAGCGGATCGCTGTACGGCTTGCGGCCGTTGACCTCGGCGACGATCCAGTCGAGGTTGACCTCGTTGCCCGGGAAGTTCTTGATGAAGTAGGTGCGCGGCATGCCCGACTTCTCGACGCACAGATCCATGATGCGCCGCTCGTGGCTGCGCACGCGCTCGACCAGCTTGCGCACGCTGTCGCACAGGATCTCGATCTGCTTGGCCGAGAAACGGATCTGCATCAGCACGCCGGAGATGTCCTGCTGGACCTGGCGCGCGGTCTTGCCCTGGGGGCCGCCCTTGGCGAGCGACTTGACCATCTGCTCGTGCAGCGAGCGCAGCATGTCGAAGCGCTCCATTGCCTCGGTCTTGAGCTTGAGCAGGCTGGCGGTCTGCGCAGCGGCAGCCCTGGCTTCGTCCTCTTCCTCGTTGGTCTCCTCGGCTTCCTCGTCGTCGATCTCGGCCTCTTCGGGCAGTTCGGCGGCGGCGGCGACCTGCTCGGCGTTCGGATCGATCAGGCCATCGACCAGTTCGTCGATGCGCATCTCGTCGCGCGACACCTTGTCGACCAGCGCGAGTATCTCGGCGATCGTCGTCGGACAGGCCGAGATCGCGAGGATCATGTGCTTCAGGCCTTCCTCGATGCGCTTGGCGATCTCGATCTCGCCCTCGCGGGTGAGCAGTTCGACCGAGCCCATCTCGCGCATGTACATGCGCACCGGGTCGGTGGTGCGGCCGAACTCGGAGTCGACCGTGGCCAGCGCGGCCTCGGCTTCCTCGGCGGCATCCTCGTCTGCGGCAGCCGGTGCGGCCTCGTTGATCAGCAGCGATTCGTCATCGGGCGCCTCGTCGAACACCGAGATGCCCATGTCGTTGATCATGCTGATCACATTCTCGATCTGCTCGGCGTCGAGCATGTCGTCGGGAAGGTGGTCGTTGATCTCCGCATAGGTCAGGTAGCCGCGCTCCTTGCCGAGCACGATCAGGCTCTTCAGCCGCAGCCGGCGCGTCTCGGGGTCGATCACCGGCGCTTCCTTGGCGCCGATCAGGCGGTCTTTCTTGCCCTTGCCGCCCTTTTCCTTGGCAGCCAGCTTGGCGCGCGCCATCGCGGCCGCGCGTTCGGCGATCTCGGCCTTGGTCGGACGGCCGGCGAGCAGCGGGTTGACGCCAGCGGCTGCACCGTTGGCTGCAGCAGCCTTCGCCGCGTCGGCGGACTCTGCAGCGGCTGCCTCGGGATCGGCGGCCGGCACTGGCTCCTTCGCTGCAGTCGCGGGCTTCACGGCCTTGGCCGCGGGTTTTGCCGCTTTATCGAGCAGCGCCTTGTCCTCGCTGGCCACGCGCGCACTGGCTGCGCGCGCAACTGGCGCGGCAGCCTTGGCTGCGGGCAATGCAACGGACCGGGCGACGGGCGCCGGCGAAGGCGCGGCGGCAGCCCGCTTCGGCGCTGCCGCAGGCGCGGCAGCTTTCGGCGTGCGAGCGACGGGTTTCGCCGGTGCAGCAACGCCCTTCGCGGGGGCTGCGGCCTTTGCGGGGGCTGCGGCCTTTGCGGGGGCCGCGGCTTTTGCGGGGGCTGCGGTCTTTCCGGTGGCGGCGGCCTTCACCGGCAGCTTTGCCTTGGCGGAGGCAGGCACGGGCCGTGCGGCCGGCTTGGCCGCGACCTTCGCACCCTGGCGCATGGGCGATGCCTTCGAGGCCGCGCGGGTGCTCGCGGGCGCGGCGGCGCCGCGATTCGAAGCAGCCGTCCGTCCGGACGTCGCCTTGCCCGATTGGGACGAAGCAGCGCGGCCTGGTGCGCTGGATCGTGCCGACTTCGCTTTGGTTTTTGCTTTGGTGCTGGGCATCGGTTTCGTCCGCTCGGGAAAACCCGGTAGTTTAATTGAATGTGGGGTTGCTGATTGCCAAAAAAAGCCTGGCGGGGACATTTAGGCGTACGTTCATGCGCCAGGGCGCCTCAGCAGGCCGCGCAGCGTGTCGCGCATCTCGGGTGTCAGGCCGGCAAGCGAGGTGGCGCCGGCCATCCGGGCGGACTCGGCGCGACGAACCTGCTCACGCAGCCGGTCCATCGCGCCATCGAGTTCGGCCTGGACTTCCTCGGTTTCGACCCACTCGGGCGCATCCGCTTCGACCTCGCGCAACATGTCCTCGAAATCGCTGCCGGCAAATGCCTGCAGTACCCCGGCCGCGCGCATCCCGGCCAACGCTGCCTCTGGCTGGCCCTGCAGGAACTCGACCAGCACCCGCAGCGTGCGCAGCTCCGGATGCGCCTCCATGCCATCTGGCAGGTCCACGCGGCTCACCAGCTCCGGCTTTGACAACAAAGCCTGCAACATGGTTCGCGCGAGCGAGGGCGCCGGACGCGGCCGACGGGGGCCGGCGCCGGCTCCACCCCGGCTGGCGCCGAAGGCTGCATCGCCAGGCCCGTCCCGGCGCCCGGAACCTGCGCGGGCGCCGTCGAAACGACCGCGGCCGCTGCTGCCCCCGCGCCCCGCGCCGCCCGGGTAGCCCTCGCCGGATCCGTCGCTGCGCCCGCGCGCCGGTGCAGCGGGTTCCGGGGCGGCGATGCCCCAATGGCTGTCCAGCTCCGGCGGCGTGATGCCCGCCAGTTCGGCCAGCCGCCTGCGCAGCATCCGCCCGAGCATCGGCGCCTGCTGCAGCTGGGTCACCAGGGGCCTGGCGTCGCGCAGCAGCCGGGCCCGGCCCTCCTCGCTCGCGAGGTCGTTCTGCTGGGTCAGCTCGCGCACCAGGAAGCCGGACATCGGCATCGCGCCCGCCAGCAGGCCCTCGAACGCCTCGCGGCCCTCGCGCCGGATGAAGCTGTCCGGATCGTCACCCTGCGGCAGGAACAGGAACGACAGGTTCTTGCCGTCGATCAGCTGCGCCAGGCTGTTTTCCAGCGCGCGCCAGGCTGCGCGCCGGCCGGCGGCGTCGCCGTCGAACGAGAACACGATGTTGTCGGTCTGGCGCAGCAGCTTCTGCACATGGAACGGCGTGGTCGCCGTGCCCAGCGCCGCAACCGCGTAATCGACGCCATGCTGGGCCAGGCCCACCACGTCCATGTAACCCTCGACCACCAGCACCCGCCCGGCCTCGCGGATCGCGCGGCGTGCCGCGAACAGGTTGTAGAGTTCCCGGCCCTTGTCGAACAGCGGCGTCTCACGCGAGTTCAGGTACTTGGGCTGGTCTTCCGGATCGATCACCCGCGCGCCGAAGCCGACGATCATGCCGCGCTGGTTCAGGATCGGGAACATGATCCGGTTGCGGAAGAAATCGAAGCGCCGACCCGATTCGCCGTTGACCACCAGCCCGACCTGGTCGAGCTCGGGCGAGGTGTAGTTGGCGAACACCTGTTCCAGGTTCTGCCAGCCGGGCGGCGCAAAGCCGATCGCGAAGCGCGAGGCGATCTCGCCGGTGAGCCCGCGCTGCTTGAGGTATTCGATCGCCTTCGGATGCTGCTTCAGTTGATCACGGTAAAAGCGCGTGGCCTCGCGCATGTGTTCATAGAGCCGGGCGGTGGCTTCCATGGCCGCGGCGTCTTCGCTGCCGGCACGTCCGTCGGCACTGCCGCCCGCCCCGCGCCCACCGCCGCGCCAGGGCTCTTCCGGCACTGGAATGCCCATCTGCTCGGCAAGCGAACGGATCGCCTCGACGAACTCCAGCCCGTTGTAGGCCATCAGGAAGCCGATCGCATTGCCGCTCGCGCCGCAGCCGAAGCACTTGTAGATCTGCTTCGGCTGGCTGACCTTGAACGATGGCGACTTCTCGTTGTGGAACGGGCAGCAGGCGACGTGGTTCGCCCCCTCGCGCTTCAACGGCAGGTAGCGCTCGACGACCTCGACGATGTCGGCGCGCGCGAGCAGGTCCTGGATGAAGGACTGGGGGATCAAGCGGCGGGCTGCGCGAGACGGGCCTTCACGAGCGCCGACACCCTGGCGAGGTCGGTCCGTCCTGCGAGCTGCGGCTTGAGCACGGCCATCACCTTGCCCATGTCCGCGGCCGACGCAGCGCCGGTCGAGGCGATCGCCGCGGCAACTGCTGCGTCGACCTCGTCCTGCGACAGCGCCTGCGGCATGTAGGCCTGCAGCACGGCCAGTTCGTGGCGTTCCTTGTCGGCCAGGTCGGCGCGACCGCCCTGGTCGAACTGCGTGATCGAGTCGCGGCGCTGCTTGATCATCCGGTCGATCACCGCGGTGACTTCGGCATCGCCGAGCTCCTTGCGCTCGTCGACCTCGCGCTGCTTCACCGCCGCCCAGAGCAGCCGGATGGTGGCGAGCCGGTCGGCTTCGCGGCTGCGCATCGCAGCCTTCATGTCTTCCTGGATGGTGGCGCGTAGGGTCATGGCGTTGAAGATCGGGTGGAATGACGCGGTTTCAACGACGCCCGTAATGCAAAACGGCGGCCGGAGCCGCCGTCAGGGTTGCCGGCCGGCAAGCGGCAGGCGGGACTGCTCGGGCGATCAGTACATCCGGGGCGGAAGCAACTGCCCACGCACACGCTTGTAGTGACGCTTCACTGCGGCGGCCAGCTTGCGCTTGCGCTCGGACGTGGGCTTCTCGTAGAACTCGCGGGCGCGAAGTTCGGTCAGGAGGCCGGTCTTCTCGATCGTCCGCTTGAAGCGGCGAAGCGCAACTTCGAAGGGCTCGTTTTCTTTTAAGCGGACACTTGGCATGCGGGTTGGCGTCGGGTCGGTTGAGTGAACCGCGAATGATAGGCGCGAAGACCCCGTTTGGCAACCCCAGTTTCCGGAAAGGGCTGAAATCCGGGTCAGAGACGATTTTCCCGGAGGTGGGCTGAAATCCGGGTCAGAGACGATTTTCCCGGCCGAAACGGGGAATCTGGCCCTGCACCTCCGGGAAAATCGTCTCTGACCCGGATTTCAGTCCACGCGGGCGCCGGACTGGCGGACGACCTTTTCCCATTTGGGGATGTCGGCGGCGATCACCTTGGCGAAGGCCTCGGGCCCGGCGCCGACGCCGTCGGCGCCCTGCTGGGCGTAGACCTCGCGCACGTCGGGGGCGGCGACGATCTTGCGCAGGGTGGTGTCGAGGCGGGTCAGGATCGGCGCCGGCAGCCCGGCCGGGGCCAGGATGCCGAACCAGTTGGTCATGTCGTAACCGGGCACGCCGGCTTCGGCGATCGTCGGCACGTCGGGCAGGGCCCCGGAGCGGCGCGAGCCGGTCACCGCGATCGCGCGCAGTTTGCCGGCGCGAACCTGCGGGATCAGCGGCACGATGCTGGCGATGGTCATGTTGATCTGGCCGCTGAGCAGGTCGGTGATCAGCGGCCCGGTGCCCTTGTACGGAATGTGCTGGATGTCGACCCCGGCCATCGACTTGAACATCTCCATCGCCAGGTGGCTGCTGCTGCCGTTGCCACCGGAGCCGTAGTTCGCCTTGCCGGTCTTGGCCAGCGCGATCACGTCCTTGACCGACCTGATCGGCTGCGCGACCGACACCGCCATCAGCAACGGCACGTTGACCAGCAGCGTGACCGGCTGGAAGTCCTTGACCGGGTGGTAGGCGACCTTGCCGTACAGCGGCGGATTGATCACATGCGGCAGCGAGGTGAACAGCAGCGTGTAGCCGTCGCTCGCCGCGCGCGCCGCCATCTCGGTGGCGATCACGCCGCCGGCGCCGCCCCGGTTGTCGACGACGATGGTCTGCCCGATCGCGTCCTGCAGGCGCGTCGCATGCAGCCGCGCCAGGATGTCGGCCGCCCCGCCGACCGGGAAGCCGACCAGCAGGCGGATCGGCTTGGCCGGCCATTCCTGGGCGAAAGCCGCGCCGGTGCTGCACAACACGAGGGCTGCGCAGGTGGCCCTGGCGCCTGCAAGGACTGTCCGGCCAGGGCCGGCGGAGATTGAAGGCATCGTCACTCGCTTCTGCATGGAAAGCCGCCGCCCGGTCAGTCGATCGTGCAGCGCCCGAGCGTCGCCGGATCGGGGTCTGCCCCTAGACCCGGCAGGTCAGGCACCCCGATTGTGCCATCCACGACTTCGGTTGTGCGCCGCAGCGGATTCTCGCCCAGGTCGACGAACGAATACTCGATCGGCGTACCGGCCGCGAGCAGTGCATGGGTCAGGTGCAGCGTGGCGAGCAGGCCGGGGCCGAAGTACGGCGAATGCGCGACCACCCGCACGCCATGACGGCGCGCCACCTCGACCACCTCGATGAATCCGCTGACGCCGCCGATCTTGGTCACGCTCGGCTGCGCGATGTCGACTGCGCCGGCCTCGAACATGCGCTCGAAGTCGCCCGCGCTCATCGCATTCTCGCCGGCCGACACCGGCATCCCGCACTGGCGGCGCACCCTCGCCAGCACCGGGAAATCCTCCGGCGGCCATACCGGCTCCTCGAACCAGGCAAGGCCGTGCGGCCGCACGCCATCGGCGATCGCCAGCGCCTCGTCACCCGTCCACGGACAGTTGCAGTCCATCATCAGCGCAACCGCCGGCCCGGCCGCCGCGCGCGCCGCCGCGACCGCCTCGACGGTGATCTCGTGCAGCTTGACCTGGCGATAGCCGGCCGCCACCGCCCGCGCCGTGTT
>JBIITW010000056.1:0-23654 GCA_044340265.1 Burkholderiales bacterium | reverse complement strand
CGCCGGAAGGCGCCGACCCGACCCGGATACGCGACACCTTCATCGACAACCTGCGCTATGCCGCCGGCGAGGCCGCCGCAGTCGGCGTTCGCATGCTCTCCGAACCGATCAACAACCGCGACATGCCCGGCTTCTACCTGAACCGCTCGGCGCAAGCGATCGGGCTGTTCGACGCGGCAGGCTGCGACAACCTCTACCTGCAGTACGACATCTACCACATGCAGGTGATGGAGGGCGACCTGGCCCCGACCCTCTCCCGCCTGCTGCCGCGCATCGCACACATCCAGTTCGCCGACACCCCGGGCCGGCACCAGCCGGGCACCGGCGAAATAAACTTCCCGTTCCTGTTCAGCCATCTCGACCGCATCGGCTACACCGGCTGGATGAGCGCGGAATACAAGCCGCTGGGCGGCACCGAAGCCAGCCTGGGCTGGCTCCCGACCGGTCCCGCGGAAGCGCGGGCCTGAACACGACCGGCCCCGCGCAATCGCGGGCCTGAACACGACCGGCACCGCGCAATCGCGGGCCTGAACGACTGGCAGAGGAAACGGAAATGGCAGATATCGGATTCGTGGGACTGGGCATCATGGGCAAGCCGATGGCGCTCAACCTGATCAGGGGCGGGCACACGTTGCATCTGCACAGTCGCAGCGGCGTGCCCGCGGAGCTCACCGCAGCCGGCGGCCGGGCCTGCGCGAGCGCAGCCGATGTCGCGCGCGCGGCGGACATCGTGATCACCATGGTCCCCGACACGCCCGATGTGGAACGCGTGCTGTTCGGCGACGGCGGCGTGGCAGCGGGACTGTCGAAGGGCAAGGTCGTGGTCGACATGAGCTCGATCTCGCCGATCGAGACCAAGTGCTTCGCCGCGCGCATCGAGTCGCTGGGCTGCGATTATGTCGATGCGCCGGTATCCGGCGGCGAGGTCGGCGCGAAGGCAGCGAGCCTCACCATCATGGTGGGTGGCAAGCCCGCGGTGTTCGACCGGGTGAAACCGCTGTTCGACCTGATGGGCAAGAACATCACGCTGGTCGGCGGGGTGGGCGACGGCCAGACCTGCAAGGTCTGCAACCAGATCATCGTCGCGTTGAACATCGAAGCGGTGGGCGAGGCCCTGCTGTTCGCGGCCAAGGCTGGCGCCGATCCGGCGAAGGTGCGCGAGGCGCTGATGGGCGGGTTTGCCGCCTCGCGCGTGCTCGAGGTACATGGCGACCGGATGGTCAAGCGCACGTTCGATCCGGGATTCCGCATCGAACTGCACCAGAAGGACCTGTCGCTCGCCCTGGCCGGCGCGCGCGCGATGGGCATGAGCCTGCCCAACACGGCGACCGCGCAGGAACTGTTCAGCGCCTGCAGCGGCATGGGGGGCGCGAAGTGGGACCACTCGGCAATGGTGCGCGCGCTGGAGGCGCTGGCCGGGAAGCCTGTCGCGTGATGCTGTCGTCCGTCGCTGCGAAGACTGCCGGAAGAAGCGCCATGATGATCCCCGCGTCCCGGTGAGCGCGCCGCGCGAACTGCTGCAGGCAATGTTCCGCGCCGCGGTTGCGGCGGCCGATCCGATGCGCTGCGTGGCACCCGCATTGCCTGCGCTGCCTGCGGCCGGGCGTACGATCGTCATCGGCGCCGGCAAGGCAGCGGCTTCGATGGCGCGCGCGGTCGAGGCGGCATGGGCGTCGGACCTCGATCGTATCGAAGGCCTGGTGATCACCCGCTATGGACATGCGCTGCCGTGCAGGAAGATCGAGGTCGTGGAAGCGGCGCACCCGGTACCCGACGCAGCCGGCGTGGCCGCGACCGAGCGTCTGCTGGACCTCGTGTCAGGCCTTGCTGCGGATGATCTGGTGCTGTGCCTGATCTCGGGTGGCGGGTCTGCCCTGCTCACCTGCCCGCCGCCGCCGGTCACGCTCGCGGACAAGCAGGGCCTGTCGCGCGCCCTGCTGGCCTCAGGCGCGGACATCGGCGAGATGAACTGCGTGCGCAAGCACCTGTCACGCATCAAGGGGGGCCGGCTCGCGCTCGCCTGCCATCCCGCTCGGCTGGTCACCCTCGCGATCTCGGATGTACCCGGTGACGGGCTGGAGACGATCGCCTCCGGCCCGACAGTCGCGGACAGCACCACCGCCGCCGATGCGCTGCGCGTGCTCGGCAAGTACGGCCTGGATGAACCCGCCAGCGCGATCGCCTTCCTGCACACCCCGGATGCGGAGACACCGAAGCCCGGGGATGCACGGCTGGCGAGGGCGACCACCCGGCTGATCGCACGCCCGCAGGACGCACTCGAAGCTGCCGCCGCGGTCGCACGCGCAGCGGGCTATGCACCGTTGATCCTGGGCGATGCCATCGAAGGTGAAGCGCGCGAGGTCGCGCGGGTGCTGGGCGCGATGGCCATGCAGGTCGTGCGCCATGGCCAGCCGCTGCCCGCGCGCTGCGTACTGCTTTCCGGCGGCGAGACGACCGTCACCGTGCGCGGCAAGGGACGCGGCGGGCGCAATGTCGAATTCCTGCTCGCCCTCGCCGCGAGCCTGCGCGGACAGCCAGGCGTCCACGCCCTCGCCGCCGACACCGACGGCATCGACGGCGCCGGCCCGGCGGCAGGTGCACTGCTTTCCCCCGATACATGGATGCGCGCGACGCAGGCGGGCCTGGACCCCGTCGCACGGCTTGCCGACAACGACGGGCACACGTTCTTCGAGCGCCTGGGCGACGCCGTGCTGACTGGTCCCACCCACACCAACGTCAACGATTTCCGCGCCATACTGATCGACCCTTGACCCCCATTCGTCGACCGTGCGGCATACCATAGGCATGGACGACAACGATCAGACGTGAGGACCGACGGGATGGATACGTTTGCCGCAGCAGCGATCGACCGCCATGCACTGGTCTCACGGCTGAGCGCGCTGCTGCCCGAAGGTTCCGTGCTGCATACCGACGAGGCGCAGCGCCCGTACGAATGCGATGGGCTGACCCTGTTCCGGCAGTTGCCGCTGGCGACCGTGCTGCCGTCGACCGAGGCGCAGCTGCTGTCGGTGATCGGCGTGTGCCGCGAGGCCGGCGTGCCGATCGTGCCGCGCGGCGCCGGCACCGGGCTGTCCGGTGGCGCCACGCCGCATGCCCACGGCGTGCTGCTGTCCACGGCCAAGATGAGCGGCATCCTGTCGATCGACGCACACGCGCGCACCGCGCGCGTGCAGCCGGGCGTGCGCAACCTCGCGATCTCCGAGGCCGCTGCGAAGCACGGCCTCTACTACGCGCCCGATCCGTCCAGCCAGATCGCCTGCTCGATCGGCGGCAACGTGGCAGAGAACTCGGGCGGCGTGCATTGCCTGAAGTACGGCCTGACCGTGCACAACGTGATGCGCGTGCGTGCGGTGACCATCGACGGCGAGGTGGTCGAATTCGGCGGCGGTGCGCTCGACAGCCCGGGCCTGGACCTGCTCGCCGTGCTGGTCGGCAGCGAAGGCATGCTCGCGGTCACCACCGAGGTGACGGTGAAGCTGATCCCTCGCCCGCAGCTCGCCCGCTGCATCATGGCCAGCTTCGGCGATGTCGGCGTCGCCGGCGATGCGGTGGCGAAACTGATCGCCGCCGGCATCATCCCGGCCGGCCTCGAGATGATGGACCAGCCGGCCACGCGCATGGTCGAGCCGTTCGCCAACGCCGGCTACGACCTCGATGCCGCGGCGATCCTGCTGTGCGAAGCAGACGGCACGCCGGAGGAAGTCGAGGAGGAGATCGCCCGCATGTCCGAGGTGCTGCGCGAGGCGGGCGCGACCGGCCTGCGCGTGTCCGCCTCGGAGGCCGAACGCCTGCGCTTCTGGGCCGGGCGCAAGAACGCCTTCCCGGCTGCCGGCCGGGTGTCGCCCGACTACTACTGCATGGACGGCACCATCCCGCGCCGGCGCCTGGGCGAGATGCTGCGCGCGATCCAGCAGATGGAAACGAAGTACGACATGCGCTGCCCGAACGTGTTCCATGCCGGCGATGGCAACCTGCATCCGCTGATCCTGTTCGATGCCAACGACCCGTCGTCGCTGGCCCGTGCGGAGGCATTCGGCGCGGACATCCTCGAGCTGTGCGTGAAGCTGGGCGGCACCGTCACCGGCGAGCACGGCGTGGGCATCGAGAAGATCAACCAGATGTGCGTGCAGTTTCCCGCCGACGAGCGCGAACAGTTCTTCGGCGTGAAGCGCGCGTTCGATCCGCGCGGCCTGCTCAACCCGGACAAGTGCATCCCGACCCTGCATCGCTGCGCCGAATACGGGCGCATGAAGGTGCACGGCGGCGCGCTGGCCCATCCGGAACTGGAACGGTTCTGAACATGGCGATGGAGACGGCGGACACGGCCGAGGCACTCGCGGCGCAGGTGCGCGAGGCCTTTGCAGGCGGGCGACGGTTGCGCATCCGGGGCGGCGGCACCAAGGACTGGTATGGCGAGCCACCCGCAGCCGGCATGATGGAGACGACGCTCGACACCCGTGCCCATGCCGGCATCGTCGAATACGATCCGAGCGAACTGGTGGTCACCGCCCGCTGCGGCACGCCGCTGGCGGCGCTCGAAGCCACGCTCGCGGCAAGTGGCCAGATGCTCGCCTGCGAGGCACCGCACTTCGGTGCGCAGGCCACCGTCGGCGGCTGCATCGCGGCAGGACTGTCCGGCCCGCGTCGCGCGACTGCGGGCAGCGTGCGCGACTTCGTGCTCGGCGCGAAGCTGATCAACGGCCGCGGCCAGCACCTGTCGTTCGGCGGGCAGGTGATCAAGAACGTCGCCGGCTACGACGTGAGCCGGCTGCTCGCCGGATCGCTCGGCATCCTCGGCGTGATCACGGAAGTGTCGCTCAAGGTGGTGCCGCTGCCGGTCGCCGAGGCCACGCTGCGCTTTGACGGTGTCACGCAGGACGAAGCGATGGAGCGCCTGAACCGCTGGGCCGGCCAGCCGTTGCCGCTGTCGGCGTCCGCGTGGACAGACGGCATCCTGCACCTGCGCCTGTCCGGCGCCCGGGCGGCGGTGCGCGCGGCGCGCGACACGCTCGGCGGCGACCCGCTGGACCCGATCGAGGCGGCGGCGTTCTGGACATCGCTGCGCGAGCAGTCGGCGCCTTTCTTCGCCGGCGACGCGCCGCTGTGGCGGCTGTCGCTGCCCTCGGTCGCACCGCCGCTGCCGGCCTTCGACGCGCCGACCGGACCGCTGATCGAGTGGGGCGGCGCGCTGCGCTGGCTGCGCACCGACGCGCCTGCCGGAGTTCTCCGGGAGGCCGCGCATGCAGCCGGCGGGCATGCAACCCTGTTCCGCCGCGGCCGCGGAGACAGGGACAGCAACAGCGGCGCACCACGGCTCGACACCAAGGCAGGCTGCTTCGCCCCGCTCGACCCGGCACTGCTGCGCATCCACCAGCGCCTGAAGGCCGAATTCGATCCGGCCGGCGTGTTCAACCACGGCCGCCTGTACCCGGGACTCTGAGATGCAGACCTCGCTCGCCGCATTCATCCGCGACACGGCAGAGGGCAAGGAGGCCGAGGCGATCCTGCGCGCCTGCGTCCATTGCGGCTTCTGCACGGCCACCTGCCCGACCTACCAGCTGGTGGGGGACGAACTCGACGGGCCTCGCGGCCGGATCTACCTGATCAAGCAGGTGCTCGAAGGCGTGCCGTCCACCTCGAAGACGCGTGACCATCTCGACCGCTGCCTCACCTGCCGCGCCTGCGAGACCACCTGCCCGTCCGGCGTGCGCTATGGCCGGCTCGCCGACATCGGCCGCGGCGTAGTGGAGGCGCAGGTACCGCGCAGGGGCAGCGACCGGCTGCTGCGCTGGGCCTTGCGCACCGTCCTGCCACGGCCCGCACTGTTCGGCCCGATGCTGTCCGCCGCACGCGCGCTGAAGCTGGTGCTGCCGGCGGCACTCGCGAACAAGGTGCCGGAGAAGCGGCCGGCAGGCCTGAGGCCAGAGCCCCGGCATGCGCGTCGCATGCTGGTGCTGGAAGGCTGCGTGCAGCCATCGATCGCCCCGGGCATCAATGCTGCCGCGGCACGGGTGCTGGACCGCCTCGGCATATCGCTGGTGGTGGCAGCCGGGGCGGGTTGCTGCGGGGCGGTCACCCATCACCTGAATGCGCACGAGGCCGCACTCGACCAGATGCGCCGGAACATCGATGCCTGGTGGCCCGAGATCGAAGGCGGCGCCGAGGCGATCGTGATCACCGCCAGCGGCTGCGGCGCGATGGTCAAGGACTATGGCGCGCTGCTGGCGGCCGATCCCGCCTATGCCGAGCGCGCCGCACGGGTGACCGGGCTTTCGCGCGACCTGTCCGAAGTGGTCGCCGCCGAACTGGCCCGCCCCGGCGCCACGCTGCCCCCCCGGCCAGCGCCCGGCCAGCGGGTCGCGTTCCACGCTCCGTGCACGCTGCAGCATGCGCTGCGGCTGCGCGGACAGGTAGAACCGATCCTCGCCCTGCTCGGACTCGAGACCACCGACGTGCCGGACGCCCACCTCTGCTGCGGCTCGGCCGGCACCTATTCCATCCTGCAGCCGGAATTGTCCCGGCAGCTGCTGGCACGGAAGGTCGAGGCGCTCAAGTCCGACGCGCCGGCGTCGATACTTACGGCGAATATAGGCTGCCTCGGCCATCTTCAGACCGGCTGCGACCTGCCGGTGGAACACTGGATCGAAGCGGTCGATCGCCTGTGGCGTGACGGACACGAGCCCGATGAACCTGGACATCCTGCGCAATGAACGCGAGACACGGAGCTACGACGCCGGCCAGGTGATCTTCCAGGCAGGCGAGCCCGGCGATTGCATGTTCGTCGTGCTCGACGGCCAGGTGGAACTGTCGGTGCGCGGCAAGGTGCTTGAACGGCTCGGACCCGGTGGCGTGATGGGCGAAATGGCACTCATCGACAGCGCGCCGCGCAGTGCCTCGGCGATCACCCTGGCCGACACCCGGGTGGTGCCGATCCGGCGCGACCGCTTCGATGCGCTGGTCCAGGAAGACCCGGCATTCTCGATCCACCTGATGCGGGTGATCGTCGGTCGCCTGCGCCGGATGGATCAGAGGATCTGAGCGACGACCGCCCCGGCCGCACCATGCCGGGCCAGGGCCCAGCCGGCATGCTCGCGCACCAGCGCCGACGGATCGGCAGCCAGCCGCTGCAGCGCGGCCACCACCTCGGGCGTGGTCGGTGCATTGCCCAGCCCGACCGCCAGGTTGCGCAACCAGCGCTCATGGCCGATGCGGCGGATCGCGCTGCCGGCCATGCGCGCTTCGAATTGCGCTGCCGTCCATGCGGACAGTTCGACCAGCGACGCGCGATCGAGCCCGTTGCGCACCGCGAACGCCTGCTCGGTCGCGGGCTTCGCATGGCGGTTCCACGGACAGACGAGCTGGCAGTCGTCGCATCCGTATACCCGGTTGCCGATCGGCGCACGCAGCGGCTCCGGGATGGAGCCTTTCAGTTCGATCGTGAGGTAGGAGATGCAGCGTCGGGCATCGATCCGGTACGGCGCGACGATCGCACCCGTGGGGCAGATGTCGATGCAGCGCGTGCAGCTGCCGCAGTACGCGCCGACCGGCGGATCCACCGGCAACGGCAGGTCGGTGAGGATCTCGCCGAGGAAGAACCATGATCCGTGTTCACGGTCGAGCAGCAGGGTGTGCTTGCCTCGCCAGCCCAGGCCCGCCGAGGACGCGAGTTCGACTTCCATCACCGGCGCGCTGTCGGTGAACACCCGGTAACCGTGGGGACCGGCCACCGCTGCGATGCGCGCGGCGAGCAGCGCGAGCCGCCCGCGCAGCACCTTGTGGTAGTCGCGGCCGAGCGCGTAGCGCGACACATAGGCAAGCGAAGGATCATCGAGCACGGCCTCAGCCGCCATCGCTGCGCCGGGCCAGTAGTCCATGCGCACGCTGATCGACCGCACGACGCCCGGAACCAGCTTCTGCGGATCGAGGCGGAGCGCGGCATGGCGTGCCATATAATCCAGCTCGCCGTGGAAGCCCTGTTCGAGCCATTCGAGCAGGCGCGGTTTCGCCGCGGAGAGGTCCAGCGCTGCAACCGCGGTCCGCTGGAAGCCGAGTTCGGCGGCCCAGCCGCGGACAGACCGCACCAGTGCGGCCGGATCTCCATCCACGACCTCCGGGTTCACGGGAACTGTTCCTGCCATCGAATGCTACCTCGGCGACACCATTCATCCGGACGCCCAGCGCGCCCCGTGCGATGCCGCAGACGTTAACACGCAGGCTGGCCGATGACGACGCGACGGCCGCACTGGGCGCCGCGATCGCGCCACTGCTGGCACCCGGCCTCTCGATCCATCTTTCGGGCCCGCTGGGTGCCGGAAAGACGACCCTGGTCCGTGCACTGTTGCGCGCGCTGGGCGAGCGCGGACGCGTCCGCAGTCCGACCTTCACGCTGGTCGAACCCTATAGCGCCGGTGGACTCGAGCTCGCCCATCTCGACCTGTACCGCTTCGAGCATGCCGCCGAGTGGCTCGAAGGCGGGTTCGACGAATACCTCGGCAGCGACCGGGTGACGCTGGTCGAATGGCCCGAACGGGCAGCGCCGCTGCTGCCCGCCCCCGACCTGCGCATCGAGCTGGCGATCGACGGCGACGCACGCGAAGTGACCCTGTCCGCATGCAGCCCGCGCGGCACGGCGCTGCTCGACGCGCTCGATGCAGTCGACGCGGCCGCCGCGCCCGCTGCCCTCGACCCGCCCGGCCTGTCCGCCAGAGGCGGCGCCGGCACGGACCACACGGCATGAGGACGATGCTTGCGCTGCTGGCGGCCTTGGCGATGGCGTTGCTCATGGCGCTCGCACCCGCGACAGCCGACGCGCAGGTCACCGCCGTGCGCGTGTGGCCCGCGCCGGATTCGACCCGGATCACCTTCGAATCTCCGCGGCCGGTGACCTGGCGACTGTTCCTGGTGCGCGATCCCGATCGCGTGGTGCTCGAACTCGACGGCATCGACATCGGACCGGCCCTGGCAAAGCTCGGCGCGACGGTTGCAGCGGACGATCCGCTGATCCGGCAGGCGCGGGTCGGACGCTACAAGCCTGGCGTGCTCCGCGTGGTGTTCGACGTCAAGGTCGCGGTCGCACCCCAGGCCTTCGCACTCAAGCCGGTGGGCGAGTTCGGGCATCGAATCGTGCTCGACCTGTTCCCGGTCGACGCCCGCGACCCGGTAGCGGCGTTCCTCGAGCGGCAGCGCGCGACAGCCGCGATCGAGGGGGCGGCGGCGCCTTCGGCCTCGGCAGCAGCGGCCTCGGCAGCAGCGGCCTCGGCCACGGCCCCGGCGCCTCCGGCTGCCGTGCCCGGCACGGAGACTGCCCCCCCTGCCGCCGCCAGCGTGAAGCCGCCCGCAGGGGGCGCGCCGGGCGCGTTCGTCTCCCAGGGACCCGATCCCTCCGCGCGAGCGACACGCCTGCCGCCGGGCGCGCGTCCGGTCGTGATCGCGATCGATCCCGGCCACGGCGGCGAGGACCCGGGCGCGATCGGCCCGACCGGCCTGCGCGAAAAGGATGTCGTGCTGGCGATCTCGCGTCGACTGGCACGCCTCGTCGACGCACAACCCGGGATGCGGGCGCACTTGGTGCGCACCGGCGACTACTTCGTGCCGTTGCAGATGCGGGTGGTCAAGGCGCGCGCGCTGAAGGCCGACCTGTTCGTGTCGATCCATGCCGATGCCTGGATGCAGCCGACGGCGCGCGGCTCGTCCGTGTACGCCTTGTCGCTGTCGGGCGCGACATCTGCCGCCGCGCGCTGGCTCGCCTCGCGCGAGAACGAAGCCGACCTGATCGGCGGGGTGAATCTCAACGTGTCGGATCCCATCCTGAAGCAGACCCTGCTCGACCTGTCACAGACCGCCACCATCAACGACAGCCTGCGACTGGGCCGCACCGTGCTGTCCGAACTCGGGCGGATCAACCGACTGCATCGCAAGCAGGTCGAGCAGGCAGGCTTCGCGGTGCTGAAGGCGCCGGACATCCCGTCGATCCTGGTCGAGACGGCGTTCATCTCGAACCCCGAGGAAGAACAGCGGCTCGCGGACGAGAACCAGCAGGAACGCATCGCGCAGTCGATCCTCGACGGCATCCGCCGCTACATCGCGCAGACGCCCGGCATCACGCGCCCGCGCTGACCCGCCGCGGCACCGGCACCGGGCGCACTGGATCAGGCTTCGGCGAGCACCACCTGGCTGCGGCCGCCCCGCTTCGCGCTCTGCAGCGCGCGGTCGGCCCGCAGCACCAGCGTCGCGCCATTGTCATCGTCACGGAACTGCGCGACACCGGCCGAGAAGCCGACCGAGATGCGGCGGCCCTCGTGGATCACCGGGCTCTTCACCACGATGTCCTGCAGCCGGTCGAGCACGAGTCGCGCGCCCTGCATGTCGGTGTCGGGCAGGATCACCAGGAACTCTTCGCCGCCATAGCGCACGATGAGGTCGGTCTCGCGCAGCACCGAGCGCATCAGCTCGGTCATGTGCACCAGCACGCGATCCCCGGCCTGGTGGCCGAAGGTGTCGTTGATGTGCTTGAAGTGGTCGAGGTCCACCATGCCGACCGACAGCGGCGCATTCACCCGGCGCGCACGCGCCACCTCGCGGGGCAGGACGATGTCCATGCCGCGCCGGTTGAGCACGCCGGTGAGCGGGTCGTGCTGCACCGCCTCGCGCGCCTCGTTCAACTGGTCGCGGATCGATTTCAGTTCACCGCGGGTCTCGCCCAGTTCGGCGCGCGAAGCCTGCAGTTCGTCACGGATCTCGGTGGTCGCGGCATCCATGCGCTCGATCAGCGTGCGGACCTCGCGCGGCAGCTGGGTTGCCGCGACCGGCAAGCGGTCGGCTGCGGCTGCGGCCGCCGCAGCCGTCGATGGCGACCATGCGTCCGGCATCGCGGTCGGTGGAGCCGCATGCGACGCAGCCTGCACGCTGCGTTCGAGAAGGGTGGCCAGCGCCCCGGTCGCCCGCTCGAGGCGATGCGCGAACTGGTCGAGCGCATGTCCCCAGGCTGCCGGAGGCCCTTCAGACCCGGCGGTCGCATCGTTGCGCGCGCGGAACGTCTCGGCGAGCGGTGCCGCCAGCTTCAGCGTCGACTCGGTATCGCGATAGTAGCGCTCGAAGTTCTCGGGCGTCGGTGCAATGCCGAGCTCGACCATGCGACGCAGTGCGATGTTGGCGATGTCGCCCGGGGCTACCACGTGGAAGGGAATCGTTCTGGAGGATCTGGAAGGGGTGGCGCGGTCGGATTCGTCAGGGGTGGGAAAAAGCGATCGCCCAGGCCCGACCGCAGGCGACACGTGACTCTAGCAGATCGGTCGGGCAGCGCCGTGCACACGTTCACGGCGCCGGCGGTACAAGTACGCCTGGCGCACGGCCGGAAATGCGGCAGGTTACCGACGCCGCGTCATCGGACGGAGGTCGCTCCGTCAGGTCTGCATCGACATTGGAGAGCGGTCACTCACCGCGGGATGCAGTGCATGCGGGGTGCAGGCCAGATGGTGCCATCTGGTGCCGTCTGGTGCCGTCTGGTGCTGCCCGGTGCTGAATGGTGCTGATGAGAGGAATCGAACCTCCGACCTACTGATTACGAATCAGTTGCTCTACCAACTGAGCTACATCAGCACTGCTGCACGCTGCTGCCGTTTGCGAGGGCCGAATGATATCAATGCGGGACGCGGATGTCCCGTGACTTGTGGCTTGGCGGCGCGGCACACCGTACTTCCGGCGGCTCAAGTACGGGGCCCGGCAACCGTTAGGAGATGCCGTGGGCATGGCTCAGGAAGCGCCTGCGACCCGGCCGGAGCGCGGCCCGCAAGCGAAAAACCGGCATTTTTCCCGCGTTTTTCACCGGTACAAGCGCACGCCGGGAACCATTCAGGCACCGAACGCCGCCGCTCGTCTGCCGCTGTTGGAGCGATACGCCCCGTCATCGATAACATGCTGAGGTCAAAGAGGTAGTGATGATCAGACGTCCCCTTCTCCGCCCGCAATGCCCTGGCCTGTCCCAGCCCAGCTCCGGTACCGAAGGTGCGCGCCTGCGCGCACCGGGGGCCATGCCGGCATCCGGATTCACGCTGATCGAGGTGATGATCGTGGTGGTGATCATCTCGATCCTCGGCGCCTTCGCCTACCCGTCGTATGTCGCATACGTGATCCGCGGCTTCCGCTCCGAAGGCCAGCAGTGGCTGGAAGACTTCGCCCAGCGCCAGGAGCAGTACTTCCTCGACCGCCGCGCCTATGCCACCGGCGGCCTCGGCGTCGGCGCCAACCAGCTGGCGATGGAGTTTCCCGACCCGAACACCACGGCGAACCTGCGCTACAACGCACCGGCCATCACCGCAGTCGCCGGCCCGCCGGCCGGTTACATTGCCTGCCTGCAGCCGCTGGCGGGCGGACCGATGGCCAGCGCCGCCGACGGCGGACTCTGCGTCGATTCCACCGGGCTGCGCTGGCGCGACATGAACACCAACGGGTCCTTCGAGTCCGGTTCCGACCTCGCGTGGACTGCACGGTAGCGCCCCGATGATGCATCGTTCGTCTCCCAACCTCCACCCAAGGCACGGCGCCGGCTTCACCTTGGTCGAAATGCTGGTGGTACTGACGATCGCGGCGATCCTGCTCGCCGCCGGCATGCCCAGCTTCCAGGACTTCATCCGCGACCAGCGGGTACGCGCACTCGCCTCCGACATGCTCGGCGACTTCGCGCTCGCGCGCGCCGAAGCAGTCCGGTACAGCGGCAGGGTGGTCATCGCGCGGGCCGGCTTTGGCGGCTGCACGGTGACCGGTACCGCCTGGCGCGACGGCTGGTGCATCTTCGTGGACAACAACGCGAACACCACGATGGACGCGGGCGAGGTGATCAAGGTCCAGCAGGGCGGCGGCGGCCAGGTGCGCGTCTGCTCGGCGGTCACCGATTTCGCGAACACGATCATCTTCGGCCCGCGCGGCCAGGTGATCCGTGCCTCGGCGATCGGCGCCGACGATGGCATGACCATCACCGATGACAGCACCGGCGCCGGCAACGCGCGCACCCGGGTGCTGATGTTCGGCCTCGTCGGCCGGGTCACCGCAGTCAACCGGAACAACGCCGTCCCGCCATGCTGAACAGAGGTTTCACCCTGCTCGAGGTCCTGATCACGCTGATCATCCTGATGTTCGGCCTGCTCGGTCTTGCCGGCCTGATGGCCAAGGGCCAGCGCGCCTCGTTCGAGGCCTTCCAGCGCCAGCAGGCGCTGTCTTTCGCGACGGACATCGCCGAGCGCGTGCGCTCGAACCGCGACCTTGCCGCGGCCTATGCCGCGGCGGCACCGATCGCCACCCCGGTCGGGTCCGGCGCACTCTTCTCCCAGATACCGGCCACGGTCCCGAACTGCGCGGGCCAGACCTGCACGCCGGCCGAAACGGTCGCCTACGACATGGCACTCTGGGACGGCGCGCTCGCCGGTGCCAGCGAGACGGAAATCCTCGGTGCCACCAACGTCGGCGGCATCGTGCGCGCGAACGGCTGCATCGCGGCCACCGGCCCTGCCGTCGGCGCGTGCCCGGCGGCCCCGGCCACCCCCCCCGGCCGATTCTTCTTCGGGCAGCGCTACACGGTCAGCGTCGCCTGGCAGGGACGCGACCCGACCAGTACCCCGACGAATTCCGCCTGTGGCGCCGGCCTCTACGGCAATGAGCTGCTGCGCCGTGTCGTGACCCTCGACGTGATGGTGCAGATGCCATGCCCATGAACCTCCTCATCGCTCTGCGCGAAGCCCGCGCCCGGGCAGGCCGCGCCCAGCGCGGCGTATCGCTGGTCGAACTGCTGGTCGGCCTGACCGTCGGATTGTTCCTGACCCTGGGACTGCTGGTCATGATGGCCGGCACCTCGAGCGGCTTCAAGGTACAGGACGAGTTTGCCCGGATGCAGGAAGGCGGCGTCGAGGCGCTGCGCTACATCGGCGACAGCCTGCGCCTGGCCGGCTTCTACGGCTGGAACGGTTCGCCCGGCGGCGCGACCAGTGTCGCCCTGCCCCAGCTGGCGGCCGGCGCCGGCCAGGAGGTCGATACCCTCAACGATTGCGGGGTGGCGGTCGCCAACCCGCCCGCGGCGAACTGGGCGCTCCAGGTCGGAAGCCCGCTGTTCGGGCGCATCGGGCTCACCCCGGCCACCGTCAACGCGGTGTTTCCGTGCATCCGTGCCGAGAACTTCCTCGACGCTGCCGCCCTGCACCAGATCCTCGTCGTACGCGGCTCGAATGCCTCGGAGGTGGTTGACCCGACGACCCCCGGAGACCTCAGCGACGCGACGTTCGACAACGACCGCCTGTACGTGCAGGCCAACCCGGCGGGCGGGATCATCTTCCGCGGCGGCGCGGCCCGGTTCTCCGCGCTCAAGGCGATCGGCGAGACCGCGCGCGTGACCAATGCCGCCGGCGCCGTCGTCGATGCACCGATCTTCGAATACCAGGCCCATGTCTACTACCTGCGCCCGTGCACCCGGCCTGCGACACCGCCGAGCTGCGCCGCGACCGATGACGGCGGCTTCCCGATCCCGACGCTGGTGCGCCAGCAGCTGGTCGGCCGCACCATGACCGAACTGGCACTGGTCCCGGGCGTCGAGCGCATCGGCTATCTGTACGGCATCGACGAAGTGAACAACAACCCGACCCGTACCTGGGACGGCGTGCCGGACCGCTATGTCACTGCCCCCACCGACATCCAGTGGCCGAACGTGGTCACGGTACGCGTGTCGGTGCTGATGCGCTCGGCGACGCCGAACGCAGGCCACGACGACAGCGGCAAGCGCTACAACCTCGGCACCGGTTTCTTCACCTGCGACCCGTTGATCGCGAACAACTGTGCGTACCGCCGCCACGTGTTCCAGCAGACATTCCAGGTGCGCAACATCGCGATGCGCCGGGCCGGCTGATCACATGAACCCACTTCCCGGGAACCTCCAGATGCCCCTGCACCGTTGCGCGCCGGCCATTGCCGCGCGCCGCCCCTCCACCGCGCAGGCCTTCCGGCAGCGCGGTGCCGTCCTCGTGGTCGGCCTGATCATGCTGGCGGTGATGACGTTGCTGGTGATCTCGATGCTGCGCACGTCGATCCTCGAACTGCGCATCGGTGGCGCCAACCAGGTGGCTCAAGAAACGTTCGCAAATGCCGAACTGGCAATCAGCAACTTCCTGAACACCAACACGGGGCGGTTCGCTCCGGGCTTCCTGACGCTGATTGCACCGGCGCCGGGTGCCCCCGACTTCACGCTGCCAGCCATCACCGGCGGGGCCGTCGCACTGGCGGCGGCACAGATCCAGTGCTCCTCGGCGACCATCCTCGGCAACCAGTACGCCAACGTCGGGCGCCAGAACGCGCTGTTCGTCACGACCTTCAACATCCGCGTCACGTCCAACAGCGTGCTCGGTGGCAATGCGGCCGTCAACCAGGGCGTGATGACCTTCTCTGCAGGTTGTTGAACCGTTTTTCGAATACCGGCCCGGCGCCGGACAGGACTTGCCATGAACATCCGATCACACGACGCCTTCAAACGCACGATCGCCTGGCTGCTGATCGCCGTCATGGTGAATCCCGCGCCGGTGATCGCCCAGGTTTCGAATACGCCTGTGCGCGATACCGCCATCTACCTGGCCGCGACGGCGCCAGGCGCCGCGGAGCCGAACGTGCTGATCGTGCTCGGCACCAACGACCGGATGAACATCGCCGAGCCCTGGCGCGAGCTTGAACCGAGTGAGAGCGCCTACAACTCCCACATTGAGTATCTGTGGGCGGACCCGAACCTGATCCGCCCGAGCAACATGATGAGCGGCGTGAACGTCGCGATCCCGAACCAGGTCGGAGAACTGCCCGGCCACCCGATCGCGAGTGGACAGAGCGGCGGCATCTCGTTGATGCAGCAACCGGTCAATCCGACCAGCCCCTGGGGCAACTGGGCAGGCGCGACAATCACCGACCGCCAGCTTCTGCAGCAGGCGGCGCTGGAATCGACGATCAATGGCAAGGCACTTTCTGCCGACCCCGGCCCGAGGTATCTCTACCGCAACTATGGCGGCGGCCGCGATGTGCCGTCGACGGGCGTGCTCTACCCGCGCGTCTGGACCGGGGATTCGAACTGGGTCTGGTGGGCCCCGGCGGGCACCTCGGAAGAATCGCCGCTGCTCTGGGCACCGTCCTTCAACAAGTTCGCCGGCGGCACGCGCATGATCGGTGGCACCCGTGGCGGCATGCAGTTCGTCGACAACGGCTTCGGCTCGGGCAACGACAGCTGGCTCAACCGCAACCAGTGCCAGGCCTCGCTTCCGCACCTGATGCCATCGACGGTGTTCGCGCCGTCGGCCTTCCCCCGCAACGCGGGCAAGTTCCTCAACGAGTCCTGGATGCGCTGGGAGCCTTTCCTCGACCTCGACAACTCGATGGTCAGCGTCTACCCGACCGCCGACCAGCCGGCCATCTGGACCAATCGCCTCATCTCAGGCGGTTCAGGCACCGAGAGCGTCAACGCCCGCATCACGGCTCGCGCCGGCTACGCCAGCAGCAACACCGCAGCCCCCGGCCTGACGATGGAGAGCGGCCCGGATTACTGGCCCTGGTGGGCGGGCCCCAACAATTTGTTCCCCGCGAAGAACCCGGGCAACGGCGACCGGGGCTTCGCCGCGTTCGGCAACGGTGAACGCTGGATCTTCCAGCAACCCGGCAGCTACGGCGCGCCGATCCGGATGCTGGTCGACAACGGCGTGCCCAACCAGGTGAACCCGGGCGATTCGCGCTCCGGCTGGAGCCTGCCGCGCGCCGACCTGGGTGGCTACAACTTCTGGTGGAGCGGTGTCGCGCACCTGATCGAGGACGCATTCACCGGGTTCTCGGCCCTCGCCGCGCAGAATCCGCTGCCGGTGGTGCTGCAGCAGTACGGCATCGCCGTGTCGTCCACGACGCCGCTGCCGCAGCTGAAATTCGCCGCCCTGCGCGGCAACCGCGACGTGGCCACCACCGACTGGTGGCGGGTGACCGGCCTGTCGGCCTATTTCTCGACTTCGATGACCACCGGCACCATCGCCGCCGGTTCGAATATCCTCACCATCGACCGCAACAACGCGTTCTGGATCGGCCAGCGGATCAACGTGCCCGGTGCCAGCACCTCGGGCGGCAACCTGCTTGCCCATGTCGACAACGTGACCGGCGCCGATCGCCGGACCCTGACCCTGTCTGCAGTCGCTGCCACCGGCGTGACCGGGGCCACCATCACCGTCAACCTGCGCACGTTCGACCGCGATGCATCGTTCTGCCGGCAGAACTGCGTCGATTCGGAAGCCGCCACGCCGGCCAGCAACAATCCGGTCGATGCCGTGGGTGCGTTCCGCTCCTTCCGCTCGAACACCTCGACCTGTTCGCCGGGCACCGTCGATGAAGGCGCACCGGGCGTCTGCGCCATCACCGGCATTCCGGCCTGCGGCGGCCCCGGCGTGAACGATGTCTACCGTGCAGTCCAGCCGGGCGGCTGCGTCTGGACCGGACGCTCGTCGGTGTTCGTCGAAGGCGTTGGCAACGTGTTCCATGGCGGCACCTGCCACGCCAGCTGCACTTCGCGCTTCCCGCATCTCGCCGACTGCTCCGCCGGATCCCCGAGCACGACCTACTGCGGCGCACCGACCGCGACCGACCTCACCTTCAACGGCATCACCTATGCGAATGCCACCATCGGCAACGGCGCCAACGGCCAGAACAACGGCTGCGGCGCGATGAACGTGCCGGTCCGCGATCTCAACTGCGTCACGCGTGAAGGACAGCCCTGCCAGTACGGTCGCGCCTGCGGTGCCGCGGTTCGCTGGGACACGCCGCCCAACACCGATCATGCCGTCGTCAACCGGGCGCGCTTCGCGGGCTACCTGGTGCACGATTGCCAGGCCGACAACGGCACGCCGGCGAACTTCAACGGCTTCCTCTCCACCCGCACCGACCGCAACTTCGGCGTGGAGTGGAACACCACGGTCAGCAACGCGGCCAATGGCTCAGCGGCCTACGCCTCGACCGATCCCGTCACCATCGTGCCGGCGATCGACACCTACTCGGCCAACTACCTGAACTGGAAGTTCGGCCCGCGCGGTCCGCGCGGACTTCCGATCGGCCGGGCCACCCGATTGACCACCGCCAAGTCGGCGATTGCAGACCTCGTCACCAATACCGACAGCGTCCGCTTCGGACTGATGGTGACCAACCGCACCCGCAGCGACCTTACCAACGACGGTGGCAACATCGCCTTCGCGGTACGCCGCATGGGTAGCAACGCCGCCGACCCGGACTTCGCCAACCGGGCTGCCCTGGTGACCGCCATCAACAACGTCGTGGCGTCCTCGCGCACGCCGCTCACCGAGACGCTGTACGAAACGATGCTGTACTTCGCCGGCCGGGCGCCGCAGTGGGGTACGGATACGTCGGCAGCCTTCATCGGTGGCACTGCGAGCCAGGGGCGCGACACGACGGCCGTGTGTACCGCCATCACGGCCGAATGTCCGTCGATCGGCGTCTATCGCTCGCCGATGCTGTCCAACCCGACCACCGCCGCGCCGGCCTCCTGCCAGAAGAACTTCGTGGTGATGGTCACCAACGGGGTGCCCGAGGACGACTGGTCGGCCAACGATCTTCCCGGTAGCCGTGGCGTGCGCAATCTCGCCTATGCCAGCACCACCCCGCCGAACGTAGGGACGATCTCGCCGGTCCAGGGCGTCGATTCGTTCTTCCCCGCCACGGCCACCGAGCAGTTCCATGATCCGCTGATGTCCCAGCCCTACGGCCTGCTCGACCAGGGTTCCACCGCGGTCGACGGCGGTTACCTCTGGCTGGACGAACTCGCCTACTTCATGCGCAGGGCGGACATGAGCCCGGGCGCCCGGATATTCCCGGGCGATGCCGGCACCGATTCGCTGACCGGGCCGCAGGGCATCATCACCTACACCATCGGATTCCGGGGTGCTTCCTCGCCGGTCGTCCAGCAGGCTGCCCTGCGCAGCGAGGGGCTCTACTACGAGGCCCAGAGTGCCCAGGACCTGCGCGCGCTGTTGCAGCTGGCACTGAACAACATCACCAGCTTCAACGGGACCGTGGCCGCAGCGACAGTGCCCATCTCGGCCTACAACCGGGCGCAGACCGCGCTCGAGGTCTACATGGCGTTCTTCGAGCCTACCGCCAACGTGTCATGGCGGGGCACGGTGCGCAAGTACGGGATCGGCACCACTGCCGGGGAATGCGGCAACGATGCGTTCGGCAACGCGATCAACTTCTGCCTGATCGGGCAGACGACGCTGCCCAGCGGCAGCCGCAACATCGAAGTCTCCGAGCAGATCGGCACCACCGGCGTGTTCGAACGCCTGATCAGCACGCTGGCGGTCAGCTACTGGAATCCGCTCACCGAGATCGACGGCCGCGACCCGGCTCGCGGCGGCACCGGCTTCCAGCTGAAGGCCTCGGCGCCGACCATCGTGCCCGGCAGCACGAACGGAACCGGCAGGCGCAACGTGTTCACCAAGCTGTCGACCGTCGCAGCCACCGACCTGACCAATCCGGCCAACACCGTCTCCGGTGACAATGCGAACATCACGAACGCCATGATGGGGCTGGCTGCCGGCGATTCGATCGGCCGCTATCGCCTGCTCAACTGGATTCGCGGCGGAAACATGTCGGTACCCCAGTGCAACGGGTCGTCCTACGCGCTGCCGTGCGACCAGTGGTCCGACTGGCCCCATGCCGACGTGCTGCACTCCAAGCCGGCGTTCGTCTACTACAACACCACGACCAACCCGCCCGAGCAGTTCCTGTTCTACCTGAGCAATACCGGCCTGCTGCATGCGGTGGATGCGAACACCGGTCTCGAACGCTGGGCGTTCATGGTCGAAGAGGCGCTGCCCCAGCTCGCAAGCATGCTGAACAACGGCAACGGGCAGCAGATCCAGGTCGCCGATGGCGTGCCGGCGGTCCATGTGACCGACATCAACGGCAACGGCATCGTCGAGGCGGGCGACCGGGTCATCGTCACCTTCGGCTTGCGCCGGGGCGGGCGGTCGATGTATGCGATCGACGTCACCAACATGGCTGCGCCGGCCTTCCTCTGGAAGATCACCGGCGACGGCGGCGGCCAGCTCTGTACCGGCGCCTGTTCAAGCGAGCCGCTGTATGCAGAACTCGGCCAGACCTGGTCCACCCCGATCGTGGGCCGGGTGGCAGGCGTCACCAATCCGGTGGCGATGTTCGGCGGCGGCTATGATCCCAACCAGGACAACGAGCCGGTCGCGGTGGCCGACACGATGGGCCGCGCGTTCTTCGTCGTCGACCTGGTCACCGGCGCGCCGATAAGACGCTTCGACAGCAGCAACGTGCTGGTGAACGGCTCACCGGCCGGTGCGATGACCAACAGCGTCCCGTCCGAACCTACCGCGCTCGACACCAACGGCGACGGGTACATCGACCGCGTGTACATCGGCGATACCGCAGCCAACGTGTTCCGCTTCCAGATCTCCGACGTCAATCCGGTGAACTGGGCCGGCAAGCTGCTGGCCAGCCTGTCCACCGGCGCGATTCCGAACCGGAAGATCCTGTTCCCGTTCGCGGTGGTCCCGCAATCGGCCGGGGGCAGCCGGTTCGACGCGATCTACCTGGGCACTGGAGACCGCGAGCATCCGTTCAAGCAGTCGTCGGTGGACATCATCGCGATGCTCATCGACCGCGACTTCGGGCCGGTGATGTCGACCAGTCCGCCGACGCTGTACACGGATGCCGACTTCGTGAAGCTCGCCCATGACGACATGACCGGTTCGGCAGCGCCCGACGGTACGTCCAAGGGGTGGGCGCGCCTGCTCCCGCCGACGGCGAAGGTCACCGAGGCGCCGACCGTGTTCCAGAACCTGATGCTGGTACCGGTCTACGGCAGCGCTTCCTCGATGGGCTTCCCTGCCCTGGTGGCCAGCTGCATCCCGTCGTTCGCCAGTCGCATCTACGGCTATGCAGCCCTCGACGGATCCATCAGCCTGCTGCCGGGCAACAGCACGAACCAGGCCTACATCGATGGTGTCTGGTCACGCAACTTCGTGCCCAGTGGCCAATTGGTCCTGCTGCCTGACGGACGGGTCGGCTTCCTGTTCACCAACCCGACGGCAACCTTCGTGCAGGTGGCGGTGGTCGGTGTCCCGCAGCGGGTCTACTGGTACCTCGAACCCGGGATCTGACCTGCGGCGGCAGCCGCACTGACGGGAAGGGCCGGCCATGCCGGCCCTTTTCCTTTCCAGGTCCGCCGCTGGTCCGCCAGCGGCTCCCGCTCGTCGGCAGCACCCGGGGGACGTGCTCAAGAACTGCGTACCCCGGCCGTAACCCATTGCATGACCAGTAACGGAAAATCCGCCCAGTCCCGCATCCGCGCCCGCGGCCGCGGCTTCACCCTGATCGAGATCCTCGTGTCGCTCACGTTGATCGCGGTGGGCCTGCTCGGCCTGGCCCAGCTGATCGTCAAGGGGCAGCGGGCCTCGTTCGAGGCCTACCAGCGCCAGCAGGCCATTGCGCTCGCCAACGACATGCTGGAAAAGATCAAGGCCAACCGCGCACGCGCCGCCGACTACGCCACCGCCGCGCCGGTCGCGACCCCGCTCGGCGAAGGCCTGCGTTTCGAAGACCTGACGACCGGCACCATCACCAACTGCGTCGCCTCGCCCTGCACGCCCGACCTGCTGGCGATCTACGACGCCGCCTACTGGGACGGACTCCTGCAGGGAACGACCGAGACCTTCAACGGCGGCGCCAACAATGCAGGCGGCGTGGTCAACGCGCGCGGATGCGTCGAAGTCGTGGTCGCAGCCGTAGCGCCCAGCACGCTGGCCACGTATCGCGTGACCGTGTCCTGGCAGGGGCGCGAAGCCACCGTGGCACCGACCACCTCCAACTGCGGCACCGGTCTCTACGGTACAGAGACGCGGCGGCGCGTGGTTTCCCTCGACGTGAGGGTATGAACATGAACATCCACAAGCATGTCAGTCAGCGGGGCGTCACGCTGGTCGAGCTGATGATCGGCATCACCATCGCACTGATCCTCACCTTCGGCCTGATGGTGCTGATCATGGGCACCTCCCGCAGCTACAAGAGCCAGGACGATTTCGCCCGCCTGCAGGAAAACGGCATGACCGCCCTGTCGTTCATCGGCGATGCGATCCGGCATGCCGGCTTCTACGGCGTGGGCAACGCGGCGACGACGGTCGATGCCACCGCTGGCAACGTGACCACCGCTACCGATTGTGGATCGGTCGCCAACCCGCCGGCGGCGAACTGGGCGCTCAACGCGGCGGCCCCGATGGTCGGCTTCAACGGCCTCACGCCGTTGAACGTCAACGCCACCCTGCCTTGCGTGCTGGCCACCAATTTCCAGGCAGGCCAGGTGCTGGCACTGAGGATGGCCACCGGCGAGCGGCTGCGCGACCCGAACAACGACGGCAACATGGTGGATGCCGCATTCGTGGCCAACCGCATCTACGTGCAGGGCAACGCAACCGGCGCCATCCTGTTCCGCGGCAGCGACTACGGAACGCTGCGCGCCGCCTCGCTGTCGCGCCGCATCTTCGGCGGCGGCGATGCGCCGATCTTCGAGTACCAGGCCTACCTGTACTACGTCCGGCCGTGCAGCCGCCCGGCGACGCCGCCGGCCTGCCAGGCCAGCGATGACGACGGTCGGCCGATCCCGACCCTGGTGCGCCAGGAGCTCGAAGGTGCGTCGATGGTCGAGCGGCCACTGGTGCAGGGCGTCGAACTCGTCAATTTCCTCTACGGCGTGGATGCCGACGGAGATGGCGTGCCCGACCGCTTCACGGCAGCGCCGGCAGGCGGTGACTGGGCGACCGTGGTCGTGGTGCGGGTTTCCGTCCTGGTTCGGGACTCCACCGCCACCGCCGGCCATGACGACACCGGCAAGCTGTACGACCTCGACGGCGATGGCGTACCCGACTTTACCTGCACACCGAACGTGAACTGCGGCTTCCGCCGCCACGTGTTCACGCAGAACTTCCAGGTACGCAATGTCGCCCAGCGGCGAGGGGCCTGACATGAAGACGCACATGAACACGACCGGCCGCCGCCAGCGCGGTGCTGCGCTGGTGGTCAGCCTGATCCTGCTGGCAGTGATGACGATCCTCGTCGTCTCCACCATGCGCACGTCCCTGCTGCAGCTGCGCATCAGCGGCAGCACGGAGACCCTTTCGGTCAACCTCGCCAACGCCGAGGTGTCCATCGCCGATTTCGTCGACGCCAACATCGGACGCTTCGCGCCGGGCTTCCTTGCGCTGCCGGCGGCATCCGGTGGCGCGTTGTATCCGACCACGACGCTGACCGACAGCACGGTCAACCTGGTCGTGGCCCAGGTCGGCTGCGGCCCGGCGAACACCTTCATCAGCCAGATGGGACCGGGCGCGCTGCAGGCGGCCCAGTTCGACGTGGCTGCGACCGCGACCGTCGCCCGTGGCGGGCGGTCCACCGTGCACCAGGGCACCGAGGCACTGGCACCGCCCGGCTCCTGCTGACCCGCAGGCGCTGAACACCGAATGCGAACGCAACGAGGCTTGCCATGAACCCGATCCTTCGATTCCGCAAGATGCTGGCATGGGTGCTGATCGTGACCCTCGCCAACCCGTTCA
>JBIITW010000055.1:0-23664 GCA_044340265.1 Burkholderiales bacterium | reverse complement strand
CCCCCGCCGTGGTACCGATCACCGGCAGACCGTGTGCCATCGCTTCCGCATAGGCCATGCCATAACCCTCGTGGCGTGAAGGCAGCACGAACACATCCGCATCGCGCCAGGCAGCCTGCAGTCCGCGGGGCTGCATCTCGCCCGCGAGCAGGACACGATCGTCAAGCTGATGGTCGGCGATCGCGACGCGCAGCGCCGCGACCTCGGCACGATCGCGTTCGAGACTGCCGATACATGTGAGGCGCCACGGCAGTGACTTCAGACCGGCCAGTGCCTCGACCAGCAGGCGGTGCCCCTTGCGCGGCACGATGCTGCCTACCGACAACAACTGCAATGGACGCGCCGGGTCGTCGCGCACCGGCACGGGCCCGGACTCGTCACTCTTGCCATCCGCGGCGGCGCGATCGTTCCCCGGAGGCGTGATCGCGATGCGCACCGACGCGAGGCCAGCATCGGCGATGCAGCGCGCCGTATGTGTGCTCGGGCAGAGCACGCCGCGCAGCATCGGCCACAGCCGGTGCTCGAGGGCCGCAAGGCGACCGGCCACCGCGGGTGCAACGCCGCTCTCGAGCGACAGCGGATGATGGATGAAGCCGAGCAGGCGCAACCGGCCGGCTTCCTTCGCCAGGCAGTCGTCGAAGCCCGGCAATGCGAGTCCGTCGATGACCGCGACCGCGCCATCGGGCAGCGTGCGCAGGGCCTGCACGGCCGCCGCGCAGGCGACGGCATCGGCCTGCGGATAGCTGCCGGCCAGTTCGATCACCTGCACCTCGCGTCCGGAGGCACGCAGTCCGTCCACCACCCGCCGGTCGAACAGGTAGCCGCCGGTCAGCTGGTCGAGCGCGCCCGGCACGATCATCGCAAGCGGCGATCCGGTCAACGCAGGGAACCTTCGTAGCTGGCCCAGGCAACCGGCGATTCGCGCAGCACGACCCGCATCGACGCGAGTTGTCCGGCCGTATCCGGTCCGACCTCGCCGGCGGCGATCCGCGCCTGCATGCGGCGGAAGATCTCGCCCGCCATGAATTCAGTGGTGGTGTTGCGGCCAGTCAGTTCGGGCAGCGTGTCGAGGTTCTTGTAGTTGAGGCCGGCCAGCACCTCGCGCAGCGCCTGCAATGCGAGGCCGATGTCGCAGACGAGCCCGTGTGCATCGAGCTCGGCGCGGCGCAGTTCGATCTCCACGCCGTATGTCGCGCCATGCAACTGCTGCGCGGGGCCGAAGATCTCGCCGGTGAAACTGTGCGCGATCATGATGTGGTCGGAAACGGCAAGGCTGTACATGAAGGTGCTCCGCGATCAGGGATAGGTCACGACGGTGCACAGTGCACCATCCGGGTTCTGTGCGAGCCGCGCCATCGCGGCCGGCAGCGTGTCGAAGTCCACCCGCGCCTCGACCAGCGCATCGAAGGCCTCGTCGGCCAGCAGGTCGAGCGCCAGGGCCAGCCGGCGCTTCGTGTCCCAGCGTGCGCGCTGCGCGGTCGCGACCGCACCGACCTGGGATGAACGCAGCACCAGCCGACGACTGTGGAAGGCTTCGCCGAGGGCCACCGGCACGCGGCGGTCGCCATACCAGCTCATCTCGAGCACGGTCGCCTCGAACCCGGCGATCGACAGCGCGGTCGCCAGTCCGTCCGGATGGCCGCTGGCATGCACGACGATATCGCGTTCGCCTGCGGCATCGGCCGGCAGCACATGGCGCACGCCAAGCCGGGCCGCGACCGCGCCACGACGTGCATCGGTGTCGACCAGTTCGACCTCGGCACCGGGGATGCGTGCTGCGAGTGCGGCGACCAGCAGGCCGACCACGCCGCCGCCGACGACGGTCAGGCGGTCGCCGAGCCGGGGCGCGGCATCCCACAGCCCGTTGAGCGCCGTCTCCATGTTCGCGGCGAGCACCGCGCGCGGTGCAGGAAGCGCATCGGGCAACACCGTGACGGAGGCAGCCGGCACCACGTAACGGTCCTGGTGCGGGTGCAGGCAGAACACGCGCTGGCCGATCCGTTCAGGCGCGCCCGCCTCGACCACGCCGACCGAGCAGTAGCCGTACTTAACCGGAGCCGGAAACCCGCCCTGCTGGAACGGACAGCGCATCGCCTGCCACTGGCTCGCGGGCACTTCGCCCCGGAGCACCAGCGACTCGGTGCCTCGACTGATGCCGCTGTACAGCGCGCGCACCTGCACCTCGTCTGCGCCCGGGGGCGACAGGGGTGCGCGGCGCAGTTCGCCCTGCAGGGGACCGCTGACCCAGAAGGCGAGCGACGACGGGACGGGCGTCCCGGCCTCAGCCATCGGCGCCTGGACGCGCCGTCCGTGTCGACCCGGCCGTGGCGTCGTCGAGCGCTTCGAAATCGCATTCGATCATCACGTCATTGCCGAACACCACGCGCCGCGTACGCGGCCGCAGGCTGAGCCCCAGGTCGCTGATCTCCGGCAGCACGATCGCCGGCCGGCCCGAGCCGAGGATGACCGGCGCGACCGTGATCTGCAAGCGATGCAACGCGCCGGCTTCCAGGAAGCGCGACACGGTGATGCCGCCACCCTCGATCAGCAGCCGGTGCAGTCCGCGCCGCGCGAGGACGCGACAGATCTCGCGCGGATCGAGGCCGCGCGTCCCGCGCTCGACCGGCACCACTTCCGCCTGGCCGAAGCGTTCGCCTTCGCGTGCGCTGCCTGCAGCCACCAGCAGCAGGGTCGGCGCGGCTGCGTCGGTGAATACGCGCTGGCGACCGTCGAGGCGACGCTCCGGGTCGATGACCACGCGCACCGGATGGCGTCCGTCGCAGCGGCGCACGGTCAGTTGCGGATCGTCATGCAGCACCGTGTTCACGCCGACCACCACCGCATCGGACAACGCCCGCATCCGGTGGGTATGCAGCAGGTCTTCGCTGCCGCTCAGCCAGCGCGACATGCCGCCTGCGGTGGCGATGCGTCCGTCGAGGCTCTGCGCGAGATGGCCGACGACCAGCGGCCGGTCACGGCGCCCCGCGCACAGCGGTGCATAGAGCGCGACCAGCGGGCTGTCGGCATGCTGCCGCAGCGTCGGGAGGTCTCCGGTCAGTAGCGCCTGCCACTGGATGCGTTCTTCCATAACCCTGGCGTCCGATGGCTGTTCTGCGCGGGCGGGCGCGATCAGGTCGGATTCGGTCGGCATGTATCCCTGTCTGTCTTGCATGGCGGCGGGTTCAGCGGGCGGGCTGTGGTAGCGGCTGTGGTAGCGGCTGTGGTAGCAAAGGGGCGCCAACGAAGCTGTCGAACACCATGTCCGGTGCGCTCAGGTTGTGCGTCGAGGGAATGCTGCGCCCGAACCGGACCGAACCGGCGCGGACGCCCTCGAACGCAAGAATCGGTACCGACTTCGGCACACCCGGCTTGCCAGTGGCGCCGGGCGTTCCGGAAGTCCACTCGACCATCGACACATCGGCCACCGTGGGCGTGACGAACATGGAACGCAGGGCGGCGAAAGGACGGCCCGGTTCCAGCGGTCCGTCGACCGAGAGCGACAGCCCCAGGCGCTCGCGCGACTCCTGCATCACCGACAGGCTGCCTCGGGAACCGTCGCCGAACACCAGGCTGAAGCGCTCGGTCGCAGGGTCGAACGAAACCTCGCGGATCGGCACGTAGGGACGGCCGTCCATCGCGATCGGTCCGAACAGGAAGGAACTGCCGAAGGCCGTGTCGGGAAGCGTCGTCGGCGGCAGCGGTTTCGCACGCCAGTAGCCATCCGACGGGTAGAGCACCAGGATCTCGATGTCGCGCGCAACGTTGCCCGGGCCGGGTACGGCAAGCCGCGACAGTTGCACCAGGTGCAGTCCGCGCTCGACGCGATCGCCGACCCGGAAGTCGACCGTCTCCGGACGCCAGAACGTGGGCAGGGCATGGCCGACCAGCCGCGTGCGTGCATCTTCGTAGAGGGTGACGGTGCGCGGCTCGAAACGGAACACCGGGTCGTTCGACATGTCGCAGTCGGTGAAGTCGGGCGCAGTACTGTCGGTCACGATCGACGCAATGTACGGGGGATGTTCGGCCATCAGCCTGAACGAGGCCACGCCGTTGCCGGTCACCTTGATGTAGACGTTGTCTTCCTCGGCGCAGCGGGTCTTCTCGGTCGCATTGATGAAATCGACCGCGATCTCGCCGCCCGGGTGTCCCCCCGGGCCGGTCGAAGTGCAGCCGGCCATGCCCGCTGCTGCGAACAGGGCGGTGACAAGCAGTACGCTCGCGCGGCGGCGCATCAGGCGTTCGCCGCAAGGGAGGGCTTCGCACCGGGCGCGAACAGGCGGGCGGAGGCGACGTCAGCTGCCGCCGCTGCCGGCCATGTCTCGTCCGGCGTGCGGCACAGCCCGGCACGTGCCATCGAGCGGCCGAGCGCGGGCGACGCCGTCGCCATGGCCAGCGGGATGGCCAGCAGCAACCCGAGGTAGATCGGCAGGCCGTACCAGAAGGCGCCGGGGGCGATCCACAGCGTGGCGCCAGCCAGGAAGACACCGACCAGTGCCTGCGGCCAGAGACAGCGCACGGCCACAGACAGCGGCATGCCCTCGGCGTCGCGCTGCTGCGACGTCCAGCCGACGCGGCGGCCAAACGGCAGGCCGAGCAGGAAGATGCTGATCGCCACCGCCGACACCGGGGCCATCAGGGTGGTCAGCAGCACCTCGATGAACGCGCTGGACAGCACGCGCAGGGTGCCGCCGAACGCATTGCGCAGCCGACGCCGGACCAGCACGTTGAACAGCGTGGCGAGCTTGGGCGCAAACGTCATCGTGAGGATGGCCACGAACAGGATCAACCCGGTATCCGGCCGCAGCGGAAGCTGGCGTACCAGCCCGGCGAACATCAATCCGATCCAGGCGAGGGATCCGAAGTACATCGCGATCGCCAGGACCAGCTGGATGCGGCTCACCGTGGGCAGACCGCCCAGGCCGAGCAGCCGCAGGTACTGCATGTTGCCCTGGCACCAGCGCAGGTCGCGGCGGATGAACTCGGGCAGGTTCGGCGGGTTCTCCTCCCAGCTGCCATCCTCGACCGGCAGCACGCGGACTTCATAGCCCGCACGGCGCATCAGCACCGCCTCGACCTGGTCATGGCTCAGCACGTGCCCCCCCAGGGGAGGCCCCCCGGGCAGCACCGGCAGTTCGCAATGCTCGGTGAACGGCGCCACGCGCAGGATGGCGTTGTGGCCCCAGTACGGGCCGCAATCGCCCTGCCAGGATGCGGAACCGAGCGTGTAGGAACGCATGCCCAGACGCATGCCGAACTGGAACACCCGTGCGAACGGGCTCGCGCTCGGCAATCCGGTGACCAGCGTCTGCACGATGCCCAGATGCGGCCGCGCCTGCATGATGCGCACCAGGCGAAGCATCGACTGCGCGGTCATCACGCTGTCGGCATCGAGCACGATCGCGAACGGGTAGCGGCTGCCCCAGCGCTCGCAGAAATCGCGGATGTTGCCAGCCTTGAAGCCGGTGCTTTCCTCGCGGCGCCGATAGGTGACCTGCACCGACCCGCCGAAACGCGCCGACAGTGATGCGGCCGTCGCGGCCTCCGCGTCGGCGATCTCCGGCTCGTCGCTGTCGCTCAGCATGTACAGGTGGAATGCACGGGCCTGCCCGGTAGCCACCAGGCCGTTCAACATCCACTCGAGGTTGCGCTGCAGGCGGCGCGTATCTTCGTTGCGGATGCAGACCAGCAGGGCCGTCGTGGTGTCGATCGGCGCGTCATCGGCGATGTCGCAGAGGTCTGGCGCGACGGCGCGCGCCGGATCACGGCTGAACGTCATCACCAGGAAGCCGATCACCGCATTCCAGAAGCCGATGGTGGTCCATGGCAGGGTCAGCGCGAACAGCGCAAGCATCAGCAGCCCGATCGGGTCGACGCCCTGCACGAACAGCGTGAGTGCCATCAGCCAGAGCAGCCCAGCCGAGGTCGACAGCACCAGCGCGGCGAAGCCGGCCCGGCGCCAGCCCATGGACCGGCTTGCGGTCGTTTTTTCTTTCAGCGGCTCCATCCGATCCTCAGGTCATCCGTTTCAGTAGGCCGTCGCGGCGGATGAACGTGTGGTAGACCACGCCGCCCAGGTGACCGCTGATCAGCAGGATGATCGCGATCGCGCCACCCCAGTGGAACCTTGAAAGCCATTGCGCGAGCGCCTCGTCCTTGCCGATCGGTGACGGCAATGGCAACACCCCGAACATCGACAGCGGGAAGCCCCAGGCATTGGTCGCCAGGAAACCGATCACCGGCATCAACAGTAACAACGCATACAACGCCAAATGGGTGACATGGGCGCACAAATGGACCAGCGGCGGCGTGTCCGGCGGCAGCGGCGGCGGCGGATGCAGCCGCCGGTAGACGATGCGCGCCAGCGCCAGGAAGAACACGATCACGCCCAGGCTTTCATGCACGTTGTACAACCGCATCTTGAAAGCCTCGTCTGCCGGCGCGAAATAGGAAATCCACAGACCGGCGACGATGATCACCAGCATCAGGGCGGCGGTAGCCCAGTGGAGCCATCGGGCAGGTGGCAGGTAACGCAGGACGGGCAGGATGGCATCTCCGGACGAGCACCAGTGGCAGCGACGGGTCGGTCGCCATGGCCTGCAGGGTGCAGGACGCGGGCGGGCGCATGCTACTACGCCTCGCGACGACAGAGTAATGCCGGCGTGATGTCCGCGCGGACGCCGTCGTCAGCCAGACGCCAGCGTCGCCAGCGGGCCGACAGGGACGGGCTTTGCTGCGCCCGCGGGCCGGCGGCGGCCGTTCAGTCGACCTGGATCCCGGCGCCGCGGATGACTTTTTCCCATTTCGCGATCTCGGACTTGATGAACGCGGTGAATTCGTCAGGCGAATTGCCGATCGGATCCGCGCCCAGGCTGGCGAAGCGTTCACGCACGTCCGCCGTCCTGAGCAGCGCGGCCGTATCGCGCCAGGCCTTGTCGACCACCGGTTTCGGCAGGCCGGCAGGGCCGAGCATGCCGAACCACAGCGACACGGCATAACCCGGCACGCCCGCCTCGGCGATGGTCGGGATGTCGGGCATCGCCGCCGAACGCTTCGGGCTGCCGATCGCGATCGGGCGCAGCTTGCCGCTCTTGATGTGGGCGCCGATCGAGATCAGGTTTTCGAAGATCATGCCGGTCTCGCCGCGCAGCAGCCCGATCACCGATTCGGTCCCCTTGTACGGGACATGCACGATGTCGACCTTGGCCAGGCTGCGGAACAGTTCCATCGCCATGTGCGGCGAGCTGCCGTTTCCGCCGGAGGCGTAGTTCAGGCCGCCGGGTTTCGCGCGGGCGAGCGCGACCAGGTCCTTCACCGATTTCACCGGCAATGAAGGGTGCACGGCCAGGAAGGTGTCGATCGACACCACCTGCGTGATCGGCGTGAAGTCGCGCAGCGGGTGGTAGTCGAGTTTCTTGTACAGGCTGAGGTTGGCGGCATGGCTCAGCCCGACCATGAACAGCGTATAGCCATCGGCCGGCGCCTTGGCCACGATGTTCGCGCCGATGTTGCCGCCTGCGCCGGGCCGGTTGTCGATCACGATCTGCTGGCCCCAGCTGGCGGTGAGCCCCTGCCCGACGATGCGGGCCAGCCCGTCGGTCGCACCGCCCGGCGGAAACGGGATCACCAGTCGGACGCTGCGCACCGGATAGTCCTGCGCGAACGCGCTGGAGGAAAAGGCGGCGGCCAGCGAGAGGACGAGCGCACGGGCAGGCAGGGTCATTCGGAGTCTCCGGTCGAAGGAACCCCGAAGCATGCACGAACCGTACCGGTCCGTGGGCACGGTCAGGGCGGCACGGCCTGCGCGCGCCGCCCGCAGGTCAGGCCGCTGCCGCGTCCAGCGCGAGTGCCGGCCAGCGCGCGGCCCACGGGTGCGCGTCCTCGAACTGCTGCGCGAGCTGCAGCACCGTCAGGTCGTCGCCGAACGCGCCGACCAGCTGCATGCCGATCGGCAGCCCCTGCGGCGACGGCTCCACCGGCACGCTGATCGCGGGCAGGCCTGCGGCATTCACATAGCCGGAAAACAGGCCGGATCCGCGCGCCGCCGCCGCGCGCCCGTCGATCTGCTTCGGGAACGGGAACTCTACCGGCCAGGGCATCGCGGTCGAGGTGGCGGTCAACAGGATGTCGAACGTCTCGAACTCGGCCGCCGCCCGCGAGCGCAGCGCCTGCAGCGAATCGAGTGCGTTCACATAGTCCGTCGCGGTCAGCTTCAGGCCTTTCGCGCCCCAGTCGAGGATGGCCTCGCCGACCTTGTCGCGCCAGGCGGCGTCCTTCTCGACCACGCGCGCGACGGCTGCGCCGCTCAACACAGCGCGGATCGCATCCACCTGGTCGATGTCGAACGGCACCGGCCCCTCGACCACCTCGTGTCCGAGCGCGGCGACCTGCTTCGCCGCGCGCGCGATCGCGGCACGGATCTCCGGGTCCACCGGCTCGCTGCCGATGCCGGACACGTAGCGGATGCGCAGGCGCCGCAGCCGGCCGGTATCCAGCGCCAGGGGCAGCGGACGGTCGGCGAAGGCGAGCGATGCACGATCCCCGGCTTCTGCAAGGGCAACGGTGCGGAACACTTCATACAATTCGGCGACCGTGCGTGCGGCCGGCCCGATCACCTGGAAGTCGTTGGCCAGCGCAGGGAAGCCATGCCGGCGCGGAATGCGGCCGGTCGACGGACGCAGCCCGACGACGCCGGTATAACCGGCCGGGCGCCGGATCGAACCACCGGCATCGGTGCCGATCGCGATCGGTGCCAGGCCGGCGGCGATCGCGGCCACTGCGCCACCACTCGATCCACCGGGCGTGAGCGCAGTGTTCCACGGGTTGCGTGTCTTGCCGAACAGCAGGTTGTCGGTATGGGACGCGAGCGCGAGTTCCGGTGTGTTCGTCTTGCCGATGATCACCGCGCCGGCCGCGCGCAGGTGCGCCACCACCCGGTCGTCATGCTCGGGCATGAAGCCTTCGAACAGCCGGCTGCCCCAGGTCGCCGGCAGCCCCTTCACGTACAGGTTGTCCTTGATGGTGGCCGGGATGCCGTCGAGGGCGCCCAGCCGGCCGCCCGCCATCATCCGCTGCTCCGAAGCCCTGGCCGCAGCGCGCGCACCCTCGATGTCGAAGGCGACGATCGCATTGAGCACGGGATTGATGCGCTCGCATCGCGCCAGGAACATGTCGAGCAGCTCCACCGGGGACAGCGACTTGCGCGCCATCAGCGCCGCGAGCTCGGCGACCGGCAGCTGCCAGGGCTGGTTTGCGTGTTTCGGCTGTTCAGACATGAGGCCAGGCTCCGGCGTGCGTTGACCGGCTGACAGTACACGAATCGACTGCCTGACGTCCCGGGCCTTCCGGGAGGCCATGTCCGGTGCTCGTGCTAGATTAGGCGACCAAAAGAACAGATCGTATGGAGGAGCATCGAATGCACGGGTCCTTTCGACTGGCCACCGCCCTCGCACTGCTGGCCGCGGCAACGGCTGTGCAGGCACAGAACTTCCCCAACCGCTCGGTCCGGATCATCGTGCATTTCCCGCCCGGGGGGCCAGTCGATTTCGTCGCCCGCGCGCTCGGACAGCGTCTGGGCGAAGCGTGGAAGCAGACGGTGGTGGTCGAGAACCGCCCGGGTGCCGGTGGCGTGGTCGGTGTAGAGACGGTGCTGCGCGCGCCGCCCGACGGACACACCCTGTTGCTGGGCACCTCGGGTTCGATGGCCGTGGGGCCTGCGGTGACCAAGCTGCCCTATGACGTGTTCACCGACCTCGCCCCGATCGCGCTGCTGGTGATCAACCCGCAGATCCTCGTGGTGCATCCGTCGCTGCCGGTACGCACGGTGACCGACCTGGTGAAATTGGCAAAGTCGAAGCCCGGCCAGATCAACTACGCATCGGTCGGCCCGGGCAGCCCGAACCACATGGGCATGGAACTGCTGATGTCGATGACCGGGATGAACATGGTGCACATCCCGTACAAGGGCACCACGCCTGCAATGACCGACGTGATCTCCGGGCAGGTCTCGCTGCTGTTCAACAGCATGCCGTCGGTGCTGCCGCACATCAAGTCGGGACGGTTGCGTGCGGTCGCCGTCGGCAGTGCGAAGCGATCCCCGGCAGCACCCGACGTGCCCACCGTGTCCGAGACCGCCGGGCTGCAGAGCTTCCAGTACACCACCTGGTACGGGCTGTTCGGGCCGGCCGCGATGCCCAAGGACATCATCAACCAGGTCAATGCCGACACGGTCAGGACACTCAACCAGCCCGACATCGCCGAACTGTTCGCCAGCCAGGGGGCCGAGCCGGCGCCCAGTTCCCCCGAGGGGCTGGCGAAGTTCATGCGCACCGAATTCGAAGGCTGGCGCAAGGTGATCAAGGCGGCGAACATCAAGCTCTAGGGCGCCCGCAACACGCCCGGTTCGTCGAACACCTTCAGTGCCCTGTCGAACGCGGCACGGCTGTTGACCGCCCCGGCGAGTGCGCCGGCGAGGATGAAGATCTCGCCGATGCGCTCACCGGTCACGCCGCCGCGCAGCGCGCTACGCACATGCCGATCGACCGCGCCCACCTGTCCCGCGGCCGAGGCGATCGCCAGGCAGAGCTGGCTGCGCAGCCGCCGGTCGAACAGCGGACGCGACCAGATGTTGCCGAAGCAGAAGTCGTGGGTGATGCTCCAGAACAGGTTCATGAAATCGTCGGCCTCGCGCTCGTTGCGGTCGACGTTCTCGTCGCCGAACAGCGTGCGGCGCATGCGTGCGCCGTCGGCCGTCCGTCCGGCGATGGTGGTCGAGGCTGCGGGTGGATTGCGCACCTCGGCCAGCCCAGGCGGCAGTTCACCGGCCGCCTGCATCGCATCGAAGGTCGAGCCCGCGGCAGTGAAGCTCGACAACCCGGCATACACGCCGGCATAGCAGTAGACCTGCAGCAGCGCCTCGCCGACCTCGCTGCGGCCCAGCCCCTGCGCGACGCAGCGCCGGACATGCGCGGGCACCTCATCGTCCTCGCAACGCGCGGCGACCATGGCCAGGGCGAGCAGCGCGCGCGTGGGCGCGTCGATGCCCGGCCGCAGCAGCACCGCGCCGAGGTCCGCCTCGCGGCCGGCTTCGTCGTACAGGCGCATGAAGGCGCGGCGCTCGTCGTTCATCAAGGCCTCTTGCTATCGGATGGACAGGGACGCCGGGATGGTAGCCTCGGGCCGGGCGCCACGCGTGTCGCGCCATCGCAGGAGGATCGAGATGGAATGCTGGACCGGACCGTCGTCGGACTACGAGATCACCCAGGCTGCACTGCTGGCCGCAGGCATCACCGATGGACTGCCGGTGATCCCGCCGACACCGGACCGGGTACAGCGCATGCTGGCGGCCGCGGACGTCGATCCGTCCGGCACGCTGGGCGTGCTGCCGCCGTCCTATGTCGATGTGACCTGGGAGCAGGTGGCGATCAACGCCGTGATGGCGGGCTGCACGCCGGCCTGCCTGAAGATCGTCGGCACCGCGATCGGAGCGATGTGCGCGGATGAATTCAACCTGCTCGGCATCGCGACCACCACCGGCTCGGCCTGGCCGATGGTCATCGTCAACGGGCCCGCAGCGAGCGGTGCCGGCATGAACGCGGGGGCCAACGCGCTCGGTCCGGGCAACCTCGCCAATGCCAGCATCGGCCGCGCGGTCGGGCTGGCGCTGCGCAACATCGGCGGCGCGATCCCGGGTGAACTCGACATGGCCACGCTCGGCCAGCCGGGCAAGTACAGCTTCTGCGTCGCCGAGAACGAAGCTGCGAGTCCGTGGGCGCCGCTGCATGTCGAGCGAGGTTTCGATCCCGCCCAGGGCGTGGTGACCGTGGTCGGTGCGTCGGGCAGCATCGAGATCAACGACAGCGCGAGCAGCGACGCGGCCGATCTCGCGCAGACCTATGCCGGCTCGATGCCGGCCGCCGGCAATGTCGGATCAGCCGGCGCGGTGGGCGGTGGCGAGCCGGTGCTGCTGGTGCCGCCGGAACACGCCACGCTGTTCCAGCGCGGCGGCTGCAGCAAGGCGCAGGTGAAGATACTGATCCATGAACGGGCCCGGCTGCCGCTCGACTGGCTGGGCGGGCCGATGCGCCGGTCGCTGGAGGACCACGGTATCAACCTCGGCAACGGCGGGCTGCCCGTGTGCTCGACGCCGGAAGACCTGCTGCTGGTGGTCTGCGGTGGCGTCGGGCGCAAGGCGGCCTACATTCCGAGCTGGAGCGGGTCGACCCGGGCGGTGAGCCGGGCCGTGACCTGACGGACATGCTGCTGCATCCCGATCATTCGATCACGATATTCTGCCCGCGAATGACGCGGCCCCATCGCTCGTGCTGCATTCGTATCCACTGGTCGGCCTGTGCAGGCGTCCCCCCCACTGCCTCCAGACCCTGCTCGGCCAGTCGTTCACGCATGTCCGGTTGCCCGAGCACCTTCTCGAGTGCGCCATGTATGCGATTGACCAGCGCGCCCGGCGTACGGCCGGGGGCGAGCATGGCGACCCAGACCTCTGCCTCGAAACCGGGAAGGGTCTCGGAGAGGGTCGGCACGCCTGGCAGGAACGCGCTGCGCGTTGCCGAGGTGATCGCGATCGCCCGAACCCGGCCTGTCTTCAAATGGCCGAAGATTGCCGCCGGCGTCGCGAACATCGCGTCGATCTGCCCGCCGATAAGGTCGCCCAGCGCATTGGCTGCACCCTTGTAAGGCACCTGCGTCACTTCGACGCCGGCCGTCAGTTCAAGCATTTCCACCAGCAGCCGCGCGGGGGATCCCGGCCCGATGACGCCGCTGTTGAGCATGCCCGGGCGCGAACGTGCAATCGCGAGGAGGTCCTTGAGCGAGTTCGCAGGCACGCGGGGATTCACGACCAGCGCAATCGGCCCGCGCACCATCACCGAGATCGGGGCGAGGTCGTTCAGCGTGTCGTACGGAAGCTTCCGGAACAGGTGCGCATTGGTGGCATGGCTGTCGAACACCGACAGCAGCGTGTAGCCGTCGGGCGTTGACTTGACGGCAGCAGCCGTGCCGATCGTGCCACCGGCCCCTGGCCGGTTGTCCACGATCACCGGCTGGCCGATCACCTCGGCAAGCCGGGCGGAAACCAGCCGGGTCGTGATGTCGGCGAGACCTGAGGGTGCGTTGGGCACGATGATGCGCACAGGCTTCGCCGGCCATGCCTCGGCGCCTGCTCCCTGCGCATGCGCCGGAAGTGGCATCACCACCGAAAAGACGGACAACAACGCTCCGCGCAGCCATCGGTCTCCGCCAGCCACCTTGCTCACGGCAGAAGCTGCCCGTTGAGCTCGATGGCCACCTCCGGTGCCAGCGCCGCGGCAAGCGATGCGTGCAGATAGCAGGTCACGGCTGCAATCTTCTGCAGCTTCTCGTGTATCTCGTCGGGCGCGTCGCCATTCAGGAACAGATGGGTGTCGACCGGCAGTGCGGTACCGACGAGATCCCCCTTGCCCAGGCTTCCAGCAAGGCGATAGGGGGTGTACTGCACCATCCGTACCCCGCCGATCGCGAGTTTCATGTTCTCGATGTATCGAAGCAGCTGCGTGGTGTAGCAGAACGCGACACCGGCAGCGACGCATGCAAGGCCGGAAGGACCCTGATCGCCTTCGTGCCCGAGTCCGGGCCGCTCGTCGGTACGGATCGAGAAATGCGTCGACCCCGGCAGCCCCAGGTAGGTATCGGTCTCGACCACGCCAGCGGGATCGACAAGTCGGCTGTTGCCGATGACCGGACGCACGACGCGGCCGGTCGGCGATGCCGGTGAAGGTGGCCGGGTACCCGGCTCGTTCTGGCCCTTGACGATGATGTCGGCAAGATCAGCCGCGGCATCCAGCGGGCGCGGTGGCTTCGAATACACCCTGAACGGATCCGCAGCGTCGGCCGCGGACGATGCTGGCAACGCGGACACCGTTCGACGGCGTCCGTTCACGTAGATCGCGAACGTGTTCTCCATCGGTGTTCGCAAAGCAGCCATGGCAGGCGATGCGCTGACAGCCGCGCGGATCATCGGCAGGACTTCATCAGGCCCTGCGCTCGACCGCAGCGAGATCCGGATGCGCGTCGGCTCTGCCTCGCCGACCGCGTCTCCACGCACGAAGGAGCCCGTGAGGCTGTAGCGGTTCTCGAGGTATACCTCGAGCCCTTCGATGGGCACCTGCATGGCCCTGGACACAGCGAGGATGCGGTTCACCAGATCGCCGTGCAGGCCCGCATTGAACACGCCCAGCGGAAACGGCGCGAGGTTGGTACCGCCGAGCTGGGGCCCTTCATCGCTGGCGATACGCCAGCTGCTGCCCGTGCTGCCCTCGGTGACCACGGCCTCCTTCTGGTGGTGGGCCAGGTGGCGTGCCTCGACCTTGATGACGTCAGTGCCGGCCTCGTTTCGAACGATGCCGGGCCGACGCGCGCCCTGCGCGACCTTGAAGGCGAGGGGATCGCCGAACGCATCGATGGTGTTTTCGTTCTTCTGTGCCATGGTCTCTTCTTCCTCTGGCGGGAATCTCCCTGTGCGTGAGTCTATAATGATCGGCACAGCGAACGAAGGGCCAGGACAGTCACGGCCGTCGGGCTGTTGCGAGCCGCGCAGCGTCCGCCGCGCGGCAGACTGGAGGAGGGACCGCAGCGTGCATGCAGTACGCACCGTGTTCGCGAACGTATCGCCCGGACGTTCGACGACCCCCGTGTTTGCGCTGGCAGCAATGGCGCTGCTTGCATCCGCCGTCGACACTGCTTCCGCACAGGTGTGGCCTGCACGCCCGGTCCGGCTGGTGGTCGGCACGACCACCGGCGCGCCGGATACGGTCGCGCGCATCGTCGCCGCACAACTCGCCACCCAGACCGGACAGGCGTTCGTGGTCGACAACAAGCCCGGCGCCAACACGAACATCGCCTCCGAGTTCGTTGCACGCGCGCCCGCCGATGGCCATACCTTGCTGGTGACCCCGGCGACGTTCGCCGTCAATCCAAGTACGCAGAAACGGCAACCCTTCGACGTTCGCAGGGACTTCACGCCGGTCACGAACATCGGCTCAGGCGAGGCCTACATTCTCGTGATCCATCCCGGACTGCAGGCGCGCTCGGTGAAGGAACTGGTTGCACTCGCGCGCCGTCCGGACGCCCGCTTCGCATTCGGCTCGCCCGGGGTCGGCAGTCCGATCCAGCTTGCGGGCTCGATGTTCGCCGCACGAACCGGCTCCGACCTCGTCCATGTCGCCTTCAAGGGAACCGGTCCAGCGCTGACAGCGATGCTTGCGGGCGAGATACAGTTCATGTTCATCACACCGCCATCAGTGGTGCCGATGATCTCGGCCGGCAAGCTTCGCGCCCTGGCCTACACCGGCTCGAAGCGTGCAGCATTCCTGCCCGACGTCCCGACGATGGCCGAGGCCGGCGTGCCCGGGATGGAACTGGACGCGATTAGCTGGTATGGCGTGTTCGGTCCTGCGCGACTCCCGGGACATCTGGCGACCGGCATACAGCAGGCGTTCCGTGCCGGCGTGATGGCTCAGGCGACGCGCGAGCGGCTGCGCGGACTGAACGTAGAGCCGGAGGGCAGCACGCCGGCCGAGTTCGCACGGTTCTTCGAAGAGCAACTGGCGCGATTCGCGGACATGGTGAAGCAGGCAGGGTTCAGGCCGGAATGAAGGGGCACCCAATGGCGAAGAATCACGATTCGAAGCGAGGGTCGACGACCCTGCTGGCGCTTTTGCTGCTCTCGTCCTGCGCAGCCTGGGGCGCAGACGCCGTCGGCTATCCGGTGCGCAGCATCCGCATGATCGTGCCTTCAGCCCCTGGCGGGGGCACCGACGTGATGGCTCGGATCGTCGCACCAAAGGCGGCAGAGGCCTGGGGCCAGCAGGTCCTGGTGGAAAACCGGCCCGGCGCCGCGAGCATCGTCGGCGTCGAGGCCGCCGCGCGCGCCGCACCCGATGGCTACACGATCGTGATGGTGTCTTCCGGCTTCGCGATCAACGCCAGCCTCGCGCGCAAGCTGCCCTACGATACCGAGCGTGATTTCGCACCGGTGATGCAGGTATCTTCCGTGCCGAACGTGCTCGTCGTCCATCCTTCGCTGCCGGTTCGCAGCCTGAGCGAACTGCTGGCATTCACTCGCAGCCGTCCGGGACAGCTCAATTATGCATCTGCCGGAAACGGCAGCTCGCCGCACCTGTCCATGGAACTGCTGCGCAACATGGCAGGCCTGGACATGGTGCATATTCCTTACAAGGGTAGTGGACCCGCCATGTTCGAGGTGCTGAGCGGGCAGGTCACGATGATGCTGCCCAGCCTGCCGACCGCGATGGGCCAGATAAGCGGCGGCCGGCTGCGCGCGCTTGCCGTGACGACGAAGAAGCGCGTAGTCGCCCTGCCGAACGTGGCAGCCATCGCCGAGACCCTGCCCGCATACGAAGCGGTCCAGTGGTTCGGCCTGCTCGCGCCCGCGCAGACGCCAGCCGCGGTCGTGTCGGAGCAGAACCGCGTCCTGAACCAGGTGCTGAGCCTCTCCGAGGTGCGAAGCGCACTGGCCGACCAGGGTTCCGAACCCGTCGGTGGCACTCCCACACAGTTCGCCGATTTCCTGAAAGCCGAGCGCGCGCGATGGGCCGCCGTGGTCAGGAATAGCGGCATCAGGCCGGAATGAGCGCGAAACGCCGTCTCTGTCTGGCGGGTGTCCTCGCCAGCTGCCTGGGCCTGGACGCGATCCCCTCATGGGCTGCCGAGGGCGAAACCTACCCGGCAAAGCCGGTCCGCTGGCTGCTGCCCGTGCTGCCCGGTGGTGGCGGCGACATCATCGCGCGCGCAACGGCCCCGAAGCTGTCGGAGGCCTGGGGCCAGCCGGTGATTATCGACAACCGACCCGGCGGTGGCGGCACGCTCGGCATGGGCATCGCTGCGAAGATGGCGCCCGACGGCTACACGATGGTCCTTGGTGTCTCGTCGTTTGTGACCGTGGCACCCGCAGTGTATCCAAAGCTCTCCTATGATCCAGTGAAGGATTTTGCGCCGGTCACGCAGATCCTGGAGGCGCCGCTGGTGATCGTGACGCACCCCTCGCTGCCGGTCGCGAACGTCCAGCAACTGATCGCCCTCGCGCGAAAGCGCCCTGACGCCTTGAGCTATGCCACGCCGGGCAACGGCTCGGCCCCACACCTCGCGACGGAGATGTTCAAGAGCCTGTCGAAGACGCGCATCATGCACGTACCCTATCGCGGCGCGCCGCCGGCCTACATGGACCTGCTCGGCGGACAAGTCACGCTGTACTTCGGCACCATCCCGTCAGCGATCGCGCACATCAAGTCCGGGCGGCTGCGCGGACTGGCCACCACGGGAGCGCGCCGCTCCCCGGCCCTGCCAGATCTGCCTACCGTGGCCGAGTCCGGGCTGAAGGCCTTCATCGTCACGACCTGGTATGGCGTGATGATGCCTGCGGGCGTTTCGCCCTCGATCGTACGCAGGCTGCATGCCGACATCACGCGCGTGATCCGCCTGCCCGAACTGCAGGAGCGGTTCGGATCCGAGGGCGGCGAGGTGGTAGGCAGCACACCGGAGCAGTTCGGCGCCTTCATCGCACGCGAGATCGAGACATGGAAGGCGGTGGCCCGCGACGCCAAGGCGACAATCGACTGACAGCGGGACGGATCCCGGCCGGAGCCGATCCGTCCCGCCCGGCGGCTATCTGCCGTGCTTGCCCAGTTCCCAGCCATGGCTGGCAATGTGCGCCTGCGCCTCCGCGGCCGGCTTGTCCTCGAGCGGGGTCGCCATCGTGTCGTTCCAGCGGTTCATGAAACCGAAGTAGGAGATCAGGGCCGTGATCTCGACGATCTGGCCTTCGTCCCAGTGCCGCTTCATCCGCTCGAACAGTTCATCGGTGACGTCGTTCGGCTGCGATGCCGCGGCGATGGCGAACTCGATCGCGACCTTCTCCGCCTCCGGGAACAACGGGCTGGTGGGGTACTCCCACACCTGGGCCAGCTTGTCCGCCGCGATCCCCTGCTGGAGAGACCCCCCAGCGTTGTGCGCCATTCAGTAATGGCAACCATGCGTGCGCGCGACGACATAGGCGAGCAGCCGCTTGAAGGCAATGCTGACTTCGCCGTCGGGATCGAACACCGCCTGGGACAGGACCCGCCAGGCCTTCACCAGCTTCGGCCGGCGCTGCATGATCAACTGGCTGTTGGGCACATACCCGTTCGAGGCCAGGTGCTTCTCGAAGGTTTCCTTCAGTTCGGGTGCCGCGCCGATGGGCAGCGGATCAAGGCGTGACATGGCTTTTCCTCCGGATCGTTTGCGCTTTCAGACCAAAGGCTAACCGATTCGGTCACTGAATGACATTCATGCTCGACGGAAGGCGTGCACTGCGTTTACCCTCGAACACCGGCCGTCGAGTTCCCAACCCCGTCGCTCGCATCCGGCCGCACGCGTTGCATCGCACGCGATCCCATGGACCCAGAACCACCGAGGCTCCGTTGAACGAGACCGCCCTCGAGGGGACGCCGACCCTCGACGACATCATGACCGAACTGCTGCCGTCGGTCCGCAAGTCGCTCGGCATGGAGGTCGCGTTCATCTCGGAGTTCACCGGCGAACTGCGGGTTTTCCGATACGTCGATTCGACGCCCGACTTCACGCCGCTGTCAGTGGGCACGGCGGGTCCGCTGGACGAGAGCTACTGCAAGCTGGTCTGCGAAGGCGCGCTTGCCCGGATCGTGCGCAATGCGCAGGACGAACCGGCCGTGGCGCATATCGCCGCGACCCGGTCCCTGCCGGTGGGCGCCCATCTGAGCGTTCCGATCCGCTTCAGCGACGGACACCTCTACGGAACGTTCTGCTGCTTCAGTCGCAGCGCAGACCCGACGCTCAACGAGCGCGACCTGTCGCTGATGAACACCTTCGCCGATTTCGCCACCCGCCTGCTCGAGCGCATCCACCTCGCGGAGGCAGCGAGGGCGCGCATCCGCACGCGGCTCGCGCGCATCGCCCGGGACAGCCGGTTCGAGATCCACTACCAGCCGCTGGTCGACATCGCCACCAGCCGGCTGGTCGGGCATGAAGCGCTGGCCCGGTTCAACTGTCCGATCGACACCTCCGATCCGGCCGATGCCATCGATGAAGCCGACCTGGCGCATCGGTCGCCGGACGACTGGTTTCGCGAGGCGATGCGGGCCGGCATGCTGGAATCCTTCGAACTGGCGGTCCTGCGCAAGGCGCTCGGCGGGCTGCCACGGCTTCCGGCCCGCACCTACCTGTCGATGAACGTCTCGCCGGAAACGATCCTCACCGGCCAGGTCGACGCGCTGTTCACCGGCCATCCACTCGACAGGCTCGTGCTCGAAGTCACAGAACATGCCTTGGTGACCGATTACCCCCTGATCGCCGAGCGGCTTGCGCCGCTGCGTGCCGCAGGCCTTCGACTGGCCGTCGATGACGCCGGCGCCGGCTTTGCCAGCTTCCGGCACATCCTGAGCCTCGAGCCCGACATCATCAAGCTGGACGCCAGCCTGGTGCAGCACATCGATCTCGATCGCGGTCGGCGTGCCCTGGCCGCAGCGCTGGTCCGCTTCGCAGAGGAGATCGGCAGCCATGTGGCGGCCGAGGGCGTCGAGACTGCCGCCGAGTTGCAGGTGCTGCGCGACCTGGGCGTGGGCGAGGCGCAGGGTTTCCTGCTGGGAAGGCCGGCGCCATTGGCGCAGGAGAACGGATAGGCATCGCGGCGGCTGCGCAACGTCGGACTTCGGATTACGATCCGATCGCCCGCAACAGGACTCCGCCGATGAAACTGACCCTGATCGAGAACTTCCGCGCGCTGTTCTATGCGCCCTTCTATGCCGCCATGGAACTGGGCGCCTGGCGCGCCGAAGGCCTCGACGTCGCGATGATCACGCCGAAGACGTCTGCCGAGACCATCCAGATACTGGCGGCCGGTGGCGCGGAAGTCTCCTGGGGCGGGCCGATGCGGCTGATGATCGCGCTCGACAAGGACCCGGCGTCCGACTCGGTGGCATTCTGCGAGGTCGTCGGCCGCGATCCGTTCTTCCTGCTCGGCCGCGCGCCGAACCCGGGCTTCACGATGAAGGATCTCGTCGGTCCGCGCATCGCGGTGGTGAGCGAGGTCCCCACGCCCGGGATCTGCCTGCAGCGCGACCTGGTGCTGGCCGGCATCGATCCGAAGCAGTTGAACCGTGCACCGGAGCGCACGATGGCGGAGAACCTGGCTGCGTTGCGCGCCGGCGAGGTCGATGTGGTGCAGGTGTTCCAGCCCTTCGCGCAGTCGGCGCTCACCGAGGGCAGCGGCCACCTGTGGTATCGCGCAGCCGACCGCGGGCTCGCCTGCTACACCACGCTCAACACGACCCGTGCGTTCATCCGCAGTAACCCCGACACGATCCTGCGTGTCACGCGCGCGATGTACCGCACCCAGAAATGGGTGGCTACGCACTCGGGGGCGCAACTCGCCGATGTCGTGGCGGGCTACCTGCCCGATGTCCCGCGCGGCGTGCTTGCCGCCTGCTTCGACGGCTACAAGGCGACCGGCGTCTGGAGCACCGACCCGACCGTCCAGCGCGCCGGCCTCGAATGGAAGCGCGACGCGATGCTTTCCTGCGGCGCCATTTCCACGGCCGCGGCATACGAAGACTATGTCGACCCGCAGTTCGCCGAACGCGTCATGGGCGAAGACCCGCCGCCGATCTGATCCCCCTGATACACGAACGAGGAAGACATGCTGAAGGAACCCGAGCGGTTCGGCTATTCGCCGGTATCGCGCAGACCCGATTTCACCTGGCCCGGCGGCAAGCGGCTGGCGCTGTACGTATCCGTGAACGTCGAACACTTCCCCTGGGGCCAGAACTCGGGCCCCGACCTCGACCGACCGACACTGCCCTGGAGCCAGCGCAGCTGGCTGTGGCGCGAGTACGGCAACCGGGTCGGTGCATGGCGCCTGATGAACCTGTTCGACGAACTCGACCTGCCGGTCGGCGTGATCGCCAACACGGCGATCTACGACCATTGCCCCGAGGTGCTCGAAGCGCATGTGAAGCGCGGCGATGAACTGATCGCACACGGTCGCAACCAGGTCGAGCGCCAGATCGAGATGACGCTCGAACAGGAGCGCGAGATGGTGCAGGACGTCACCCGGACGTTCACCGCGCGCAACGGAGTGAAGCCGGTGGGCTGGATGTCGCCCTACCTCACCCCGAGCGACCATACCACCGACCTGCTCGCCGAGAGCGGCTATCAGTACTGCATGGACTGGGGCATCTGCGACGAACAGCCTTTCTTCGTGAAGTCCGCCACCGGCAGCATGCTCGCGATGCCCTATCCGATCGAGTTGAACGACCAGCCGGCCGTGGTCTACCGGCGCAACACCGGTGCCGAGTACGCCGAGATGCTGGTCGACAACTTCGACGAGATGCTGCGCAATTCCAGGGACACCTCGCTGGTCTACGCGATCTCGATCCATACCTTCGTGGTCGGCCAGCCGTACCGCCTGGCCCGGCTGCGGCGCGCGCTGCAGCACATGCTGTCGCACCGGGACGACGTGTGGGTCGCGATGCCGAAGGACATCGCCGCGCACTATGCCGCGCTGCCCGCGGCGCAGCAACTGCACGCGCCATGAGCGCCACCGCCGATCTCGCGCGCTTCATCGCCACCTCGAGCTGGGCGGACGTCCCGCCCAGCGTGCGGCATGATGCGAAGCGGTCCCTGCTCAACTGGCTGGGCTGCGCGATCGGCGGATCCAACGCACCATCGGTCGACCTCGCGATCGAATCGCTGGCGACGTTCTCCGGGCCGGCGCAGGCGACCGTGATCAACCGCGGCCGGCGCTTCGACATGGCCACCACTGCAGTGATCAACGGCGTGGCCTCGAGCGTGCTCGACTTCGACGACACCCACCTGCAGACGGTGATCCATCCCTCGGTGCCGGTGGCCTCGGCGACGCTGGCGCTGGCCGAACATCTCGCGGTGCCCGGGGACGTGCTGCTGCACGCATTCACGATCGGCATCGAGGCGGCGTGCAAGGTCGGCAACGCCATCTCGCCGGAACACTACGCCTGCGGCTGGCACGTGACGTCCACCTGCGGCGTGATCGGCGCCGCAGCCGCCTGCGCGCGACTGCTGAAGCTCGACGAAATGCAGGCGGCCTATGCCATCGGCATGGCGGCGAGCCAGTCCGCCGGGTTGTCGGAGATGCTCGGCAGCCCGACGCGCATGTTCAACATGGGCCATTCAGCGCGCAGCGGCTTGATGGCTGCCTGGTACGCGTCCAGGGGCATCACCAGTTCCGCGCGCGCGCTGGAAGCGCCGCGCGGGTTCGGCAACGCCTTCACCACCCGCAGCGACTGGTCGGCACTGACCGGGACGCTGGGCGTGACCTGGGAACTGGCAGCCAACGCCTTCAAGCCTTATCCATGCGGCATCGTCGTGCATCCGGTGATCGACGGCTGCCTGCTGCTGCGCGAGCGCCATGCGATCGCCCCAGGCGATATCGAGCAGGTCGAGGTGACCGTCAACCCCGCGGTGCAGCTCATCATGTCGCATCCGGAACCGGCGGACGGCATGCGTTCCAAGGTTTCCGCCGAGCATTGCATCGCGGTGGCCATGGCGCAGGGCGCCGCCGGCGTGCAGCAGTTCACCGATGCCGTCGTCCATGACCCGGAGATCGTCGGCCTGCGCCGCCGGGCCCGGCTGGTGTGTTCGGATGCAATGGCCAGGGATGCCGCCGCCGTCTGCGTGGTGATGAAGGACGGCACCCGCCACGAGGCCTTCATCGAGCATGCGAAGGGAAGTGCGGAAGTACCATTGACCGATCGCGAACTCGAGGCCAAGTTCCGCAGCCTGGTCGCCCACGGGCGCCACGGCGGCGACCCCGGACGGATCATCGACATGATCAAGGACCTGGAGACGGTCACCGACGCTGGGGCGCTGGCGCGCGCGTGACGTTGAAAATGATCCCCCCGAGGCGCACTATCTGCGCCTCGTTCACCGCACCCACGATCGCAGCAGGCCCTCCATGAAGATCAAGCGCATCGAACACGTAGGCATCGTCGTCGGCAACCTCGAGCAGAGTCGTGCGCTCTGGGAAGACTGCTTCGGCATCAAGCTCACGGGCACCGAGAAGATGCCCGACCGCCCGGTCGAGCTGGCGTTCTACCCGGTCGGCGATTCGATGGTCGAGCTGATCGCCGGCACCACGCCGGACAGCAAGCAGGCGAAGATGGTCGCCGAAGGCAAGGGCGGCCTCAACCACATCTGCTTCGAGGTCGAGGACATCGACGGCGCGCTGGAAGAGCTGAAGGCGAAGGGCATCCCCCTGCTCGACACCGTACCGCGTATCGGCCATGGTGGCGCGCGGATCGCCTTCATCGATCCGTCGGCGACCGGCAACTGCCTGGTCGAGCTGGCGCAACTGGCCGACGACGCGCACTGAGCCGAAGCGATGACTGCCCCGGAGTATTTCACCGCCAGCGACGGCGTGCGCCTGGCCTACCGCCTCGACGATTTCACCGATGCCTGGAAGCCCGCCCCGTTCCTGGTGCTGGTCCATCCCGGCATGGGCAGCGCCGAACGGCTGCAGGCATGGGTGCCGCATTTCGCGCGCGAGTACCGCGTGGTGCGGCCGGACCTGCGTGGCCATGGCAGGTCCGATGCAGGCATGGACCAGCC